>JACSRI010000001.1 GCA_014879845.1 Opitutaceae bacterium
GCGGGCAAGGACGACGACAACAACGGCTTCGTCGACGACGTCTACGGCTGGAGCCCGGTGACCAACTCGCCCTACCAGATCCGCGAGGCGCAGCTCACCGCGTATCTAAGGAATCGCGACGCCATCGCACGCATCATCAAGATCGACAACGACCGGGCCGAGGGCCGCATCACCGACGAGGAGGCCGAGCTTCGTCTCGCCGAGTACACCAACCCGCTCTCCGATATCATGGGCCCGCTTGGCGGGCTCGACGACGAGCACTTCCTCAACCTCGTCAAGGAGGCCGCCCACGGCACGCACGTCGCCGGCATCATCGTCGAGGCGAGCGAATCCAAGGCGCGCCTGCACACCATCGGGCTGAACTTCGCCGAGGAATCCCGCCGTATCCTCGGACCGGGCACAGACCGGGTGATCGACGAACTCCACGCCAAGTCGTTCGATCACGACGCCGTGCTGGGCCAGCTCCGCGCGAGGCTCCTCGAATACAACACCGAGCGGGGCCGGCGGATGAGCCGCTATATCCAGCTCACCGGCTGCGGCGTGGTGAACATGAGTTTCGGCGGGGGCATGAACTGGTGGATCGGGTACGCCGGCCGTCAGATCATGCGCTGCGTCGAGCGGCGCGCCGAGATGGACCCCGCCTCCGTGCCCTCCGACGAGGAACTGGAACAGGCGGCCCGCCACTGGGGTTTCGAACTCTACTCGGCCAATGCCGTCGAACTCGCCCTGGTGATCTACGAGAACCCGGACGTGCTCTTCTGCGCCGCCGCCGGTAACGAGGATACCAACAACGACGAGGCGCTCATCTACCCGGCCTACCTCTCGCGCTTTTTTCCCAACGTGACGACCGTCGCCTCCGTGGGCCGGGAGGACCGCATCAGCGGCTTCTCGAACTTCGGCGTCGACAGCGTCAACATCGCCGCGGTCGGCGAGGACGTGCTCTCGACCGTGATCCCCGAGACGCCGATCTACATGGACGGCACCTCGATGGCCACGCCCTACGTCGCCGGCGTCGCCGCCTACGTGCGGGCGATCTCGCCGAAGATCACCGCCGCGGAGCTGCGCCAGCTCATCGACTACACGGCGCGCGATGTCGAGCAGTTGCACCGCTTCGTCTCCGCGGGCGGCATCATCGACAAGGCCATGCTGCACGACCTCTTCGCCGGCGACGCACGGGCCAAGGCCCTCGCCTGCGCGCGGGTCGCCTCCAACGCCGCGTTGCTCGTTCCCAGCGTCTACCCACACCACGCCGCCGACGCCGAACGCTACTCAGCCGAGGCGATCAAGCTCGACCCCAAGTCCGGCGAAGCCTGGCGCGCGCGCTCTCTCACCCTCTACCGTGCGGGCGACACCGACGGCGCGGTCACCGCCATGGCCCAGGCGGTCGGCTTCGAACCCGAGAACGAGAGCATCTGGATGGACCGGGCCAACCTCTACGCCGAGCTCGGCAACGCCGCCGAGGTCCTCAGTTCCCTCGAGAAGTCCATCGCGATCCTCGCGGCCCGGGGCGAGTCGGCCAACTTCCTGCGCGCCCGCCGGCTGATTCTGCGCGCCGGACTCTACCTCCAGCTCGAGGAGCCCGACGCCGCGCGCCAGGACGCGCGGCTCGCGCGCGAAATCAATCCCGGAGTCGAGATGCCGGAGGAACTCGAGAAC
>JACSRI010000252.1 GCA_014879845.1 Opitutaceae bacterium
CACCTCCAGCACGCCGCCGGGCGCGAGCACCACCGGTTCCGTGCCGGCGGCGCGGGCCTTGGCGGCGAACTCCTGCGGGTCGACGCGAATCTCGTCCCAGGTGTTGAAATGGATCGGGACGACCTTCTTCGGGCGCAGGAGCTTGATCGCCTCGACCGCCTCGTCGATGCCCATGGTGTAGTTGTCGCCGATGGGCAGGAAGGCGACGTCGAGCGGGTGCATGCGGCCGATCATCTCCATCTCGAGAAACGCGCAGGTATCGCCGGCGTGGTAGATGTTCTTCCCTTCGAGCGTGAGCACGAAGCCCGCGGGCGCGCCCATGTAGATCAGCCGGCGGTCGGGCCCGGGAAATCCCGAGCCGTGGTGCGCGAGCACCATCTTGGCGCGGCCGAAGGCGAAGGCGTGTCCGCCGCCGTGATACATGCCGTGGGTCTCGAGGCCCTGCTCGGCAAAGTAGCAGGCGATCTCGTAGTTGGCGATGATCAGGGCGCGGGTGCGCCGGGCGATGTCGCCGGCGTCGCCCACGTGGTCCTCGTGCCCGTGCGTGATGAGGATGTGCGTCGGCGCCACGGCCGTCGCCTTCACCGGAGCGAGCGGATTGCCCGTGAGATACGGATCGATGAGCAGCGTGTGCGGGCCGGTCTCGATCTGAACGCAGGAGTGGGCGAAGTAGGTCAGACGCACGGCGCGGGAGTGGGTGAAGGTGAGAACCTGGGATGAGGGACGGTCGGGACGAGGACGGTCGGCGGCTCAGGCGACGGCGGCGTCGATGCGGGCCATGATCTCGTCGGTGAGCTTTGGCACGACCTCGAGGGCGCGGAGGTTTTCCTTGAGCTGCGAGACCCGCGAGGCGCCGAGGATCACGGTGCTGACGCGCGGATTCTTCAGGCACCAGGCCACGCCGAGCGCGGGAAGCGACACCCCGAGATCGGCGGCGATCGGCACGAGAGCGCGCACCTTGTCGAGGCGGCCGTCGGACTGCGCCTGCTGGAACATCTCCTTGAGCCAACCCATGCCCGGCGTGTTCACGCGCGAGTCGGAGGGGATGCCGTTGTTGTATTTGCCGGTGAGCAGGCCGGAGGCGAGCGGCGACCAGATCGTCGTGCCCAGGCCGAAGTCGGTGTAGAGCGAGGCGTATTCGCGTTCCACGCGGTCGCGGCAGAGCAGGTTGTACTGCGGCTGCTCCATCGTGGGCGGCGTGAGGCGCCACTCGCGCGCGACGGCGTGCGCCTCGCGGATCTGCCCGGCGCTCCACTCCGACGTGCCCCAGTAGAGCACCTTGCCCTGCTCCACGAGCGTGTGCATCGCGCGCACCGTCTCCTCGATCGGCGTGTCCGGGTCGGGGCGGTGGCAGAAATACAGGTCGAGGTAGTCAACCTGCAGGCGCTTGAGCGCGGCGTGGCAGGCCTCGATCACGTGCTTGCGCGAGAGGCCGACTTCGTTGGGTTTGTCGCCGCCCCAGAAGACCTTGCTCGAGACGAGGAACGTGCTGCGGCGCCAGCCGAGCTTCTTCAGGATCGCGCCCATCACCGTCTCGGACTTGCCGCCGGCGTAACCCTCGGCGTTGTCGAAGAAGTTCACGCCCGCGTCGTAGGCGGCGACCATGCACTCGCGCGCGATCGTATCGTCGACCTGGTTGCCGAACGTGACCCACGAGCCGAACGAGAGTGCGCTGACTTGCAGGCCGGATTTGCCGAGGCGGCGGTATTCCATGGGCATGGGGGCAACGGTTGGCCCGGCCGGACGCTTTTCAACCGCCGAGTGTGGAAACCCGCGTTTCTGCAGGCTGGAAGCCCGCGCTATGCGGGCTCGATCAGATCCACGCGCCGCGCGTGGCGGCCGCCTTCGAAGGGCGTGGTGAGGAACGTGTCGACGAGCTCGAGCGCGAGCTCGAGCGGCACGGTGCGCTCGCCGATGGCCATGCAGTTGCCGTTGTTGTGCGAGCGACCCCAGATCGCGGTGTCCTTGGAAAACACCAGCGGGCAGCGGACGCCGCGCACCTTGTTGGCGACGATCTGCTCGCCGTTGCCGGAGCCGCCGAGCACGATGCCGAAATCAAACTCGCCGCGCGCGACCGCCTCGGCCGCCGGTCGGATCCAGACCGGGTAGTCGCTCGACTCGGCACTGAACGCGCCGAAGTCCTTCACCACGTAGCCCTGCTTCTTCAAGTGGGCGATGATGGCTTCCTTGTAGCGAAAGCCGGCGTGGTCGGAGGCGATGGCGATGGTGGGTTTCGCACTCATGGTCGTCGATGGGCTGGGTGAGTCTCGAAGTCGGAAAGGGGCGGAGCGTGGGTCGCTCCGGGCGCGGTGTAAATCGCGGATTGCGCCCCGCGCTTTGCGCCCGGGCCCCTCGGGGCATTGTCAACTATTGGATGACAATGGATCGCGGGCGACGGCAGGCCTCAGGCATCGATGAAGGCGAAGAATGCGGCGCTGTCGCTCAGGTCGGGCAGGACGAGGTCGGCGCCGTGGGCGGTGAGTTTTTCCACAGAGAAACGGCCGGTGGCCACGGCGATCGCGCGGGCGCCGATGGCGCGGGCGCAGTCGATGTCGTGCGGCGTGTCGCCGATGATGAAGGTGTCGTGCGGTGCGAATTCCGCGGCGTGATGCGCGGCGGCACGGCGCAGGGCGTGTGGGCCGAGATCATTGCGCAGCGCGCTGTCGTCGGCGTAGGCGCCGAACGGGAAATAGTGCCATACGCCGAAGGGCTCGAGCTTGAGGCGGGCGCCGCGCTCGAGGTTGCCGGTAAGCAGGCCTTGGGCGAGATCGCGGCGCGCGGCGACGGCCTCGAGGATCGCGACGATGCCCGGGAGCAGGCGAGGTTTCCCTCGCGGCATCTCCTCGGGCAGCGCGGCGAGGTATCCTTCGAGAAAGTCGTGCATGGCCTGCGGTGTCGGCTCGACGCCGTGCGCGCGCAGGAGGTTTTCCGTGATGAACCGGTCGGTGCGGCCGGCGATCTCGACGCGGTCGAGGGAGCCTTCGACGCCGAAAACGCGGCGGAGTGAGACGAGCAGGGCGCGCTCGCCGGCATGGTCGCCAAACAGGAGCGTGCCGTCGATGTCCCAGAGGAGGAGCTTGCGTGGACGTGCGGGCATGGTGGTCGTGCGCGATCGCAGATCGCGAAGGGCGACGATGCCACCGGACTGGACCGGGGCGTCAACGCGCGAGTGACCGGCCGGCCGGCGCTTGAGCCGCCACATTGCCGGGGCGGGCCTCGCTCGCTCCTGCGCGGGAGGTTTTCGGTCGTCGCAGGGCTGCGGTGGCGTTAGCGTGCGCGGGCGTGTTCGGGATCTTCGTCATCGGCCAGCTTTTCATCGATGCCGCGCTTCTCGGCCTGCTCATCTTCTTTTTCGCGCGCCACAATGCGACCAACGATCTCTTCAATCGCATCGCGGTGGTCGGCGGCGTGACGATCGGCACGATGGTGATGGCGGGACTCTGGGCGGAGTCGCTCGGCCTGTGGCTGCTCGTCCCGCAGATGCTGCTCACCGGCGGACTGCTCATCTGGCTCGTCGGGGCCAACCCCGTGCAGGCGGCGATCATCACCGCGCTCTTCCTTGGGATCAAAGTCGCGCTGCGTCTCGCGCTCGCCTACGTGATGAGCGGGGTGTGACGCGGCACCTTCGCTCGTGGTCGCTCGCGAGCGGGCGGCCTACGGGGCGATGCGCAGGCGGTGTCGTCGCCGTGCCGGGAGCATGCGCGACGTTGTCAGATTGCGGCCGTGCCGGTGAGGTAAGTCACCGCGTGGCCGGCGATGCGCACGCGGTCGGCCTCGAGCGTGCAGAAGAGCTCGCCGCCGCGCCGGCTCACCTGGCGCGCGTGCAGATCCTTCTTCTTCAGGCGCGCGGCCCAGTAGGGCGTGAGCGTGCAGTGGGCGGAGCCGGTGACCGGGTCCTCGTCGATGCCGGCGCGCGGTGCGAAGAAGCGCGAGACGAAGTCCATGCCGCTCTCGTGTCGTGCCGGCGCGGTGACGATCACACCGAGGCAGTCCACGCGCGCGAGTTGCGCGAAGTCCGGCGCGAGCGCGCGCACGTCGTCCTCGCTCTCGAGCACGACGAGGAAGTCCCGGCTCTTCAGCACCTCGAGCGGATTGACGCCCAGCCCTTCACGCAGCGCTGCCGGCACGTCGCAGCGCACGGCGGGGCGCGAGGGGAAATCGAGCACGATCGTGTCGCCGGCGAAATGCACGGGCAGCGGGCCGGAGCGCGAGTGGAGCACGATCGTCTCCGCCGGCACGCCGCGATGGCGCGTGAGCACGTGCGCGGCGGCGAGCGTGGCGTGGCCGCAGAGGTCGACCTCGACCGCTGGCGTGAACCAGCGGATACGCCAGCCCGAGGGCTCGCGCACGACGAAGGCCGTCTCGGCCAGATTGTGCTCGGCGGCGATGGCCTGCATCTGCACGTCGGGCAGCCAGGTCTCGAGCGGGCAGACGGCGGCGGGATTGCCGCCAAAGGTGCGGCGCGTGAAGGCATCGACGACGTAGACGGGGATCGTGGGCATGGTGGTGGGTGCGTGGAGGCGAGGGGATCAGTGCAGGCCGCGGAGCTTGGACCAGGCCTCGCGGGGCAGCGGTGCGGTCGCGAACTCGAGCGGCGACGATGGCGTCTCGGGCGGCGTGACGCGAGTCCGTGATGCGGGCAGCCGCAGGAGCGTGCGCGCCAGGCGCACGATCCACGGCGGCGGCGGGTTGCCCGGGTCTCGCATGCGGAGGTCAACGGGCGGTGGCGGCGAAAGTTCAAGGCGTGCGCCCGCGTCCGGCGGGTCGTGTCACGCCCCGAGCGGCGCAAAAACAAAGCGGCCCCGGCCGTGAGACCGGGGCCGCGAAAAACGTCGGGCTATCCGTGTGCGAGAACGCGAATCGTCGCGCCGCTCAGCCGAGCAGCTCGGCGACAAGCGACTTCTCTTCCTTCAGCTCGTTCTCTGTCGCGACGATCTTGGAGCGGCTGAACTCGTTGACTGGGACGCCCTGCACGACCTCGAGCTTCTTGCCGTCGCTGCGGATCGGGAAGGAGTAGATCAGGCCCTTCTCGATGCCGTAGTCGCCCTTCGAGCAGATCGCCACGCTCGTGCAGTCGCCGGGCGCGGCCGGGGTGATGATCGACTTCACCGTGTCGATCGCGGCGTTGGCGGCCGAGGCGGCCGACGAGAGGCCGCGGGCCTTGATGATGGCGGCGCCGCGCTGCTGCACGGTCGGGATGAAGGTGTCCTTGTACCAGGCCTCGTCGGTGATGACGGACGTGGCGGGTTTGCCGCCGATCTTCGCATTGAAGTAGTCCGGATACATCGTCGAGGAGTGGTTGCCCCAGATCGCGAGGTTGGTCACGGCGGAGGCGTGCACGCCGGCCTTGATCGCGAGCTGCGTCTTGGCGCGGTTCTCGTCGAGGCGGGTCATCGCGAACCAGCGGTCGGACGGCACGTCCTTGGCGTTGTTCATGGCGATGAGGCAGTTCGTGTTGCAGGGGTTGCCGACCACGAGCACGCGCACGTCGGAGGCGGCGTTCTTGGCGATGGCCTGGCCCTGGCCGACGAAAATCTTGCCGTTGATGCCGAGGAGGTCCTTGCGCTCCATGCCGGCCTTGCGCGGAACGGAGCCGACGAGCAGCGCCCAGTTCGTGCCGCGGAAGCCTTCG
The DNA here is from genome assembly GCA_014879845.1 of Opitutaceae bacterium. Classification (GTDB taxonomy): domain Bacteria; phylum Verrucomicrobiota; class Verrucomicrobiia; order Opitutales; family Opitutaceae; genus JAEWQP01. The sequence goes on from JACSRI010000252.1 coordinate 5,633, forward strand.
TCGAGATCGGCCGTGGGCACGACGCCGGCGAGCAGCGGGAACGCGCAGTCCTGGAGTTCCATCACCACGCCTTCGAGCGCGGGCAGCGCGGGCGCGATCTCGAGCAGGCGGAGCACCACCGGCTGGTCGGCGCCGAACACAGCGCCGGAGGCGATGCGAAAGAGCAGGGAGTAACCGATCTGACCGGCCGCGCCGGTGACCGTGACGTGAATGGGCGACTTCATAAGGATAGGCGTCGAAGATAGGGAAACGCCGTCGGCCCGGGCACGCAAAAACGGGCCAAAGCGCCGCGGGGGTTGGTGCGATGCGTCAGAAAGGGCAACCGATGCGCGGCCGGAGTGGGGTCCAAGGGCGCCATGGGGTGTGGGGTGCGCGAGTCACGGGATGGGACCACGTCAGCCGCCCGTTCGCGGGCGCCCGGGTGAGGTGCGAATGCCCGAAGGGGCACCCATGCGCGGGCGCCCGACGCAGGCCCCACCGGCCTCAGCGCAGCCGGCCGCCGCGCAGGTCGTCCATCGAGATCTTCGAACCCTCGTCGGTGGGGATGACGTTGTCGGTCTTGAGCGCCGAGACGGGGAGCTTGGTCTTCACGAAGATCTTGTGCTCCTTCATGATCTTGCCACCCACGACCTCGCAGGCCTCGGCGATCGTCTTGGCCGGGTGTTTCCTCCCGCGGCGCGTGGTGTTGTAGTGATGCGCGGCCTTGATCAGGCGCTCGTTCACCGTGCCGGGGTTGTCGTTCTCCGGAAGCTGCACGACCCAGCCGACCATGTCTTCGTCGGGCAGGTCGCCGTTGGGGTCGGAGATAAGGATGGCCCACTGCTTCTTTTGCGGCGGCTCCTTCTCAGCCTCCGCCTCGGCGGCGAGCTTGTCGGCCGCGCGGTTGAGCTGGCGGAGGATTTTCATGACAAGATCCTCCTCGAGTTCGTTGTCCTTGAGGATTTCGGCGACGAGATCGACTTCGACTTTGGGCATGGCGGAGAGCGGAGACGGGAGTGGGCGACGAACAATGGGCGCGGCCGGCGCGAGGCCGCGGAAGGGTTGGGATGACGCATCGCGGGCGGGGGCTACAAGCCTCAAAACGCGGCGGTCGTCGGTCGGTCGCAATGTCATCCAATGGTTGACAAGAGGTCGGGCGCTGCGGCCGTGTTCTGGAGTCGTGGACCGCGGTCGGCTCCGCATCCGCACGGCTCGAGGGCTGTTCGCTCCGGGGCTGGCTCGGGCTCGACACGCTTTGGCGGGCGCGGAATTGTCGGGCGCCATGAGCGAGGAATGGTTCGATGTCGTCGATGAGCAGGACCACGTGGTCGGGCGCGAGACGCGCCGCGAAGTGCACCGCCGCAAGCTCCTGCACCGCGCCGTGCACGTGCTCGTGTTCAACCGCGCCGGCGAGGTCTTCCTGCAGAAGCGCTCGATGAAAAAGGACTCCGCGCCCGGTGCGTGGGACTCCTCGGCCTCAGGCCATCTCGACAGCGGCGAGGCCTACGACGCGTGTGCGCCGCGCGAACTGCGGGAGGAGCTCGGGGTGGAGGCGGTCGCGCCGCTCGAGCCGCTCTTCAAGCTCCCGGCCAGCGAGGAAACCGCGGCGGAGTTCGTCTGGATCTATCGTACGCACCACGAGGGCCCGTTCACGCTGCATCCCGACGAGATCGAGCGCGGCGCGTGGTTTACGCCGGCACAGGTCGACGCGGCGATCCGCGAGCGGCCGGCGGAGTTGGCCCGCAGCTTCCGGCACGTGTGGTCGGAGTGTCGCCGGCGCGGGCTCGTGTAGGCCGCCCGCGAGCGGGCGCCCGTGCGACTTCAGCCCGGCGGCGAGGCGAGCGGGACGTCCTCGATAAAGAACGGTTCTGCCACCTCGCCCAGTTCGCCAAGGTTGCGCAGACGCTCGACCATCATCGGAGACAGGCGGTTGCCGCGACCGACGAGCGTGAGGCCCGTCGGGGTGACGATGTCGCGCGCGAGAAGTTGGCCGGGCGCGAGTTCGCCGACCGAGATGGCGATGGGGGGACGCTCACCGTCGCGCGGACGCACGAGCCGATCCGGAGCACACTGAAAGCTCAGGGCCAGCAGTTCCGGGTCGTAGACGCCCTTGCGCTGCTCCATCGCCCGGGAGGCAAAGTGCCCGGTAACGCTCTCGCGCTCGAGCGCCATGCGGTCGAACAACACCTTGAGCATGCGGGCGCCGAGCGGCAGGTCCTTGCCGCTGCAGTAGTCGGTGGGGTGTCCGCTGCCGTCGAAGTTCTTGTGCTGATACAGGATGATCCGCGCGGCCTCCTCCAGACGCGGGATGCCCTTCAGGAGGTCGTGGCCGATCTCGGGGACGCGCTGGATCATGGCCTCTTCCTCGAGCGTGAGCGTGCCATGGGCGGCCTGCTTGCGCACGACGTTGGCTGGGACCGAGGCCATGCCGATCTGCGAGAGCTGGGCGGCGATCTCCAGGGCCCAGATCGATGGGGCGCCGATGCTCTCGGCGAAGGGTCGGATGGCCTCGCGCAGGTTCTGGCCGAGTTGATGGGCCTCGGGCGCGACGAAAATGAGGATCTCGCCGAGCGCGCGGATGCTCCCCATCAACGTGCCCTCGATCAGTTCGCGTTCTGTGCGTAGGAGCTGGTGATGCTTGAGCGCCGTCTCCAGCGCCGGAGCGAGTACCTCGGGCGGACAGGGTTTGTTCAGGAAACGGAATATCTGGCCGCGATTGACGGCGTCGACGGCGGTCTGCTGGTCTGCGTTGCCGGTGAGCATGATCCGGACGGTGTCAGGGGAGAGACTGCGGATGCATTCGAGCGTCTTCACCCCGTCCATGACCGGCATGCGCATGTCGCAGACGACCACGGCATAGACGTCGGCGCCGGCCTTGCGGACGAGTTCGATCGCGGGCGGCCCGCCGAGCGCGATGTCGAAGGTGAACTGCTTGCGCAGGCTGCGCTGGAAGCCGGCGAGCAGGTTGGCATCGTCGTCGACGAACAGGATGCGGGGCGTCATGGAGACGGCGGGATTTGGGCCGGCACGAGAGGCAGGTCGACGTGAAACGTGGTCCCCGCGCCGGGCTCAGTCGTGAAGGATACGCGACCCTGGTGCTTCTTGACAACGATCGTCTGGACCATGGCGAGCCCCTGGCCCGTGCCCTTGCCCATGGCCTTCGTGGTGAAGAACGGCTGGAAGATGCGCGGCTGCGCCTCGGGCGGGATGCCGGTGCCTGTATCCTGTACGTCGATGCGGACGAAGTCGCCGACCATGTGCGTGCGCAGTGTGATCCGGCCCTTGACGCCTGAGTCGCCCACCACGTCGCCGATGGCGTGCGCGGCATTGACGATGAGGTTGAGAAGCACCTGGTTGAACTCGTCGAGGATGCAGGGGACCTGCGGGAGATCAGGCGCGAGGTCGGTCTGGATGTCGGCGACATATTTCCACTCATGGCGGGTCACGTTGACCGCCACTTCGATGGCGTGGTTGATGTCGGCTGGAGTCTTCTCCGGCGAACTCGGATGGGAAAACTCCTTGAGCGAACGGACGATCTTGGCGATGCGCGCGACGCCCTCGAGCGTCTGCTCGAGGGTGCGCGGGATCTCCTCGAGGAAGTAGTCGAGCTCACCCTGCTCCTCGGCCACCCGTGCCGCCTCGGCGGCCGCCTGACAGGGGGCGTGGTCGGCGGCGGTGGAGCGCAGGGCCCGGTAGGCGGCGATGACGCCGCCGATCTGGCGCATGGCATCGACGAGGAAGTGGGTGTTGTCGTTGATGAACTGTGTGGGCGTGTTGACCTCGTGGGCGATGCCAGCGGCGAGTCGTCCGATCGACTCCATCTTCTGGGCGAGGTTGAGCTGGATCTCCAGCTGCTGGCGTTCCTCCTCCGCGCGTTTGCGGGCGGTGATGTCGCGCGAGATGCCGAACGTGCCGATGATACGGCCCGAACTGTCGCGCAGCGGAAGCTTGGTCGAGGAAACCCAGGTGACGTGGCCATCCGGCCAGGTTTCCTTTTCGACGAAGTCGATGATGCCCTGGCCGGTGCGGATGATCTCCTGTTCATCGCGGTACGCCTGGGTCGCGTGCTCTTCCGAGAATCGATCGAAATCGGAGAGGCCGATCAAGTCCTCCGGGCGCGTGGACTTCGTCTTGCGCGCCATGGCTGTACTCACGCGTAGAAAGCGGCTATGGAGATCCTTGAAATACACGGACTCAGGGATCGAAGCGAGCAACGAGCTCAACAGCGTTTGCTCATGCGACAGTGCCGTGAGCAGATGGGTCACGTCGGTGCGGTCGATCGCACCCAATGTGATGAATGGCGTGGTCGCCGTGGCCGGCGATGCGGAGAAGACGGCATGCACGTGCAACGTGCTGGCACCGCCTCGGAGCAGGTCAAAGTCTCCCCGCCAGGGCGCTCCGGACGCGAGCCTTGGCATCACCTGGTAGAGCAGGACGGTGAGCGACTCCCCGGAGAGCAGAGCAGACATCTTCAGTCCATTCAGCGGTCCGTCTGCGAGGCCGAGCAGTGCACGCCCCTTGGGGTCAATGGATAGCACGGTCAAGCCGGCGGGCTCGAACTCGATGAGCAGGTCCAGGAGGACGTCCAGCATTCCGGGGGCGGCGCACGCCT
>JACSRI010000227.1 GCA_014879845.1 Opitutaceae bacterium
AGATGTGTATAAGAGACAGCCGCGATCCTCCGTGCGCGACCGCCTGCGCCAGGAGGGCGTCGACCAACAGCTCGGCGGGGTCAATCACGTGATGTCCGTGGCCGACGCCGTGGAGCAGAGGTAGTGGAACCACGCATGGACACGAACACCGCGGTCTTCAGGCAGATGAACCCCGGATTCCGCAGGCGACACGGATCATGGATCCGGGCGTGGGTTCGTTCTCCGAGTGTGCGCCTCTTGTTTCTGCAAGAATGGAGGGCCGGGCTCCTGCCGGGCCGCGATCGTCGAGCGGCGCGCGGTCATCGTGGCGCGCTCGCGGCGGTGCAGGAGCACCGCCTTCCATTCCCGGACTGTCGCGTGACGCTGCGCCGTGCGCGCCCCGAAGCCGGGCTTGATCTGTGCGCATCCGTGTAATCCGTGGTTTGTCCCCTTCTGGCTTTCCCATGAACAAAATCGGAGTCGTCACAGGTGGCGGGGATTGCCCCGGCCTCAACACTGTCATTCGCGCCGTGGCCAAGGCCGCGGCCCAGCGGGGCTGGGAGACACTCGGCATCCTCGGCGGCTACGAGGGCCTGCTCGAGCCGCAGCAGTATGTGCCGCTCGACTACAAGGCGATCGGCGGCCTGCTCAACCGCGGCGGCACGATCCTCGGCACGGCCAACCGCGGCAAGTTCTCCGCCAAGACCGGCCACGGCGAGACGCGCCAGCTCCCGCGCGAACTGCTCGATGGCGTGCGCGAGGGCATGAAGAAGCTCGGGCTCGGCGCGCTCGTCTCCATCGGCGGCGACGGCTCGCTCACCATCGCGCACCAGATGTGCGAGGCTGGGATTCCCATCGTCGGCGTGCCCAAGACGATCGACAACGACCTGCACGGCACGCTCATGACCTTCGGTTTCGACTCGGCCGTGGCCTGCGCGACCGATGCGCTCGACCGGCTGCATACCACCGCCGAGAGCCACCGGCGCGTGATGGTGCTCGAGGTGATGGGCCGCTACGCCGGCTGGATCGCGCTCTATGCCGGCGTGTCGGGCGGCGCCGATGTGATCCTCATCCCGGAGATCCCGTTCACCTACGAGAGCATCTGTGCGAAGGTGAAGGAGCGCGAGGCGCTGGGAAAACACTTCACGCTCGTGGTCGTGGCCGAGGGCGCGAAGGAGAAGGGCGCGGACTTCGTCACCTCCGCCGGCCAGGAAGCCAACCGCGAGGCGCGCCTCGGCGGTATCGGCGCCGTGGTGACCGCGGAGATCGAGAAGCGAACGGGCAAGGAGTCGCGCAACTGCGTCCTCGGTCACCTGCAGCGCGGCGGCAGCCCGACGACGTTTGACCGCGCCCTCTGCTCGATGTTCGGGGCGCACGCCGTGGAACTCGTCGCCGCGGGCGACTTCGGGAAGATGGTCGGCTTCGTCGGCGCGGGCGTCGGCTCGGTCCCGATCATCGAGGCGATCGGCAAACTGAAGACCGTCCCACCCGACGGCACCCTCGCCCGCACCGCCCGCGCCCTCGGCATCTCGCTGGGGGATTGAGCCAAGCTCAGACAACGGAACCACGAAGGTACACGAATGGCATGCGCTTTCGGCCTGAGGAACCACAGATTACACGGATGGCACAGATCCGGATCTTGTTGGCCCGCGGGTCGAACTTGGATCGCTCCTTGAGTAATGATCTGTGCCCATCTGTGTAATCCGTGGTTCCTCCCTCATGACCGACGCACCGCCTGATCGATCCGTCTCGCAGCGCCAGCAACGCCTTGCCGGCGGATTTGTCGGCGTGCTCGGTGTGCTTTGCCTCTTCGTCCCGTTTTGGCCCGAGCTCGCGCCGGAGAAGCGCCTCGGCTTGATGCTGCTCGCCGGCGCCGCGGTGGAGTTGTTCCACGGCCTGCGGCGCTCCGACCCGAAGGAGCGCCGCGGTGCCTGGTTCGGCGGCGTGATCTCGGTTGTGCTCGGCCTGCTGCTGATGAACGCGCCGCTGCTCATGGGCGGCATGCTCGTCCTCGGCCTGGCCGGGTGGCTGTCGGTCGATGGCGTCCGCCACGTGGTCGTGGCCGTGCGTGCCAGGCGTGGGAGTCAACCGTTCGGGTGGTCGATCGCGGGCGCGGCGGGGCACTTCGCCATCGTCGCGGCGCTCGTCCTGCTGCGCGATGTCGGTGCGCTCTGGATCGTGGCGATCGCCGTGGCGCTGCGGCTCTTCGGCACGGCGGCCGGGATTTTCCGCGCCGCCGTCCATCAGGCCGGCGCGGCGGGTGAGAGCGTGCTGCGCTCGCTCGGTCTCGAGGATCGTCCGGAGTTGCAGGAACTCGCGGCGCGGCTCGAGGAGCAGGATCGCGCGCGCGGCCCGATCGACGCCTTCTGGATCTGGACGTTTGTCTTCACGCTCTTCGCCATCCACCTCGGCCGCATGGGACTGGATCGCACGGCGCTCGGCATCGTCTCGCCGGGCTTCGCCGTCGTCGGCGACCTCGTCGTCGCGCTCATCGCGGGCCTCGGCATCATCGTGCCGATCCACCTCGTGGTGCGCACCGTGCTGCGGCCGCTCGTCCGGCGAGCGTGGGCCTGGTGCCTGGCCGAGCCCGAGGCGCGGCGCCACGCGCTCTCCCCGCGCGGACTCATGCGTACGCTGCTTCAGGGTCAACTGCGTCGCGCCATCCGGCTGCGCCGCGCCAGCTACTCCGTGCGTTCGACGCTGCGGCAAGGCTTGCAGATGGGCCTGCCCGTCGCGGCCCTGATCGCGGCCGTCACGCCGGTGCTTGGCATGAGCTGGTATTTCGACACGGAAAACTACGCTTCCGGGATCTGGAACTCATGGGCTGAGGCGCGCACCGACACCTGGCGCGAGGCGATGGTCCGCGCCGCGCAACGGGACGCGAAGGCGGCCGGGCGGCCGGAGCCGCGGTTTGCCATCGAGCCGCCGGGCGTGACCGGCGGCGCGGACTTTTCCTTCATCGTCATCGGCGACACCGGCGAAGGCGACGCTTCGCAGCACGTGCTGCGCGACCAGATCGTACTCGCGGCGCTGCAGCCGGAGGTCCGCTTTGTCCTGCTATCGTCCGACGTCATCTACCCGTCGGGCGAGATGAAGGACTACGAGGCGAAGTTCTGGCTGCCATTCAAGGGTGTGCAGAAACCGATGTACGCGATCCCGGGCAACCACGACTGGTTCGACGCGCTCGAGGGATTTGCCGCCACCTTTCTGACGCCCGAGCATGCGCGCACGGCGATGCGCGCGCGCGTCGAGGTCGACCACAAGCTCACCTCCACGACCGACGCGCACATCGAGGCGCTCATCGCCAAGGCCGCGCGTTTGCGGCGTGAATACGGCGTGCCGACGGGTTTTCAGGAGGGGCCGTTCTTCCAGTTTCAGACCGACCGCTTTGCGCTCTTCGCCGTCGACTCGGGCATCACCAAGCGCCTCGACGGCCCGCAGTTCGAGTGGTTCCGCGCGGCGCTCGAGTCGGCGCGCGGCAAGTTCAAGATGGCGATCCTCGGGCATCCGCTCTTCGCCTGCGGTGAGTACCGTGCGACGGACAAGCCCGATTTCGCCGCCATCCACCAACTCCTGCGCGAGCACGACGTGCGCATCGTCATGGCCGGCGACACGCACGACTTCGAATACTACCAGGAGGCGCCGGCCGTCGGGCCGGTCATGCACCACTTCGTCAACGGTGGCGGCGGCGCCTTCCTCACCATGGGCGCGCAGTTCGCCGATCCGGCGACGATGCCGACCGACCTGTGGGCCTTCTACCCGGCGACCGCGCCGCTCGTGGCGAAGAACGAAGCGAACAATCCGTTCTGGAAGAAACCCATGTGGTGGTGGATGACCGAGCTCAAAGCCTGGCCGTCGGCGCCGGAGTGGGTGTCCGCGGCGTTTGACTACAACGTGGCGCCCTATTTCCAGAGCTTTGCCGAGATACGCGTCGAGCCCTCGAAAAGCCGCATCCGCGTGCTTCCTTGGGGCGTGCACGGCCGCCTGCGCTGGTCGGACTTTCAGAAGGCGTCCGCTCTCGTCCCCGCCGGCGTCGACGAGAGCGCCCCGGCCGAGTGGATCATCCCGATGGATTGAGCGTCGCCCGGAGGGAGAAACCACGAATGGACACGAATGGCATGGCCAGTCTCGCGTGAAGGCCTCGCGGTCCGCATCATTCGACGCGTGTCAGACGAAGGTAACCACAGATTGCACAGATGACACGGATCAACATCCCCAATCCTCGCTTCGAGCGTCCTCGATATTCCGGAAGAGGAAAGATCCGGCCCCAAGGTTCTCATCATCTGTGCCCTTCTGTGCAATCTGTGGTCGTCGGTTTGTCCGTCAGGCCCCACTTCGGGATTCGTGTTCATTTGTGTCCATCCGTGGTTAACCCACCTCCTGCCGCTCCATTCATCATGCCCATCAAATCCCCCAAGAAGACATCCTCCTCCAAGAAGCGCGCGATCGACGCCTGGGAGCGTTCCTGGCAAAAGCACTGGAGCACGGCAGGACTTCCCGGATACGAGCTGCCGCCGCTGCCGGATGACGACGAACGTGAGTTCCTCGAGTCCGCCCGCTCGCTCAAGAATGAGAAGGCGCGGCTCAAGCGCATCAACGACGAGTTCGCGAACGCGTTCAAGGCGCTGCTGCCGGTCGGTCCGGCGGTGACGGTGTTTGGCTCGGCGCGGTTCAGGCCGTCGCACGAATACTACAAGCTCGCGCGCGCCGTCGGCGCGGAGTTGGCGCGCGCGGGATTCGCCACGCTCACGGGCGGCGGCCCCGGCATCATGGAGGCCGCCAATCGCGGCGCGCACGAGACCGGTGGCGCGAGCTACGGGCTCAACATCATCCTGCCGCACGAGCAGGGTGCGAACCCGCATGTCGACAAGAGCATCGAGTTCCGCTACTTCTTCACGCGCAAGGTCTGCCTCGTGAAGTACTCGTGCGCCTTCATCGTCATGCCCGGCGGACTCGGCACGCTCGACGAGATGTTCGAGGCCGCGACGCTCATCCAGTGCCGCAAGATCGGTCCGTTCCCACTCATCCTCATGGGCGAGCGATTCTGGGACGGCCTGCGCACCTGGGGCCAGTACATGATGGAGCAGGGCGTCTTCGCGAAGGAGGAACTCGGTTTCGGCCGCGTCACCGACTCACCCAAGGAGGCCGTCGACCTCATCGTGCGCAGTCTGCCGGACTCTGTCCGCAGTCAACTCAAGCCGCTCTGAAGGCTGAACCACGGCGTTAACCACGGATGAACACGGATGGACACGGACTAGAGCGAGCCGCAGGCTGCGCCACGCCCAGATTTCCTGGAGCGCACGTTCCGCCACTGGATCGGACCACCTGAATCTGTGTCCATCCGTGGTTCTCCTCCCTTTTCTCCTCAACAAACCTTTCGTTCACTTACCCTGACACCCCTTTATGAAAATCAAGATCCTCGGCGCCTCGGGCGGTGAAGTCACCGGCTCGGCCTACTATGTCCAGACTCGCGACGCAGCCGTCCTCGTCGACTGCGGCCTCTTTCAGGGCGGCCGCCAGTCCGAGGCGCTGAACAAGCCACCCACCACGCCGAAGCAGCGCATCGATGCCGTGCTGCTCACGCATGGCCACCTCGACCACACCGGGCGACTGCCGTTGCTCGCCAAGCGCGGGCATACCGCGCCGATTTTCGCCACGCAGGCCACGATCGAGATGACCGCGCTCATCTTGCGCGATTCGGCCAAGATCCAGGCCGGTGACGCCGAGCGTCGCAACCGCAAGCTCCTCCGCGCCGGCAAGGAGCCGGAAGAGCCGCTCTACTCGCCGGAGGATGCCGAGACCAGCATCAGCCTCCTGCGCCCGGTGCCCTACCAAAAGCCGGTCAATGTCGCGCCGGGTATCCAGGCCGTGTGGACGGAGTCCGGCCACATGCTCGGCTCGGCCAGCATCCAGCTCCTCGTGCAGGAGGACGGAAGAACCAAGCGCGTCGTCTTCTCCGGCGACCTCGGGCCGCGCACCGCGCCGATCCTCAAGGAGTACGAGCCGTTCCGCGAGGCCGACCTCGTCTTCCTCGAGTCGACCTATGGCGACCGCGACCACCGGCCGTTCAAGGAGACGGTCGACGAGTTTGTCTCGATCGTGCAGCAGTGCGTGAAGGAGCGCGGCAAGATCCTCGTGCCGACCTTCGCCATCGGACGCGCGCAGTTGCTCACCGGCCTGCTCGCCATGATGTTTCGCAAGAAGCTGGCGGCGCCGTTTCCCATCTTCCTCGACAGCCCGATGGCGATCGAGGCGACGAACATCTACTCGAATCATCGCGAGCTTTTTGACGAGGAGATGACGAAGTTCATCAGCGAGCGTCCGCTCAAGGACGACCTCAAGACTCTGCGCATGACCGCCACGGGCGACGAGTCGCGCGAGATCAATACCGTCCCCGGTCCATGTCTCGTCATGGCCGGCGCCGGCATGTGCAACGCCGGCCGCATCGTGCACCACCTCAAGAACAACCTCTGGAAGCCCGGCACGCACGTGGTGATCGTCGGCTTCCAGAGTCACGGCTCGCTCGGCCGACGCCTGGTCGAGGGCGCGGAGGAGGTGAAGATCTTCGGCGAGCCGATCGCGGTGCGCGCGCAGGTGCACACGCTCGGCGGATTCAGCGCGCACGCCGGGCAGACCGACCTGTTGCACTGGTTCAGCGCGCTCGCGCCGAAGAGACCGCGCGTGGTGCTCACCCACGGTGAGGATGCGGCCCGCGCCGAGCTGGCAAAGCAGATCCAGAAGCGCTACAAGCTCAAGAGCACCCTGCCTGCGCTAGGTGATACGATCGAACTCTGATGCGTTGACCTGCTCCCTTGGGGCATCGATCGACGAAAGTCAGTGCACCGCCCTCGCATGAACATCGAACTTCCTGTCCAGATCCAGCGACAGCCCGACTACACGACGTGCGGGCCCACGGCCCTGCATGCGATCTACAGGTACTACGACGACCCGATCGACCTGAAGACGGTGATCGCGGAAACCCCGAAGTTGCCGGGTGGCGGAACACTCGGCGTGCACCTGTCCGTCCATGCCTTGCGGCGTGGATACGAGGTGACGACCTGGATCTGCAACGTCCGGCACTTCGATCCGACCTGGTTCCAGAAACCCACGGACATTCTGGCGAAGCTCAAGGCCCGCGCGGCCGCGAAACGCCTCCACGACGATCCGCGCTACGGCCCGGCCATGGAGTCGGTCGAGCAGTATGTCGAACTCGGTGGCAAGCTGGCGTGGGGCGACCTGACCCCGGAGTTGATCAGCTCGACGCTCGGCGCCGGCACGCCGCTTCTCACCGGCACGAATGGTACCTATCTCTATCAGTGTGCGCGGGAGACCGAGGCGGGCGTCGACGACGTCGCAGGCGATCCGTTCGGGCACTTCATCGTGCTCTGTGGCTACAACGCCGAGGATCGCACCGTGGCAATCGCCGATCCACTGCAGGACAATCCCGCGCACGGCACGAAATACTACCGGGCGAACCTGTATCGGCTGATCGGGGCCATTTTTCTCGGCGTCGGTTCCGACGACGGGAACCTCATGTTGATCCGCCCGAAAGGCTGGAAACCGAAACCGTGAGCACGAGTCACGAAATCTCGGCGCCGGCCGCGGGGAGGTCCCGGCGCATCGCCGCGATCGACTGGATGCGCGGATTCGTCATGCTGATGATGGTCGTCGACCACGCGTCGATGGCGTTCGACGCCGCCCATATCGATGAGGACTCGGCGCTCTATCCGGGCGCGGCGACGATGGCGCTGCCGGAGTTTGCCTTCTTCACGCGCTGGATGACGCACCTCTGCGCGCCGACTTTCGTCTTCCTCGCCGGCACGGCGTTGGCCCTGAGCGTCGAGCGCCGGGTGGCCAAGGGGGCGGATGCGTGGGAGATCGACCGCGGCATCCTCGTGCGCGGCGCGATCATCGCGCTGCTCGATCTCACCGTCATCTCGCTCGGCTCCGGGAGGTGGACGCTCCAGGTGCTGCTCGCGATCGGCCTCTCGATGATGGCGATGGCCGGGCTGCGGCGGCTGCCGACGTGGGCGCTTGTCCTGATTGGCGTGGGCTGGTTCGCCGGCGGCGAGGCGTTGACTGCACTGGCCTGGCATCCTCCGGGTTCCTCGTCGATCTGGGCCGCGCTCACGGTCGCGACCTACGGAGGCAAGGACATGATTATCAAGTATCCGGTGATGCCGTGGCTCGCGATGATGGTGCTCGGCTGGGTGTTTGGCCGGCACATGAACCTCTTCGCCGCGGGGAGGACGCGGATGGCCCCGGCCACGGTCATGATGATCGCGGGCCTTGCGGCACTCGGCGTGTTTCTCGCCGTGCGCGGCTTCAACGGCTACGGCAACATGTTCCTGCCGCGCTCCGACGGCTCGTGGCAGCAGTGGCTGCACGTGAGTAAGTATCCGCCGTCGCTCAGCTTCGCCGCGCTCGAACTCGGGCTGATGTGTGTGATGCTCTGGGTGATGATGCGCCTCGAGCCGATCCTGGGCGTGCGCGAGCGCGGTCCGTTCCTCGTTTTCGGCCAGACCGCGATGTTCTTCTACCTCGTGCACCGGCTTGTGTTGGAGGTGCCGGCGACCTATTTCGGCCTGCGCGGCTGTGGCACCATCGCGACGACGTACTGGGTCGCGCTCATCCTGCTTGTCGTCCTCTATCCGGCGTGTCTGTGGTTCCGGAGATTCAAGGCGGCGCATCCCGAGTCGGTGCTCAAGTATTTCTAGAGCGCCGACGCCGTGCGGTGCGCTCCGTGGTTTCGGACAGCGCCTGTGGATACACGGCGTGGTCTCGAACCGGAGGTGCGCGGGCACTGCACTTTGGTGAAGGGTGAGGATAAGGCGATCGAACCCGGAGGGGCCTGATATACCCTCGGGAGCACGTGGACCTCCGTCGATCGCGTGCTGCATGACCCTGAAGCTCGTCCTCGAATTCACCGTACTGATCGGCGCGTTGCTCATGGGCGCGCGCGCAGGAGGCGTGGGTTTGGGCCTGTGGGGCGCGGTCGGTTTACTCGTGCTCGTCGCCGGGTTCGGTGTCCCGCCCGGGGCGATCCCGGGTGAGGTGTTGATCATCGTGCTCACGGTCATCATGGCCGCGTCGGCCATGGAGGTGGCAGGTGGCATCGACTTCCTCGTGCGCGTGGCCGAGACGATCATCCGGAAGAACCCGAAGCAGGTCACGGTCGTCGCGCCGCTCGTGACCTACGGCTTCACCTTCGCCTCCGGGACCGGTCACATCGTGTATCCGCTCCTTCCCGTCATCTACGAGGTCGCACATGAGAGCGGCATCCGTCCGGAGCGCCCGATGGCCATCGCGACGATCGCCTCGCAGCAGGCCATCACCGCGAGCCCGGTCTCGGCCGCGACGGCGGCGATGATCGGGCTGCTTGCCACGCACGGTGTGGGGTTGATCCAGATCCTCCTCATCTGTGTGCCTTCGACCCTGATCGCCGTGGTCGTGGCGGCGGTGGTGCAACTGCGGGTGGGGGTGGAGCTGAAGGACGATGTCGAGTACCAGCGGCGGCTCGCGGCCGGCGAGATCAAGCCGCCGACCCGGAAGGGCGAGGGCGCGACCGCATCCGCGGTGCCGGTACCGCTGAAGCCCCGCGCCCGGGCGAGTGCGTTCATCTTTTTCGGTGGCGTGGCCCTGGTGGTGCTGGTGGGGATCTTTCCGGCGTTGCGCACCGTGCCCTCGGGCGGCGGTGAGCCGGTCGTGATCGGGATGCCGATCGCGATCGCCATCGTCATGCTCGCGGCCGCCGCGCTCATTCTCGTCGTGACCAGAGCCCCGGCCGCGGAGGTGCCGAAGTGCAAGACCTGCCAGTCCGGCGTCACCGCGATCATCGGCATCCTCGGGCTCGCCTGGCTCGGCGACACGTTCATCGGCGCCAACGAGACGGTGATCATCGGCGCCCTCAGCGACATGGCACGTGCGGCACCGTGGACGTTTGCCATCGGCCTGTTCATCGCCTCGATGCTGCTCTACAGCCAGGCTGCGACGGCGCGCGCGCTCATGCCACTCGGGCTTACGCTGGGCATTCCGGCCGCTTCACTCGTCGGCATGTTCCCGGCGGTGAATGGCTACTTCTTCATCCCCAACTACGGTACGCTCATCGCCGCCATGCAGTTCGACCGCAGCGGCACGACGCGCATCGGCAAATACCTGCTCAA
>JACSRI010000167.1 GCA_014879845.1 Opitutaceae bacterium
GATGCCGTTGGTCACCTGGTCGAGGATGACCGAGCGCGAGGAGTCGGCCAGGTCGGAGTCGATCTCGACACCGCGGTTGATCGGCCCCGGGTGCATGATGATCGCGTTCGGGTGCAGCCACGAGGCGCGGGTCTTGTTCAGGCCGAACATGCTCGTGTATTCGCCGAGCGAGGGAAAGTGGCTCGAGGTCTGGCGCTCGTGCTGGATGCGCAGGAGCATGACCGCCTCGGCGTCGGCCAGCGCGCTGCGCAGGTCGTGGGAGACCTTTACGCCGAACTCGGTGAACTGGTGCGGCACGAGCGTGGAGGGCCCGACGAGCGTGACCTCGGCGCCGAGCTTGGTCAGGGCCCAGATGTTCGAGCGCGCGACGCGGCTGAAGAGGATGTCGCCGAGGATGGTCACGCGGCGGCCCTTCAGGCTGCCGAAGTGCTCGCGCATGGTGTAGACGTCGAGCATGGCCTGGGTGGGATGCTCGTGCGCGCCGTCGCCGGCGTTGATCACCGGGATGTGCAGGAGTTTCGAAAGGTAACCAGGCGAACCGGCGGCGGAGTGCCGGATCACGATCATGTCGGCGTTGAGCGCCTGGATGTTCTGCGCGGTGTCGCGCAGCGTCTCGCCCTTGGTCGTCGAACTCGCGTTCATGTCGAGCGAGATCACGTCGGCGGAGAGACGCTTGGCCGCGGTCTCGAAGGCGACACGCGTGCGCGTGCTCGGCTCGAGGAAGAGGTTGACCACGGTCTTGCCGCGCAAGGCGGGCAGTTTCTTGTGCGAGCGGCCGAGGGTGCGCTTGAAGGCGGCCGCGACGGAGAGCACCTGCTCAAGTTCGTCGACGGAGAGATCCTCGATCGCGATGAAGTCCTTGCGTTTCCAGGTCATGGAGGCGGTGGGCGGAAAGGGGAGCCGGCCGGCGGGAGCCGTCGGACTCAGGGGGCGGTGATGGTGATGATGTCGGCCGAGGGATCGGCGGGATCGAGGCGCACGCGCACGCGCTCCTCGGGCGAGGTGGCCTCGTGGGCGCCGACGTAGTCGGCGGCGATGGGCAGGCGGTGGTTGCCTCGATCGACGAGCACAGCGAGCTCGACGCGCGTGGGGCGGCCGAGCGAGAAGACCTCCTCGAGCGCGGCGCGCACCGTGCGGCCGGAGAAGAGGACGTCGTCGACGAGGATGACCGTGGCGCCCTCGATCTCGATCGGGATGTGCGTCTCGGGCACGTCCTTGGGGATCGGGTGGCGGCCGATGTCGTCGCGATGGAAGGTGACGTTGAGCACGCCGTGGTCGATCGGCCGGCCGAGCGCGGCGGAGAGTTCGCGGGCGAGGCGCTGGCAGACCGGAATGCCGCCGTTGGCGATGCCGAGGAGCACGAGAGGAGAGGTCTGCCGATGGCGGTGGGCGATCGCGTCGGCCACGCGCGCAAAGGCCGCCGAGACATCGGCGGCGTGAAGGGTTTTCCGTGTGCTCACGGGCGGCGAGTGTGCGGCTTGGGGCGCGCGGCGGTAAAGCGGAATCGCGGCGCGCGGGCGCGCGGTGAATGCGGAACTCCGGACTTCGAACGCTGAACGAAACGTGAAGCGTGCTCAGTTCCCGGGCCCGATTGCGCGGATTCGGTCGGCCACCTTCGCACTTTGGCGTTCGACGTCCAACGGCCAGCGTTCGGCGTTCTACCGCAGGCTGTTTGCGCTACGGCGGGGCTTCGATCCACGCCGTCAGTTCTGCCTCGGTCGCGATCACCGCGCCGTCGCGATACTCTGGCGCGAGCAGGCTGCGGTAGGCGGGGAGCGCGAACCGTCGGCAGTGCAGCAGGACTTTCGCGCGCTGGCCCGGTGCGCGCACGAGGCGGCCGAGCGCCTGGTTGACCTTGATCATGCCGGGGATCTGGTAGACCTCGCGGAACGCGGCCTCGCGGTCGGGCGCACGTGATGAGGCGAGGCGGGCGCGCTGGATGGCGTTGACCTCGGGCAGGGCCGGGCCGACGACCAGCGCGCGGCTCACGCGCCCGCCCAACAGGTCGATGCCTTCGGCGAAGGTGCCACCGAGCACGAGCAGGATGATGTCGGCGAGCAGCAGCGACTCCTCGATGAACTCACGCTGCGCGGGCAGGTCGACCCCGCGCGGCTGCAGCGCGCAGCGCAGGTCGGGTCGCAGGGCGCGGAGACGCTCCTCGATGCGGGTGGCGTAGGCGAAGGAAGGGAAGAAGGCCACCACCGGGCCCGGCTCGGTCGGGCTCTTTAGCGCGGCGATGGTGCGCGCCGTCGTGGCCTCGTGGCGGACGCGGTGTTCGTAACGCGTGTCCACGCGCCCGTCGATCGCGACGTCGTAGGCGGCGTCGCGCCAGGGCGTGGGTGCGACGAGGTGGGCGGGTGGCGGGTCGAGATGAGTGAGGCCGCATGAGCGCAGGAACGAGTCCACGGGCGAAAGGGTCGCGGAGAGAAACACCACGTGCCCGAAGTCGTGCAGCGTCTCGGCGATCGCGGCCGAGGCGTCGGTGCAGGTGAACCGCACCACGCCGCGCGCCGGCGACCACAACAACTCTGGTTGCATGCGGCCACCCGACTCGGCGGTGGCATGCAGGCCGGCCGCCTGGAAGAGCGTGTCGCACACCGCGGGCCCGAGCGCCGCGAGGTCGAGCGTGGCCGCGTGCAACGCGCCGGCCACGCCGCCGAGCAGGTCGTGCAGGTCGGCCGCGGCGTCGGGCGGTAGTTCGTCGATCGGATCGACGCGTCCGAGGAAGAGTGCGAGCTGCTCCCACGCCGCGGTGAGCGCCGCCGTGGCGCCTGCGCCCTCGAGCGCGGCGAGCGCGACGCGCGCGGCCTCGTGGGACAACTCGCTCGAGTACGCGTCGGCCACGCGCGAAGGCAGGTTGTGCGCCTCGTCGATCACGAGCAGCGTCTGCGCGGGTTCGAAGCCCGGCATGTCGGCCAGGAAACCGCGATTGGCCGGCGCGAAGATGTAGTTGTAGTCGGCGATCCAGATGTCGGCGAACGGCAGCGAGGCCCGCGTGATCTCGTAGGGACAGAGCGAGACGGCGCGGCCCGCGGCGCGCAGCGCCTCGAGGTCGCGCGGGAGCGAGGGATCCTGGGCGAAGCGTTGCAGGCCGCTCGCCGGCCAGCGCAAGTCCTGGTCCGCGAGGTGCGGGCACACCTCGTGCACGCAGTGAAACGTGTCGTGGATACAGTGCTCGGCCTTGCTGCGGATCTGCCAGAAGCTCGCGCCGGGTGGATCGCCCACCATGGCGCGGATCTGCCGCACGACCTCGAGTTGCCCGGTCGATTTGCCGGTGAGGTAGATCAGGCGCGTGAGCTGCCCGGTCGCCAGGGCGTCGAGCGCGTATTCGAGCGCGCACCCGGTCTTGCCGTAGCCGGTCGGGGCCTCGAAGAGCACGACCGGCGAACGCGAGGCCGCGGCGCGGAGGTCGGCGAGGATGCTCTCCTGTCCGGGGCGCGGCGTGGTGAAGGCCGGCGCAAAGCGCAGGGTGCGCAGCCGCTCGAGCCCGGCGCGTCGTTGCTCGGCGAAGCCGCACAGCTCGGCCAGTCGCGCATCGAAGACCGCGTGCGCAGCTTCGGGGTCCTGCGTGATGACCTGCGTGATGCCCGTGGCCGGCTCGACGAAGACCAGTTCGCCGGCGAGTATCCCCGCGGCGGTGCCGGGCTCGCGGTGCAGGCATTGGTAGACGGCGAGCTGGCGGAAATACTCGGTGTAGTGGTTGCGCAGCGACAACGGGTCCGCGGGCAGCGGCTGCATCACCGTCTTGACCTCGCGCACCACCGCGGTGCCCGCGCGAAAGACCACCTGGTCGACGCGGCCCGTGAGCGTCACGCGCCATCCCCGCCACGGCACCGTCGCCTCGATCGGCACCTCGAAGCGCGCGGCCGGGTCGGCGGCGGCGAGTTGTTGACGCAGGTTCTCGTGCCAGACCTGCCCGAGTTGCGCGCGCCACAACTCCATGCGCCCGTAGCCCCCGGCGCCCGGGCCGGTGGTGAACTCGGCGAACTCGCGCGCGTTGAGCGCGATCGTCCGGTCGGTGATGGAAACGTGCATCGTCGGGGCGCCGAACATCGAACATCCGCCCGCGGACATCCAACACCCAAGTGCGCGATGCCGCCGTCCTGCCCAGGCCCGGCGCGGCACCGCGTTCAGCGCGTGGGAAACACAAAGTCGTGTTCGTGGGCCAGATAGTCCTCGAGCGCGGTGGCGAGCCGTCGGACCTCGGCCTCCGGCGTCGTTTGCCCGGCTGCCGGCTGGCGCAGGACCGCGTCGATCGCGGTGCGGTCGCCCGCCGGGAGTTGGCGGATCCACGCCTCGCGCACGGGAAACCCCTCGTCGCGCGCGAGCAGGAACACGCTCTTGAGGTACACGGCGTCGGGCCGGATGCCAGTCTCCCACGCGTCGAGTGCGCGCTCGAGCAACGCCGCTACCGTCGCGCGGCTCTCCTCGTGCACGGGTGTGCGGGCGAGCACACGGGCGAAGCGGCAGGCGTGCGTCAGGGCCGCATAGGATGCACCGAGTCCGGTCCGGCGGCGCAGCGGCAGGGCCTCGCGCACGAACCAGGTGCGCCCCTGGTTGCGCGTCTCGAGCGTGGCGCGGGCGAAGTCGAAGAGGTCGAGCATGGGCGCCGCAGCCGCGGGCTTGGCAGTGATGCGCTGCATGCATTCCAGGCGTCCGTCCGCGGCGGAGAACACCGTCAGCCGCATCCAACCTTCGGCGCCGGGCCCGCGGTCGAGCACGTGAAATTCGGTGGCGAGGGTGGGGGCGCTCACGGCGTCGTCTCCAGGTCCGGGAGAACCGGTCGCGCGCTCAAGCGACGGTCGCGGGCGGCGGAGGTGTCGGTGGCGACGGCGCGCGCGAGGACGAACCGCCCGACGTCGATGCGGTTCTTGCGGTCCCAGGCCAGGGCGGCGTGACCGCGCCGCCGGAGATGATGCACTTCATCGCCTCGCCGACCGTCATGTCCATCTCGACGAGACTCTCGCGGGGCACCATCACGAGAAAGCCGCTGGTCGGGTTCGGTGTGGTCGGAATGAAGACGTTGAAAAGCTCGTGGCTCGTGCGCGCCTGGGCCTCGCCCTGCGTGCGGTTGGTCAGGAACCCGATGGCCCACATGCCCGGCCGCGGGAACTGCACCAGGACGACCTTTTGGAAGACCGCTCGGTTTTGCGACGAGAAGGTCTCCACGATCTGCTTCACCGAGTGGTAAATCGCGCCGATGAGCGGCACCCGCTCCATCACGCGCTCGGTCTGGGAGAACAGGAACCGACCCGCGACGTAGCGCGTGAGATAACCCAGCAGCGTAATTTGGGCGAGGGCGACGACCGTCGCTACCACGTTCCAGCCAAAGATCACCAGCCCCCGGTAGGCCGCCGGCACCGCCTCGCCCTCGAGGAGGCCATGGGGCAGGAAGAACAGGAAGAAATCGCGGAAATTGCCCCCGATCTGGCCCACCAACCAGTTGAGCACGAACACCGTGACCAGGATCGGCGACAGGGCGATCAGGCCGGCGAGGAAAGCTCCGCGGATGGATTTGAAGGTGGACCCGGACGCAGCGGACATGGGCATGGGATCTGCGAGCCAGCCGCAAATGTCACGCGCAGAAATAGCCCAAGAAGCCCCCGCTTTGGGCGATTATCAGAACATCTAACCCCTCCGGAAAAAAGGGTTTGCACGCCGCCGTCCGAAACCTATCCACTGGCCCCTTTTGATGCAGCTGCACGGCCCCAAGAGAGTGTATACGCAGGACTCGCTCGAGTTCTGGTTCGGCAAACTCGAACTCGAGTGGGACGGGTACTTCTCCGCCGAACATCTCGAGGCCGGCCGGGAGTTGTATCGCACCGGGGGCATTCGCGAGGTGGGTCTGACCGCGACGGACGCGATCATCCACTGCCGCGTCGACAAGAAGGACGAGTATTCCGTGCTCGAGTGGGGACCGTCCGGTCTGGTCGTGCGCTCCTCGAGTGCCAACGAGACCTTGGCCCAGACCATCGCCGTAGCCGGCCTGCACGAGATCGAGGAACTCGTCGCGGACGAGATTCCCATCCTCCCGCTCGAGACGCCGCCCGCGCCCGCGGTTTCCGGGTCCCCGGCCGCGGCGCTCGCCCACGCTCCCTCTCCCGCTCCGGTGGCTCCGGCCACCTCGACCAACGGCCACGGGCCGACGCCGGCCGAATCGCGCCCCAGCCTCCGCGCGCCCGCCGCCGCCAGTCGCGCTGCGGCGTCCGGCTCGACCTCGCCGGCCGCGGCCCGCCCGGCCGAACCCGCCGGCAAGACGCGTCGCGATCTGCTCCTCAAGCTCAGTGTGAGCCCCGCCGGACTCGTCTGCGAGCCGTGGTGGGCCGAGGGCGGCAACGCGCGCCACCGCGCCCACCAGCCGACGATTCGCCCGGTCGGCAGCACCGGCTCGGTGCCGCTCAGCGGCAAGACGACCCTGGCGTCGACCAACGGTCATGCGAATGGCGGCGCCGCCGTGCCGACTCCGTCCGCGACCGAGCGCATGAAGCTCATCTCGCTCACCGCGCTGGCGCGCAAGAGCCACTTCCGTTTTCATCCCGAGCTCGGCGCCTACGTGCTCGAGCAGGTCGCGGAGATCCCGCACTTCCTCAAGGGCACGCTTCCGGTCTGGGCTAAGTCGTTTCGGATCGAGCAGGAGCCCTCCGTATCCAAGCTCGCCACCGGCGTGCAGACCGTGCGCATCGAGGCGCGTGTGCGCCGCGGCGCCGGCAACGCGATCGACCTCGAGTGGATCTTCCGCACGGGTGAGCAGATGATCAGCCCGACCCAGATCAAAGCCATCACCGAGGCTCACGGCGGTCCGGTCGTGCTGCCCGACGTCGGCCTGGTCGCGCTCTCGGCCGACAGCCTGAAGAGCCTGCGCCAATGGACCGACGCCACCGCGACCTTCAAGCAGGGCCGCGTCCCGGCCTACCTGCTGTTTTCCCTCTTCAACGACCGTCGCTTCGAGCTCACCGTCTCGCCCGAGCTCGAGCAGTGGCGGCAGGGCCTGCTCGGCGCCACGCCCGGCTCCTATGACCTGCCGGAGTATCTCCGCCCGTATCAGCGCCGCGGAGTCGAGTGGATCGCACACCTCGCCGATCACGGCTGCCACGGCCTGCTGGCCGACGAGATGGGCCTGGGCAAGACCGTGCAGATCGTGGCCCTCCTGTGTGCCCGCCCGATCCAGGGCAAGTCGCACCTCGTCGTCTGCCCGGCCAGCGTCGTGCCGGTCTGGGCCGACGAACTGCGCCGCTTCGCGCCCGACCTGCACGTCTTCACTCTGAAGAACGGCGTCGACTTCGCCCACGAGCCGCGCTCTGGCGTATGGCTTGCCAGCTACGCCCAGTTGCGCAACCACCGCGCCCTCCTCGACAAGATCGAGTTCGGCTACGCCGTGCTCGACGAGGGTCAGTTCATCAAAAACCCGGACGCGAAGGTGACCAACACCTGCTTCGCCATCCAGGCCCGCCACCGCATCGTGCTCACCGGCACGCCGCTGGAGAACCGCCAGCTCGATCTGTGGTCGATCTTCCACTACCTGCTGCCCGGCCTCTTCGGCACGCGCGCCGACTTCGAGACCGCGCTCCTCAACGAACGCGAGGCCACGATGGAGAAGCTGCGGCGGCAGCTTGAGCCGTTCATCCTGCGCCGCACCAAGGCGCAGGTCGCCACCGAGCTTCCGCCCAAGGTTGAGGTCGATGTGCTCTGCCCGCTCAGCGACCTGCAGCGTGCCGAATACGCGCGCGTCTGCCGCGAGGGCCTCGACCGGCTTGGCGACGACATCGACCGCGCGATGCGCGAGAAGGCCTTCGGCTTCCTCAGCCTGCTCACGCGCCTGCGCCAGATCTGCTGCGATCCCGACCTCCTGCCGTGGTTGTCGGCCGATCCCTCCGCGAGCGGCAAGCTCCAGCTCCTCGTCGAGCGGCTGGCCGAGGTGATCAGCAGCGGCCACAAGGTCGTGATCTTCTCGCAGTTCGTCATGTTCCTGCGCCGTGTCGAGGAGGTCCTCATTCAGCAGTTTCCCGACGTGCCGCGCTTTGAACTCACCGGCGCGACGCTCGACCGGCAGAAGCCCGTGCAGGATTTCCAGCAGAGCGACCGCGCCGCCTTCATGCTCGTCAGCCTCAAGGCCGCGGGCACCGGCATCACGCTGCACTCCGCCGACTATGTCTTCCTCCTCGACCCGTGGTGGAACCCGTCAGTCGAGGAACAGGCGATCGACCGCGTGCACCGCATCGGCCAGACGCGCACGGTCTTCGTCTACCGCATGGTGACACAGGGCACGATCGAGGAGCGCATCACCGCGCTCAAGGCCGAGAAGAAACAGCTCTTCCGGCGCATCATCGAGGGCATGAGCGGCGACGTCGACCTGGGCGAGCACTTCAAGTCGCTGCGCCAGCTCATCGAACTCGCCGCCGAGCCGGTGGAAAGTGCCGAGATCGTGGATACGCCGACCGGCACGCAGGGGTAGGGATCCCGCGGCCGCGCGAAGGCGGCCGCGTGTGGTATGTGCGCGTGGGTCGATGGGCCCGCGCGGATGCCTCGGCGAGGCTTCCCTGCCTCACACCGCCAGCGGTCGCCCGTCGCTGATCGAGCCGAGCGGTTTCGGATCGAAGAACTCCTCCAGCCGCCAGCGCACGGTCAGCAGGTGGTAGCCGTCGTGCACGGACGATTTGTCCGAGTAGCTGGCCGTCAGCAGCGCGCCGTCGCGGCACATCATGGTCGACGGGTAGCCGCAGTCGCGCGCCTCGCCGAACTGGTAGATGACCGCCGGAGCGCCCCAGGTCGCGCCGCCGTCCTTGCTTAGGCGGGCGCCCAGGCCCATGAGCCCGCGGTTGCGGATGCCATAGGTGAGCAGCACGCGGTCCCGGCCCAGGTCGGTCAGGTCGCCCGGGTGCTGCATAGGCAGCGTGACCGGCCCCCGAGCCATCCACGTGCGGCCTGTGTCGGTCGAGGCGAACAACTCGAGGTGATGATCGCGATGCGTGCGAACCACGGCGAGCAGCCCGGATGCATCGCGGTCGATCACGACCGCCTCGTTGGTGTCGCCGTTGCCGATCTCGCTCGAGTCGCCCCAGCTCGCACCGCCGTCGGTGCTGAACAGCATCCAGGTGCGGCTCGGCTGACCCTGGCCCCAGCTGCGGTAGACCGTGGCGGCGAGACGGCCGTCGGGCAAGGCGAGCACCCGCCCGTGCGGAATGCAAAAGCTGCTGGGCACGTCGATGCGCGGAGCCGTGTCGACCTGCCAGCGTGCGTTGTCGCCCCGCAGGGTCGAGTACCACACCGGCTGGATGCCGACCATCGCGCCGTCGCGCAAGGTATGGCCGGTGGACAACACGACCCAGCGGCCTGCATGATCGAGGCCCGAGGCGATGTGAGTGCGGCTGGTGCCCGGCAGGTGCGGCGCGGGGAGGCCGAGTTCGGACCACGGTGCTCCCTCGTCCTCACTCACGCAGGCGGCGAGGTCGCCCTCGGTGAAACCATGGCTGGGGCGATTGTGGTAGACGATGCCGAGGCGATCGTCGGCCAGCCGGGTCAGCACCGGCCAGGCGCACGCGTCTCGGGCTACGAGTGTCGCTTCCACCATCGCCCCACGTTCGCCGGCGGCGTGCGAGGGAACAAACCGATTCGGCGTCGCGCGAAGCGCCCAGGAAAAAGCCCGGCGCGCGGCCGGGCTTCTTCGCGGACCGAAGGAGATGCGCCTGTCAGGGAGTCGTGGCAGTCGCGCCGGAGCCCTGGCTGCGGAGGCGCTCGGCCTCCTCGCGCGCGGCCTTCTCGCGCGCCTCGTATTCGGCGAGCTGCTTCGCCTTCTTCATGGACTCATCCTGCTCCTTGCGGAGGCGGGCGAGCTCGGCCTCGGCGGCCTCCGCACGCTGGCGTGCGGCGATGAGCTCGGGATCCTCGATCCGGGCGCCCGCCGCGATCAGGCGGCGACGTTCCGCCTCGGCGGCCTCGCGCTCGGCCTGGGCACGTTGCTGGGCGCGCATGCGGGCGGCCTCGGCCTCGGCTTGGCGGCGCTCTTCAGCCTCGCGCACATCCTTGGAGTTGCCGACGGCGCCGCCCACGGCCGCGCCCGCCGCCGCGCCGATGGCCGCGCCCGCGCCGGTCTCGCCGGACTGGTGACCGACGATGCCACCGATGATCGCGCCAGTCACGGCGCCGACGGCCGCGCCGGTCTTGGTGTTTTCCCCTGCGGTCTGGCAGCCGGTCAGGCCGGCAACGGAGCCCGCGAGGGCAAGGGAGAGGACGGATTTGGTCCAGGTCTTCATGGAAAGGAAGGAGAGATGCCGATATGACGGCGAGACTCCGACCGCGATTCAACTTTTCGAGTTCCGCGGGGCCAAGAAGCCTTTCAGCGGGGTGGACGGCGTTTCCCCGCCCGGCTTGAGGCGCTGCCGGGGCGCTTGGCGCGGGAGATGCGTGGGCGCGGGGCGGTCGTTGCGGACTCCTTGGCAGTCAGGTCGATACGCACATCGTAGTCGCCGGCCTCGGCGTCCTCGGCCCGCGTGCTGGTGGCCCCGTAGCGGCGGAAGAGTGCGAGCATGGGCAGGTTGTCCTTGCGAACCCGGCCCCAAACCGATGCGAGGCCCCGCCGGCGGGCGACGGCGAGCAGGGCGTCCATCAGCGTCGAAGCCATGCCGCACCGGCGCTTGGTCTCGCGCACCACGAAAGCCACCTCGGCGGACTTGCCGTCCGGGTCGAGGTAATAGCGCCCGACGGCGTGGATCATCTCGCGTGGTCCCTGCGTCTCGAAGATCGCGAGCGCGAGATCGCGCGACTGGTCGACATTGACCAGGTCGTAGGCGCGCTCGCGCGGCATGCGCGTGACCGCATACCCATAGCGCATCTGGATCGTCTCAAGCGTGTGCGAGTAGAAGAACTCCTGCAGCCGCCGGATGTCGGAGGGGTGCAGCGGGCGCAGCAGGTAGCGGCCGTCCGCCAGGGTGAGGCGCTGCGACTCGAGGTCGCCGAGGTCGCCGACCGGCCGCGGGGAGCTGCGCTGGTAGGCCGGCACGAGTCCCGTGGCGACCGCCTCGCGCAACAGGTCGTCTCGATACTTTGGATGCGCCACCTGGATGAGTTCGAGGGCCCGTTCGCGCAGGCTGCGGCCGCGCAGCGTGGCGACGCCGTACTCGGTGACGATGTAATGCACGTCGCCGCGCGAGGTCACCACGCCCGCGCCCTCGCGCAGGTGGGGCACGATGCGCGAGGTCCTGCCGTCGGCCGAGGTCGAGGGCAGGGCGATGATCGGCAGGCCGCCGCGGCTCATCGTCGCGCCGCGGATGAAGTCCACCTGGCCGCCGAGCCCGCTGTGGAACCCGTGGCCGAGCGGATCGGCCACGACCTGGCCGGAGAGATCGAGCTCGAGGGCGGCGGTCACTGAAACCATCCGGTCGTTGCGCGCGATCACCAGCGGGTTGTTGACATATTCCGTCGGGTGAAACTCCACGTGCGGGTTGTCGTGGACGTAGTCATACAGCTCCTGCGTCCCGAGGCAGAAGGAGGTGATCGTCTTGCCGGTGTGCAGGCTCTTGCGGCGATTGTTGATCGCGCCGCTGCGCAGGAGGGGCAGATAGCCGTCGCCGAGCAACTCGCTGTGCACGCCCAAGTCCCTGTGGCCCGCGAGCGCGGCGAGCACCGCGTCGGGCAGCGCGCCGATGCCGACGCGCAGCGTGCTGCCGTCCTCGATCAACTGCGCGACGTAGCGGCCGATCGTCTCCATCTCGGGCGTGCCGCCGACCGGCGGCACGGCGACGAGCGGCTCGTCGTAGGGCAGGAACGCGTCGATGCGGTCGACATGGATAAAGCTCTGCCCGTGCGTGCGCGGCATGCGCGGGTTGAGCTGCGCGATCACCACGCGCGCGGCGCGGCACGCGGCCGAGACCACGTCGACGCTCACGCCGAGCGAGCAGTAGCCGTGTACGTCCGGCGGAGTCACCTGCACGAGCGCGGCATCGAGCGGCAACACGCCGTCGAGGAAGAGTCCCGGGATCTCGGAGAGAAAACACGGCGTGTAGTCGGCGCGGCCCTCGCGCACGGCGTCCCCGAGCGTCGGCCCGTGCACGAAGGTATTCACCACGAACGTATCCGCCAGGGCAGGATCCAGCCAGGGCGTGGGGCCGGCGGTGTGGACGTGGACGAGTTCGACGTCCTTGAGTTGCGGCGCCGCCGCCACGAGCGAGCGCATGAGCGCGTGCGGGCAACCGGCGCCCGAGCCGACGAAGACGCGGCTGCCGGGGCGGATCAGCTTTTCCCAGTCGTAGGGTGTCAGCTCGACCATGGGTGAGCGCGAGCGTGAGCGAAGTCCCGCGTCTTGTCCGCTCGAATCCGACCTTGGCGCGGGCTAACCGGCTGCCGAAGGCCCGCAGGCTGGAAGCCTGCGCTTCGCCGCGAAACGACCTCGACCTACCGCCGCACCGCCGCAGCGGCGCCGGCCTTGGGCAGGCGCTCGCGGTAGTCGGTCGGCGACTGGCCGGTGATGCGCTTGAAGACGCGGTTGAACTGCGAGAGCGATTGGAAGCCGACCTCGAAGGCCACCTCGCTCACGCGCACGTGCGGGTTGAGCAGGAGCTGCTTCGCCTTCTCCACGCGGACGCGCCCGAGATATTCAGTGAAGGTGAGGCCGGTCGCCTTCTTGAACATCTTGCAGAAATAAAACGTGCTCGTGTTGACCGCGCGGGCCACGGCGGCGAGCGAGATGTCCTCCGACTGGTTGCGCTCGATGTAGTCCTTCGCGCGCGTGATCATCGGGTTCTCGGTGTTCTCCTCGCGGACGAGCACCTGGTTGCTGATCATGCTGAGGTGGTCGGCGAACACCTTGAGCAGGCGGATCATCGCGCCGTACTGCTCGTTGGATATGACCTTCGAGGCAAAGTAGGCGTCATGCAGTTTCTTGACGTCGAAATCGATACCCCAGCGGATGAGCTGCTGCGCCGTGCGGTCGAACTCCTCTTCCGTCGGCGGCTCGGTCAGGACCTGTCCGGTGCGCAGGAAGCCCACGAGACTTTCGCCAAGGCGCACGGGCACCGCGGTGTCGCAGAAGCCCGCGAAGCATTTCATCGTGACCGGGTCGGCCGTCTCCGAGCCTTTCTCGCTCAACTTGCCCTGGATCTCGAGGCAGGCCGCACAGGTCTTGCTCGTGTCGGCCATGGCATGACAGAACGGACTCTCGTTCGCATCACCGCTCAACGGAAGCCCCCAGGTCTCGGGCGGCGTGAGTGCGAAAGGCAGACCGGTGGCGCTGCGAAACGCCTGCTCGTAATCCTTGAAGATTCGGGAGCGGGTGAGCTTTTCGACGAGAACCTTGCCAGTGTTGTCCACGATGCCGCAACGGTTACTCAGGGCTCCGCATTTCTTCAAGTGGGTTCATCGATGGAACGTCAGGTTTGCGGGCGCACGGATGCATGGGCCCGGGCCGGAATCGCGGGTGAGGGGCGGTGGCGGGTCGGACCGACCCATGCGCCACGCCCCGGCCGGGTGACTGTGAACCGCAGGGAGGCGCGCCGCGCCCGACCTCCTTACAGTGCGTCCGGGCGACCCGACTACCGCACACCCGAGGAGAAGCGGCGCGCGTGCTCGCGCATTTCCCGGTCAATCAGGTGCTTGAATACGTTTTCGAGCGCGCTGCGCAGGGTCTCGCGGTCGGCGGATGAATACAGCGCGCAGAACGAGGGATCGCCCTCGACGAAGTCGCCCAGGACGTCGCGGCCGGTCAGGAAGAGCTCCATGTATTGATCGGCCGAGAGCGAGACGTCGGCGTTGACGTCGCACAGGAACGAATCGTGGGCCGCGAGGTGCGGGTCGTTCGGCTCGAACTTGAGCATGCGCACCACCTCGTCGAATGCCCGGAAGATGAGCATATACGGGAAGGGCGACTGCGACGGCAGCGGTGATCCGATGTTCTCCTTAAGGGCGAACTTCCACCGGGTCACGAGCCGGAATTTCCTCTTCTGGAGGAAACGCAGCATTTGCCGTCTCATCTGCTGCAAGTATGGATCCTCCTGTTCGGCCCAACTATGCAGGCCTTGGCGTTATTTCTGCAGGTGTTGACCCGAGGGAGGCGTGCACCCGCACCATCGTGCGGGTGTGCCATCGGGCTCGGGTCTCGGTTCATCGTGGAAGTGCTGGCCCTCAGACCTTCCAGATCTGGAGAACCTTCAGGTAGTTCGCGCGCTCGTAGGCCGCCGGGTCCGGGCAGTGACGCAGGCTCATGTTGCCCTTCATCTGCGCGACCGACTCGAACTCGTGCTGCTCCATCCAGAACTTCAAGCCGTCCACCAGCGTGTGGATGTGCTTCGGCCCGAAGTGCAGGAGCGAGGAGACGACCTGGACGGCATCAGCGCCGGCCATGATCGACTTCACCACGTCGACAGCGCGGTGCACGCCGCCACTGCAGGCGAGCGAGCTGCGCACGTTGCCGTGGAGGATGCCGAGCCAGCGCAGGCGCAGGCGTAGCTCCGCGGAGTTGGACAACTCCAGCTTCGGCACGGTCTCGAGATTCTCGGGATCGATGTCGGGCTGGTAGAAGCGGTTGAACAGCACCAGGCCGTTCGCCCCGAGCGCGTCCACCTGCGTGGCGAAGTGTGCGAGCGACGAGTAGAAGGGCGAGAGCTTCACCGCGATCGGAATCTTGATCGCGTTGCGCACGGCCCGCAGCACATCGAGCGTGCGCGACTCCACCTCGTCGCCCGACTCGGCCGGGTCGGTCGCGACGTAGTAGAGATTCAACTCCAGCGCATCGGCGCCGGCCTGCTCGATCATCTTGGCGTGGTCGATCCAGCCGCCGATGCGCGTGCCGTTGAGCGACGCGATGACGGGGATCTTGACGGCCTCCTTGATCGAGCGGATGCGCTCGAGGTACTTGTCCGGCCCGAGGTGGTAGTCCTCCTGGTTCGGGAAGAACGACGTGGCCTCGGCGAACGACTCGGCCATGGCTGCCTCGTGCTGGAAGGCCGCCTCCTGGTCGCGGATGAGCTGCTCCTCAAAGAGCGAGTGCATCACGATGGCCGCCGCACCGGCGTCCTCGAGCTGACGCACGGTGTCGAGGTTGTCGACCATGGGGGAGGCTCCCGGCATGATCGGGTGGGGTAGTTTCAGGCCGAGGTAGGTGGTCTCGAGATTCATGATGGGATGACGGAGGATTTGCTGTGCCGTTCGATTCTCTCGTTCAGGACGCCGGGGCGGCGGGGGCCTCGCCGGCCGCGCCGTTGGTGGCGTTGGGCGAGGTGACCTTCATGGCGGCGAGCTGCGCGTAGGCGTCGTAGCGGGCCTTCGCGATGATCTCCGAGTGCTCGGCGTAGGCCTTGGCCTTTTCCGGAGCCATCTTCTCCAGCGTGCGGAAGCGGAGCTCGTTCTGGCGGTACTTGGCCAGCGAGGTCTTTGGTGCGGCGGAGTCGAGCACGAGCGGATTCTCGCCCAGGTCGAAGCGGCGCGGATCGTAGCGGTAGAGCGGCCAGTGACCGGAGTCCACGGCGAGCTTCTGCTGCTCGGCACCCTGGGCGAGGTTGAAGCCGTGGGCGATGCAGTGCGAGTAGGCGATGATGAGCGACGGGCCGTCATAGCTCTCGGCCTCGCGGATGGCATTGAGCGTGTGCGAATCGCGGGCGCCCATGGCGATGCGGGCCACGTAGACGTTGCGATAGGTCATCGCGATCATGCCGAGGTCCTTCTTCGGAGCCTCCTTGCCGCCCATGGAGAACTTCGCGGTCGCGCCGAGCGGCGTCGACTTCGAGCGCTGGCCTCCAGTGTTCGAATACACCTCCGTGTCGAGCACGAGGATGTTCACGTTGCGGCCGAGCGTGAGCACATGGTCGAGGCCGCCGAAGCCGATGTCGTAGGCCCAGCCGTCGCCGCCGAAGATCCACAGGCTCTTCGGCACGAGGTGGTCGGCGATCTCGAGGAGCTCCGGCACGACCGGGTCCTTGATCGAGCTGAGGCGCACCTTGAGTTCCTTCACCTGGGCGCGGCAGACCGCGATGGCGGCCTCGTCGGCCGGGGCATCGAGGAACAGACCCTTGACGAAGTCGTCGCCGAGCTTCGGGGCGAGCTTGGTCACGAGGGCGCGGGCGCGGTCGCGCAGCCAGTCGAGCGCGTAGCGCAGGCCGGCGCCGAACTCCGCGTTGTCCTCGAAGAGCGAGTTCGACCAGGCCGGGCCGCGGCCGTCACGATTCTTCGTGTAGGGCGTGGTCGGGAGGTTGCCGCCGTAGATCGAGGAGCAGCCGGTGGCGTTGGCGATGACGGCGCGGTCGCCGAAGAGCTGGGTGACAAGCTTGATGTAGGGCGTCTCACCGCAACCCAGGCAGGCGCCCGAGTACTCGAAGAGCGGCTCCATGAACTGCGAGGCCTTGATCTCCGAGGTCTTGAGCGTGGTGCGGTCGGCCTCGGCGATGTTGAGGAAGAACTCGTAGTTCTTGCGCTCCGGCAGGCGCAGCGGCGCCTGGTTCTCCATGTTGATCGCCTTGTGCTTCGGGTCGCTCTTGGACTTGGCCGGGCAGACGTTGACGCAGAGCGTGCAGCCCGTGCAGTCCTCGGGCGCGACCTGGATGGTGAAGCCGCAGCCGGGATTTTCGCGGGACTTGAAGTCCGTCGACTTGAACGTCTCCGGTGCGCCCTCGAGCGCCGACTTCGGGTAGAACTTGGCGCGGATGGCGGCGTGCGGGCAGATGAGCACGCACTTGTTGCACTGGATGCAGATCGACGCGTCCCAGACCGGGATCTCGGAGGCGAGGTTGCGCTTCTCCCACTTGGCGGTGGAGGTCGGCCACGTGCCGTCGACCGGGAAGGCCGAGACGGGCAGGAGGTCGCCCTTGCCGCGGGCCATCGTGCCGATGACGCGCTGGACGAAATCCGGCGCCGCGGGCGAGATGACGGGCGGGCGCGGCAGGCCGGCGTCGCCGTCGACCGGGATCGGCACCTCGAACATGCCGGCGAGCGAGGCGTCGACCGCCTCGAAGTTTTTCTTCACGACCTCGGCGCCCTTCTTGCCGTAGGTCTTCTCGATCGACTTCTTGATCTGCGCGATCGCCTCCTTGGCGGGGAGCACGCCGGACAGGGCGAAGAAGCAGACCTGCATCACGGTGTTGATGCGGCTGCCCATGCCGGCCTTGCGGGCGACCTCGAGGGCGTCGATGGCGAAGAATTTCAGCTTCTTGGCGCGGATCGTCTCCTGGACCTCCTTCGGGAGGCGGGCCCAGAGCGTATCCACGGAGCCGGGAGCATTGAGCAGGAACACCGCGCCGGGCGCGGCGTAGTCGAGCACGTCGTAGCTCTCGAGGAAGGTGAAGAGGTGGCAGCCGACGAACTCGGCGTTGCGGATCAGGTACGGCGCGCGGATCGGCTTCGGGCCGAAGCGCAGGTGGGAGATCGTGATCGCGCCGGACTTCTTCGAGTCATAGACGAAGTAGCCCTGGGCGTTGAGGTCGGTCTCCTCGCCGATGATCTTGATCGAGTTCTTGTTCGCACCGACGGTGCCGTCGGAGCCGAGGCCGAAGAAGACGGCGCGGCGCACCTCGGCCGGCTCGATGTCGAACTCCGGATCGAAGGGCAGCGAGATGCCGTTGACGTCGTCGTTGATGCCGACGGTGAAGCGGCGGAGCGGCTTCTGCTTCTGGAGTTCCTTCAGCACGGACATGACCATCGCCGGCGTGAACTCCTTCGAGCCGAGGCCGTAGCGGCCGTTGATGATGGTGAGCGCGCCCTTGACCGGGCAGATGCCCTCGACGCGGGCTTCCTCGATCGCCGTGACCACGTCGAGATAGAGCGGTTCGCCCGGGGCGCCCGGCTCCTTCGTGCGGTCGAGCACGGCGATCGACTTCGTCGTCGCGGGCAGGACCTTCACGAAATCCTTGATCGAGAACGGACGGAAGAGGCGGACCTTGATCACGCCGACCTTCTCGCCGCGCTCGGCGGCCCAGTTGACGGTGTCAGCCACCGTCTCGGCGCCCGAGCCCATGACGATGATCACGCGGTCGGCATCGGCCGCGCCCTCGTAATCAAACAGCCCATACTTGCGGCCGGTCAGCTTGCCGAAGCGCTCCATCTCCTCGGCCACGATCTCGGGCGTGACGTCGGTGAAGCGGTTGGCGGCCTCGCGGGCCTGGAAGAACACGTCGGGATTCTGCGCCGTGCCGCGCAGCACGGGCTTGTCGGGCGTGAGGCGGCGCTGGCGGAAGGCCATGAGCGCCTCCTCGTTGATCATCGCCTTGAGCGTGTCGTTCGAGATCGGCGTGATCTTGTTCACCTCGTGCGAGGTGCGGAAGCCGTCGAAGAAGTGGATGAACGGGATGCGGCTGCGCAGCGTCGCGGCCTGCGCGATGGCGGCGAAGTCCTGCGCTTCCTGCACGCAGTTCGAGGCGAGCATGGCCCAGCCGGTCTGGCGGCAGGCCATCACGTCGCCGTGGTCACCGAAGATCGAGAGCGCGTGGGTCGCGAGCGTGCGGGCCGTCACGTGCACCACGCAGGGCGTCAGTTCGCCGGCGATCTTGTAGAAATTCGGGATCATCAGCAGGAGGCCCTGCGATGCCGTGAACGTCCCGGTCAGCGCGCCGCCCTGGAGCGAACCGTGCAGAAGGCCGGCGGCGCCGCCCTCGGACTGCATTTCCACGACCTGCGGGACGTCGCCCCAGATGTTTTTCTTCCCCTGTGAGGACCATTCATCGCAGAACTCGGCCATGGGCGAGGACGGCGTGATCGGGTAGATGGCGAAAACCTCGTTCAGTCGGTAGGCGACCGAAGCTACGGCCTCGTTGGCGTCGAGTGTGATGGGGGACAGGTCGTTGTCTTTCACGGTGATAAATCCAGATTTGGCGGGCCGGGGCGTGCCCAATGAATGGGCGCACTATGCCACCGCGGGACCGGACACGCTTCGCACGGGTTGGCTACACGTGCGCGACCGTTGCGTCCGGAAGGATCGCTTAAGCAAAAAGCCCGAGGTCGCGGACGACCTCGGGCTTCGTGAAATGACTTGGGACTTATACCGTGCTTCGCTTCCGGGCTCAGGCGTAGGGCAGCGGGAAACGGCTGCACAGATCGAGCACCTTGGCCTTGGCCGCGGACCGGGCCTCCTCGCTCTCCGGGGCCTTGAGCACGGTGTCGATGGCATCGGCGATGACGTCCATCTCCGCCTCGCGCAGACCGCGCGTGGTCACCGCCGGCGTGCCGAGCCGCACGCCGCTGGCTTGGAACGGGCTGCGGGTCTCAAACGGCACGGTGTTCTTGTTCGTCGTGATGTTGGCCAGGTCGAGCGCCTCCTGGGCCTTCTTGGCCGTGAGGTCGGGCAGGTTGTGGCGCAGGTCGACGAGCATGAGGTGGTTGTCTGTGCCGCCCGATACGATCTTGTAGCCGCGCTTGACCATGGCGGCGGCGAGCGCCCGGGCGTTGGCCACGATCTGCTTCTGGTAGGCGATGAACTCGGGCTTCATCGCCTCGAGGAAACACACGGCCTTGGCCGCGATCACGTGCATGAGCGGGCCGCCCTGGCCGCCGGGGAACATGGCGGAGTCGAGGGCCTTGGCGTGCTGGGCGCGGCAGAGGATGAGACCGCCGCGCGGGCCGCGCAGGGTCTTGTGCGTGGTCGTGGTGACGAAGTCCGCGTGCGGCACCGGCGACGGGTGGATACCCGCGGCGACGAGGCCGGCGATGTGCGCGATGTCGGCGAAGAGCAGGGCGCCGACGCTGCGTGCGATCTCGCCCATGCGCGCGAAGTCGATCGTGCGCGAGTAGGCGCTGGCGCCGACGGTGATCATCTTCGGCTTCTCGCGCTGCGCGACGGCGGCGAGTTCGTCGTAGTCGATCAGGCCGGTGTCCTCGCGCACGCCGTACTGGACAAACTGGTACAGCTTGCCGGAAAAGTTCGCCGGGTTGCCGTGCGTGAGATGGCCGCCGTGGGAGAGGTTCATGCCCAGGACCTTGTCGCCGGGCTGGAGTGTCGAGGTGTAGACGGCGAAGTTGGCCTGCGAGCCGGAGTGCGGCTGGACGTTGGCATGCTCGGCGCCGAAGAGTTTCTTCGCCCGTTCGATGGCGAGCGTCTCGACCTGGTCGACGAACTCGCAGCCACCGTACCAACGCTTGGCCGGGTAGCCCTCGGCGTACTTGTTGGTCAGCACGCTGCCCTGGGCCTCCATCACGGCCGGGAGCGTGAAGTTTTCCGAGGCGATGAGCTCGATGTGCGTCTGCTGGCGCTTGAGCTCGCGGCCGATCGCGGCGCTGATCTCGGGGTCGACCTGGGCGAGGGCGCCGGCGTTGAGGAAGGAGGTGGCGGCTTGGGCGGTGGACATGGATCGGAAGGGAAAATGGACGCTGCTAAAGAGGACGCCGGCGGGCGCGGAGTCCACTGTGATTCTTGGAGTCGTTCAGATTCCAGCGACCGCGCGGCGGTTGGCCGGGTGGCCTCACTCGGCGTGCCGGCTGCGCGGCGGGTCGAGACGCCCGGTCGGTGACCGGGCCTACAGTTGGACGACTCAGGCCTTCCCGGGCGCAGGCTCGGGCGCCGAATCCGGTGGGATGACCAGCGTGCGCAGGTAGGCGATGATCGAGGGGATCGCCTCGACCATCGAGTCTCGGCTGGATTCGTAGGCCGCGAGGTTGCTGCCGAAGGGGTCCGGGATGTCGGGGTCGGCGCCGTCCATCAGTTCGCGCATGAGGTGCAGATTCTGAGGGATCGGATCGTAATCGAGCTCGATCATGGCCCGATGTGATTCGGTCATGCAGAACACGGCGAGAGCCTGGTTCAGGAGTTCCTGCGTCACCCGCTGGCTGCGGTGCCCGTTGAGGGTGATGCCGACCTTCTTGAGGGCCTGCACTGCGTTGTTCGCGGCGGGGTATCCCGCCATCGCCGATGTCCCAGCCGAGATCACGGGGACCGACTTGAGTGGCTCCGGCTCGGCCGCGAGCGCGTGACGGAGCAGGGCGGCGGCCATGGGGCTGCGGCACGTATTCGCCGTGCAGACAAACAAGACATGGCCAGGCTGTTCGGGCATCGTGACGGAAGGCGGGAACTGTCGGCAGATCCCGGGAGGGAGTCAACCGAAGGATGGGGCGGTCGGGGCGGGGTGGGTCGCCTCAGTGAGCGCTATCGCGGCGTAGTTGCTTCGCGCCGATGTCGCGCCGCAAGTAGCTCGAGGCGAACTGCAC
Organism: Opitutaceae bacterium; assembly: GCA_014879845.1. GTDB lineage: Bacteria > Verrucomicrobiota > Verrucomicrobiia > Opitutales > Opitutaceae > JAEWQP01. The sequence continues at coordinate 21,112 of JACSRI010000167.1, forward strand.
GCGGTCCGCGACGGCATAGGCGCGGCGGGTCGCTTCGGCCAACGTCGAGCCGAGCGCCGTCGCACCGAAGACCCGACCGCCGTGAGTCAAAACGCGGCCGACCTCGTCGCGCTTCGTCCCGGCGTGGAAGAGAAACTCCTCGGGGCCATACGAACTCGGAAGTGTGACGACCTCGCCCTTCGGATAGCTGCCGGGATAGCCCCTCGACGCGAGCACCACGCAGGTGGCATAGCCCGGCTTCACCTTGAGCTGGATCTCGCCCAGTCTGCGGGTGGCGGCGGCGTGCATGAGCGCCACCGGGTCGGTCTCCAGCCGCGGCAGCAGCACCTGCGTCTCCGGGTCGCCGAAGCGCGTGTTGAACTCCAGCACCTTCGGACCGTCGCGCGTCACCATGATGCCGATGTAGAGCGTGCCGCGGAAGTCGATGCCCTCGGCGGCGATGGCGTCGACGCTCGGGCGGCAGATCTCGCGGTCGATGCGCGCCATCAGGGCGTCGTCGACGAGTTCGGCGGGCGAGTAGGCGCCCATGCCGCCGGTGTTGGGGCCGGTGTCGCCTTCGCCCACGCGCTTGTGGTCCTGGCTGGTGGGCAAGACCACGTAGTCGCGGCCCGAGACCACGAGGTGGATCGAGGTCTCTTCGCCCATCAGGCACTCCTCGATGAGCACCTGGGAGCCACTCGCGCCGAAGACTTTTTCGCCGAGCATGGAGCGCACGGCGGCCTCGGCTTCGGCGAGGTCCATCGCGACGACCACACCTTTGCCGGCGGCGAGGCCGTCGGCTTTGATCACGATCGGCATCGCGCTGGTTTGCAGGTAGTCGAGCGCGGGCTGGAGTTGGTCAAACTCCGCCGCCAGCGCGGTCGGGATGCGGTGCTTGAGCAGCAGGCGCTTGGTGAAAATCTTGCTGGCCTCGAGGCGCGCGCCGGCGGCCAGAGGCCCGTAGGCGGAAATGCCAACTTTCTCGAGCGCGTCGACCAGGCCGAGCGAGAGCGGCACCTCGGGTCCGACGACGACGAAGTTCACGCCCTCCTTCTGGGCGAGCGCGACCATGCCTGGCACATCCTCGACGCTCACGGGCGCACAGCGACAATCCATCTCCATGCCGCCGTTGCCGGGCGCGGCGATGACCTCGCGGACGAGGGGCGAGGCGAGCGCCGACTTGACCAGCACGTGCTCGCGGCCGCCGCTGCCGACGACGAGGACTTTGAGGGAGGAGGCGGAAGGCATGGGAGAAACGAAGAAGGGGAGGGTGGATGAGGAAGCAGGGTGGGTTGAAGTGGAAAGTTGACGTTGAAGAAAAGAACCACGGCCGACGGGCCGGCTCCCGGACCTGCCGCTTCAACCCAAACTCGAGACTTCAACTTTCCGCGCGCAGCGCGGACCTCAGGTGATCTGCAGGGCGCGCCGGTAGAAGGTGATGACCTCGTCCACATTGCCCGAGAAGAGGACGTAGTCGGCCATCCAGGCCGGGGCGCGCTTGGTCTTGATCATGAGATCGAACTGCGCCTGCAGGTCCTTCCAGAACGAGTTGTGGAAAAACACATACGGCGTGCGCGGGCGGATGCCGAGCTTGAGGTTGCACAGCTCGATTCCGGTTTCCTCGAGCGTGCCGACGCCGCCCATCGAGAAGATGCAAAAGTCCGCCACCTGAAACCATTTCTGGCGGTTGTGGCGCGAGTTCTCCGTGAAGCTGTTGAAGAAATCCACGCCCGTGTTCGGCGGCTGGGCTTCGAGTTCGAGGAACGACGCGCCGGTGAGGCAGTTCTTCTCGTGCGCGGCCGCGTTGGCCAGACCCATGACGCCGCCGCCGCCGCCGGTGAGCACGGCGACGTTCGGCCCGAAGAAATCGGTCATGCGCACGACGAGATCGCGGATGGCGCGGGCGTTGCCATCCTCCATCGAGGCGGCGCTGCCGTAGAAGGCGAGGATGGTCGAGGCGCGGAAGCGCTTCACATCCTCCTCGCGCACGAAGAAGCCGTGCTCCTTGCGATAGACGTGCACGTAGAGGTCGCCGAGGTTCTCGTTCATCCAGTAGACGTCGATACCGAGCTGCTGGTAGACCTCGAGGCGGGCATGCGCGTCGGAGGAGAGGAAGAACGGGTTGAGCCGCGAGGCGCGCCGGAAGACGAGGCGACGCAGGGTCACGCGCGTGAGGCGGGCGAGGATTTCGATGTGCTCGAAGAGATTCGGGAAATACTCGATGACGAGCGTGTCCGAGCCGCGCGTGGCGTGGCTGAGCGCCTGCGCCACGGTGAGGTAGCCCCAGGGCTCGTTCTTCAGGCCGCGGGCGAGGCTGTCCTTGATGCTGCCGTCGAAGCTGATGCACACGCACGGATTCTCGGCTCGGGCGCTCTGGCCGCGCAGGGAGATGCCGGTGGTGGGCTTGGCCTTCGCGTCGGCGATCTTGGGGTTCGAGGCGAGCAGCTCGTAGGCCTGGCCGAGTTCGGCGCGCACGGCCTTCCGGCGCTCGCGGATGGCCTCGCGCTCGGCGGAGTCGTCGGGGCCGGCCCGGTAGACGTCGACCGAGACCATGGGGTTCACCACGACTTCGTCGCTGGTGTTGTAGATCTCGAGCATGACGTTCGTGCCGAAGGTCTTCACCGGGTCGAGGAGCACGGCGCCGGAGTGCAGCCCGAAGTTGCCCGCGCCGCGGTTGAGCACGACGTAGTGATCCTGCAGGTACATCGAGCAGCTGGTCAGGATGCCGGCGTGCGGCTGGATCTCGACGAGTTCGGTGGCCTCGCGCACCTGGACCTTGTCGAGGAAGGTGCGGGGCAGGTCGCCGCGCAGCAGACGCTCGAGGTCCGCGGCGCTCAGGGTTGGCGGCAGGGTGTAGCGGACGCGGTGCGGGGTGAGGAAGACGTGGCCGAAGCGGTCGATCGAGAGCGTGCTCGGGAGCTTGAGACGGTTCTCGCGCAACGCCTGCCAGATCTCGGTGGCGGTGAGTTTGTTCTGCTCCGGCGCGAAGAAGAGCCGGCCGGCGGCGATGCCGCGCTGCATGAGCGCGCGAAAACACGGCGCGCTCGGGTAGCTCGTGTCGTAGACGAAGGCCTCGGCCTGGAGGATGAGCGTGTCCTTCTCGAGCGTGGGCGGGTTCGGCGCGAAGATCTCGATGCCGATGCGCGCGACGGTGGAACGCTCGCTGAACTGCAGTTGCGCGCGGTGAGCACGGGCGAACTCGAGTTCCTGTTTGTTGCGCAGCTTGAACGCGATGGTGAGCTGGACGCTGGTCTCGGACTTTTCGCGGGCGGCGACGACGACGCCGTCGGCGCTGATCCAGAAATTTTCGGGCTTCATCAAAAAAACGAATGGGGCTGTGTGAGCGCGTGGGTGGCGGGGTGCCGGTCGACCGTTGGGTCGGGCTGGGCATCCCGCTCGCGCGAGGCCCGGCACTCGAATGTCCCTTTCGTGCTTTGACAAAAGAAATCCGTCCCGCTGCGCTCGCGGTTTCCCCGCGAAACAATCCCACGATGCGGGGGTCCACACGCTCTCCGCCATCATCCCATGACCATTCGTCCGCTCCTTCTCGCCGCCGGCCTGTGTGCCGCGTTGCCCGCGATCTCTCATGCCCAGGCTGTCGGCGTGCCGGCCGAGTCGGCCGCCCCCGCGGCGCGTCCGACACCGCCCGCGCCGCCCGCCGTCCCGGTGAACGACATGCTCGAGTTCTACGGGTGGTATCTCGGTCAGCAATTCCAGTGCGAGGCCCTCGGTCTGAGCGAGCCCGAACTCGAGGCATTCACGCGCGGCATCAAGATGGCCGCCGCTGGTCAGCGCACCCAGGCCGATCCCCGCACGGTCGGTCCGGCGCTCGAGCGCTTCCTCACGTCGCGCTCGGAGACGGTGGAGAAGAAGCGTCTCGCCGACAGCCAAGCCGAACAGGACACCTTCCTCGCCGAGATCGACAAGAAGGAGGGCGTGAAGAAAACCGCGTCCGGCCTGCGCTACCAGGTGGTCACCGAGGGCACCGGTCCCAAGCCCGGCCCGACCGACGAGGTGCGCGTGCACTATCGCGGCACGTTCGTGGACGGCACGGTTTTCGACAGCTCGATCGAGCGCGGGGAGCCCGCGACGTTTCCCGTCAATCGCGTCATCCCCGGCTGGAGTGAAGGCGTGCAGCTCATGTCGGTGGGCGGCAAGTACATGTTCTACGTGCCCGGCGACCTGGGCTACGGCCTGCGCGGCAGCGACGGCATCCCTCCGGGCAAGCTCCTGATCTTCGAGGTCGAGCTGCTCGCCACGCAGCCGCCCGCGCCGCAGCTGCCGGGCGCCGGCCCGCTGCCGACGCTCGCGCCCTGAGCCGCGCCGCGCGCCAGAATCGCCCCGGTCTGCGTCGAGGCGGTCCCGCATTCCGGGGCCGCCTCGCTGCTTTTTCGAGCCGGCCCACCGCGTGACAATTGGCCGGGCCGCGGAGATGGGAGTTGCGCGGGCGTGTTGGTGAGGACAATCCAGCACGCGGTCCGGACGGCGTCCGCCGCCGGCACCTCGTCGTCGCACTCGTGAAGATCGTCCTCGTCACAGAAACCTTCCCGCCGGAGGTCAATGGCGTGGCGATGACGCTCAAGCGTCTCGTCGAGGGCGTGGCGCGCCTGGGCGACGACATCACGGTGGTCCGCCCGCGGCAGCCGGCCGACCGCACGGCCGGGCCCACGAGCGTCGCGGCCGACGCCGTCCTTGATCCGCGAGGCGACGGCCGCTTTCGCGAGGTCCTTGTGCCCGGGTTGCCGCTGCCTCGCTACGAGGGACTCATGATCGGCTGGCCCGTGCTGTGGCGCCTGCTGCGCTTGTGGTCGGCAGATCGGCCCGACGTCGTGCACGTCGCGACGGAGGGACCGCTCGGCTGGGCCGCGCTCGGAGCCACCGCGCGGCTCGCGATCCCGACGAGCTCGAGTTTCCACACCAATTTCCACCAATACGGCCAGCACTACGGCTATGGGGCGTTCCTCCATGTCGCCTTCGCCTACCTGAGAAGTTTCCACAATGAGACCGCGGTGACGATGGTGCCGACCCGCCAGATGCAGGCGGAGCTGCGCACCGAGGGCTTCTGGGACCCGGAGGTCGTCTCGCGCGGCGTGGATACCGCGTTGTTCTCGCCGGCCAGGCGCTCTGAGGACCTTCGCCGCTCCTGGGGCGCGGCGCCGGGCGCCCCGGTGTTCCTCTATGTCGGCCGCATCGCGAAGGAGAAAAACATCGAGCTGGCCGTGCAGGGTTTTCTCGCGGCGCGCGTGCATCACGCCGACGCGCGTTTCGTGCTCGTCGGCGACGGGCCGGAGCGCGAGGCGCTGCAGGCTCGGTATCCGGAGTTTCACTTCGCCGGGATGCAGCGTGGCGAGGCCCTTGCCGCCCACTACGCCTCGGGCGACGTGTTCCTCTTTCCCAGCGTCACCGAGACGTTCGGCAATGTCGTGACCGAGGCGCTGGCCAGCGGCCTGGTGGTGGTGACCTACGACTACGCGGCCGGACGCGAACACATCCGGCATGGCGCCAATGGCATCCTCGCCCCCTTCGATGATCCCGCGGCCTACCGCGCCGCGGTGGTCGACATCGCGGCGCGGCCGGCGGATTGGCCCGCCATCCGCGCCGGCGCCCGCGCCACGGCGTTGGGGGTGACGTGGGACGCGATCATCGCACGCTTTCGTGCGACGCTCGCTGCCGTGGCATCTCTCCATCGCGGCAACGGCGAGTGCGTATGAGTGCCGTTCCCGACGCTCCCGTCTCCGCCCGCGCACTGCGCTGCGCGTTCATCGTCAATCCCGTGTCCGGTCGTCGCGCCTCGCGGGCGCGCCGGCGCGAGCGCGTGGCCGCATTCATCGAGCGGCATGGTCTCGACGCGCCGCTTCTCGAGTCGCGCGGCCCGGGCCACGCGACCGAGTTGGCCCGCGCGGCCGTGGCCGAAGGCCGCGGACTCGTCGTCTCGGTCGGCGGCGACGGCACGATGAACGAGGTGGCCTCGGCCCTCGTCGGCCAGCCGACGTTTTTCGGCCTGGTGCCCTGCGGTTCGGGCAACGGTCTCGCCCGCGATCTCGGCCTGCCGCTGTCGGTCGACCGCGCGCTCGACCTGCTCCTCGACGCGCGCGTGCGCGTGATCGACACCGGCGTGGTCAATGGCCGACCCTTCTTCAACGTCGCCGGCTTCGGGCTCGATGCCGAGATCGCGCAGCGCTTCAACGCCTGCCGGGAGCGGGGGCTTGTCTCGTATTTTCGCCTTGGATTCGGCGCGCTCCGCCACACGCCGCTCGAGCGGCTCGTGATCGAGCCCGACGGTGGCCCGCCCGAGGAACTCGATTCGTTCCTGACCGCGCTGGCCAACTCGACCCAGTACGGCAACAACGCCCACGTGGCGCCGCGCGCCCGGCTCGATGACGGCCGCATCGACGTGGTGGTCGTACGCTCGCGCCATCCCGTGCTCGCCTTCTGGCTCGGGCTGCGCGCCTTCGCGGGCACACTCGATCGCGCGGCGAGCGTGCGTTCGCTGCAGGCGGCGCGTTTCACCATCCGTCGGGCCGGGCCGGCTGCCGTGCACACCGACGGCGAGGTGCACGCGTGCGACGCCGTGCTCGACGTGCGCGCGGTGCCAGCCTCGCTGCGTGTGCTTGTGCCGCCGGCGCGTTAGCGGTCCGATCTCGTTCAGCTTCGTCTCGCGGAAAACACGACGGACGCACGCTGCGGCCGGTCGGGCGGGCGATGCCAAATCACCTGCCAGAGATTGCCGTCGAGCGACGCGGCCCAGCGTTCGATGGCTGCGAGTTCCGCCGTGCCGCCGTCGCGCTGGGGGTAGACGACGGCGACGAGTACGCCGCCGCGCCGCAGAACGGACAATGCCGCCGCAAACGCCGCCGTCGTCGACTCCGGGCGCGTGGCGACGGACGAGTTCGAGCCTGGCAGGTGCCCGAGATTGGCCACGACGGCGCCCACGCGCCCGCGCCAGGCCGGAGCGATCAGCTCGCCCAGGCCTGCGTGGTTGGCGCAGCGCAGATCGACCGGTGTCTCGCAGCCCTCGCGTGCGAGCCGGCGGCGGGTCGCCTCGAGCGCGGCAGGCTGGATGTCGATGGAAAGCACGGCGCCGTCCGCACCGACCGCCTGCGCGAGCGCGTGCGTGTCGGCGCCGTTGCCAGCCGTGAGGTCGACCGCGAAGTCGCCGGGCGCGAGTGCCGCGAGCGTGAGCGCCCGGGCCACGGCGACCGCGTCCCAATGTCCGCTCGCGTCGCCCCTCGCGCGCGGCGGCGTGAAGCGCCGCGGCTCGGTCTCCGTCGGCAGCGGCGCTCCCGAGGTGAGATGATCGGCCAGCCGGCGTGCGAGCCACGGTACGATCACGTAGCCCTGCGAGCCGAAGCCGTTGAAGGCGTGGAGGCGCCCGGAGTCGTCGACCGCGCCGACGAGCGGCCTTGTATCCATCGTGGCGGCACGCACGCCGCAGGCCTGGGCGACCACCTCCCAGGGCGTGGCGAGATGGCGGGCGAGAAACGCCTCGAGTTCGGCGCGCCCGTCCGCCGTGGTCTCGCGCATCATGTCACCGGGGACCTTGGTGCCGCCGCACGACCAGAGACCGTCGCCCATCGGCGCGAGGTGATGCCCGCAGACGTAGGCCGAGTGCGCCTCGAGCGCCGGGGCACGCACGAGCAGCGACTCGCCGCGCACCGGGCGCAGGGGCAGGGGACGACCGGCCGCCGGAGCCAGGTCATCGATGCCACCCGCGAGGACGACATGGTCCGCGTCCCACTCGTCGGGACAGCAGCGCTGGGCGACGAGGTCGCCCGCGGCTCGCGCCTCCGACCGCAGCACGTCGACCAGGCGGCGCGCGTCGAGCGCGCCACCACCGCCGATCGCGACGCCGCCGTGGCCGGCGCCGCGCCAACCCGCTGGCAGCTCGGCGAGGTCGCGCACCGCGAACCCCGCGGCCACGATCGCTGGGATTCGACGCTCGAAGGCGGCCTGTTCGTCCGCGGTCGCAAACGTCCGCACCACCTCGACCGGGCGCAGCACGGTGGATCCGGTCGCGCGGGCGATCTCTCCATAAGCTTCATGGGCCGCCGCGAAGGTTTCCGCCGCGCGCCACGCGAGCGTGCAGCGCTGGCCGCGCACGGGGTTGAGCAGGCCCACGGCCGCCTCGCTCGCGCCCGGATGCGACGGGTCGTGCGCCACGGCCACGCGCAGGCCGGGCCCGCGCAACTCGCGCGCGAGCAACAGGCCGGCGATCCCGGCACCGAGAATGAGCACGTCGACGTGGCGCTCCGACATGGTGGCGCGGTTGTGCCGGAGCGGTGCGTGCGGCGCATCACAATTCTCTCCACGGGCGGCGCGATCCGCGCCATGCTCACCGTGTCGCATGGACCACCAGCCCAAGATCCGGACCGCGCGCCTTCTCCTTCGGCCCTACGACGACGCGGACGCACCCGAGGTCCAGCGCCTCGCCGGCGACGCGCGCGTGGCCGACACGACCCTCACCATCCCGCACCCGTATCCCGATGGCGTCGCCGAGATGTGGATCGCGACCCACGAGGCTGCCTGGCTGAGCGGACGCGGAGCCATCTTCGCGATCACGCGGCTCGGGCAGGGCGATCTCGTCGGCACCGTCGGGCTCACCGTCAAGCCCGAGCTGCACTCGGCCGAGCTCGGCTACTGGATCGGGTATCCATTCTGGGGGCACGGCTACGGCACCGAGGCCGCGCAGGCGGCCGTCGACTTCGGGTTCGCCATGCTCGCGCTCGACCGCGTCCACGCCCACCATTTCGAGCGAAATCCCGCCTCCGGCCGGGTGATGCAGAAGGTCGGTATGCGCGAGGAGTTCTTCCGCCGCGCCGCCGTCATGAAACGCGGCGTGCCGGAGGATGTGCGCGGTTATGCCATCTCGCGGGCGGCATGGGAGAACCTTCGCCTGCCCTCGCTGCCTCCATCGGTGTGAGCGGCGTCCCCCGGGCCGACCGTCGCTCCGAGACTGTGTGGGATGATGCGGACTGTCCGGGTGCTTTTGACGTGAGCGCGGCGACCGTGCGCGCCAGCATCGCGCGATGCTCTGCTCCAACCTGCCCCGTGCCCTCCGGCGCGGCGTCGCCACGCTCGCGGCCGCCGCGGTGTTCCCCGCATCGATCCTGGCCGACGCCCCGCGCGATCGACTGCGCATCACCGAGGACTGGCGGTTTCACCGCGGGGATGCACCCGATGCGGGCGACTCGCTCGGCTACGTCGCGATGCGTCCATGGTTCCTTCCGACCGGTGCCGCGCTGATCAACGCCGGCGTGGCCGCGCCGCAGCGCCCCGCGGGCGAGGAGCCCGGCGCCGCGGTGTCGTTCGCGCAGCCCGGCTTCGACGACAGCGGCTGGCGCCGGCTCGATCTGCCGCATGACTGGGGTATCGAGGGGCCGTTCTCCTACGATCGTCCCGGAGACACCGGCAAACTCCCGTGGCACGGGGTGGGTTGGTATCGCAAGGCGTTGCCGATCACCGCGGCTGACGCCGGCCGGCGCATCCACCTCGATATCGACGGCGCCATGGCCTACTCGGCCGTGTGGCTCAACGGCCGGTTCGTCGGCGGCTGGCCCTACGGCTACACCTCCTACCGCCTCGACCTCACCCCGTATGTGAACTTTGGAGGCGCCAATATCCTCGCCGTGCGCCTCGACAATCCCGACGACTCCTCCCGCTGGTATCCCGGCAGCGGCCTCTATCGCAACGTCTGGCTCGTGAAGACCGCGCCCGTGCATGTCGCGCAATGGGGCACGTTTGTCACGACCCCGGTCGTCTCCGCCGAGGAGGCGGTGGTGAAGGTCAACGTCCAGGTCGACAACACGACCGCGGACAAGGTCGCAGTCGCGCTCGTCACGACGATCCACGAACTGGGCGCCGACGACTCGATCGCGCCGAAACCGGTCGTGACTTCCGAGCGCGTGGAGTTCGAGATGGATCCCAAGCGCGACCGCGAGGCACTGCGCACACACACGCTGCGCGTGCCCTCGCCGCGGTTGTGGGACCTCGCCACGCCGCACCGCTATGTCGCGATCACCACCGTCGAGCAGGGCGGGACGGTGATCGACCGCGTGGAGACGCGTTTCGGCATCCGCACGATCCGCTACGACGCGGAGGAGGGCTTCTTCCTCAATGGGCGCAAGGTGCAGATGCAGGGCGTGTGTATGCACCACGACCTCGGCGCGCTTGGCGCCGCGATCAACGTCCGCGCGCTCGAGCGCCAGATCGAGATCCTGCAGGCGATGGGCTGCAACGCGATCCGCACGAGCCACAATCCGCCCGCGCCCGAGCTGCTCGAGCTCTGCGACCGCATGGGCATGCTCGTGATGGACGAGGCCTTCGACGCCTGGCGCATGGGCAAGAAGAAGATCCCCGGTACCGACGCGAAGGACGGCCCGATGCGGTTCCACGACTACGGACGCATCTTCGACGACTGGCACGAACGCGACATGCGCGCTCTCGTGCGCCGCGACCGCAACCACCCGTCGGTCGTCATGTGGAGCATCGGCAACGAAGTCTCGGAGCTCCACTTCAACGACGGCTGGCACCTCGCCGCCCGGCTGGCCGGCATCGTCCGCGAGGAGGACCGCAGCCGGCCGGTCACGATCGGTTCGAACAGCCGCACCGCGCCGTTCTGGGGCTTCCAGACCGCGCTCGACCTGATCGGCTTCAACTACAAGCCCGACCGGTATGCGCCGTTCCACGACGCGCATCCCGAGATACCCGTCTTCGGCAGCGAGACGGCGTCGACCATCAGCTCGCGTGGCGAGTATTTCTTCCCCGTGAGCGAGGACAAGATGGAGGGGCAGGCCGACTTTCAGGTCAGCTCCTACGACCTCTACGCGCCGCGCTGGGCGCTCGTGGCCGACGACGAGTTCAAGGGACTCGATGAGAACCCGCATGTCTTCGGCGAGTTCGTCTGGACCGGCTTCGACTACCTCGGCGAGCCCACGCCCTACAACGCGGACGTCACGAACCTGCTCAACTACTCCGATCCGAAGCAGCGCGAACTCGCCGCCAGGGAACTCGCCGATCTCGGGAAGATCCGCGTGCCGTCGCGCAGCAGCTACTTCGGCATCATCGACCTCGCCGGATTTCCGAAGGACCGCTACTACCTCTACCAGGCGCGCTGGCGTCCGGACCTGCCCATGGCGCACATCCTGCCGCATTGGAACTGGCCGGGCCGCGAAGGGCAGGTCACGCCGGTGTTTGTCTACACCTCGGGCGACGAGGCCGAGCTTTTCGTCAACGGCGTCTCGCAGGGCCGCAAGCAGCGCGGTTCGCTCGAGTACCGTTTCCGCTGGAACGACGTGGTCTACCAGCCCGGCGAGGTGAAGGTCGTGACGTGGAAGAAAGGCCAGCCTTGGGCGGAACGGTCGATGCGGACAACGGGCCCCGCGGCGCGCCTGCTCATGGCCTCGGACCGTGCGGCGATCCGGGGCGACGGCCTCGACCTCGCGTTCGTCACCGTGACGGTCGCCGACAAGGACGGCCTGCTCGTGCCGCGATCGAAGAATGCGCTGAAGTTCACGGTCTCTGGACCCGGCGAGATCGTCGCCACCGACAACGGCGACGCCACGAGCTTCGAGTCGTTCCAGTCGCCGGAGCGCCGGGCCTACAACGGCCTCGCGCTCGTCATCGTCCGCGCGAAGAAGGGCGCCACGGGCGCCATCGCCGTGCGCGCCAAGTCTGCGGGACTCACGACCGGCGAGACCACGATCACGGCGCGGTAGCGGTTAGGCGGACCATCCTCCCGTCGGAGCGTGCCGGCACCTCCGGCTTTCCTGGAGGGCCGCGCTCCTGCGCGGCCGCGATGACGGATGGACAGGCGTAGGCCACCGGCGAACCGCGGCGGCGCGGGAGCACCGCCCTCCGTTTCCGAGCCGAGGCCTGGATTCACGCCGTGCCCCGATGGGCGGCGTGAGTCTCGTGCCGTGCCTTCACCCCACGCGCGCGAAGCCGTAGAGCGGGTCGTCCTTGCCCTTGCTCGGCCAGTTGCGCTGGTCGATGTGGAAGTGCCGGACGAGCTGGTGCACGAGGTCGTTGAAGAGCGCCTCGTATTCAAAGATCGCGAACGGGGCGGCGGCGGCCGACTTGAGGTCGATGCACGGCACGTGCGCCGCCTCGAGCATGCGCCGCGTGCGCGCGGCGAGGTCGGCCTCGGTTGGCCCTGGGCCCTCGAGGATCACGACGGGCCGCGGCTGGAGCGTCACCTCCTGGAACGGGCCATGCGCGAATTGCAGGTAGTCCCAGATGACCGGCGCCGACCAGTAGAGGCCCTCGAGGAACTTGTAGGCGAGGTTGTGCGCGAACTCGCAGAGCGGCGCGCCGCCGATCAGGTAAAAGCCCCGGCGGAACGAATCGGCCTCGCGGATGAACCGCGCCACCGCGGTCGCCGGCGCGCGCGTGCGCAGGAGCACGCCGAGCGTGCCGGCCTCGAGCGGCGGCAGCAACTCGGCGGCGAGGCAGCGCGCGAACTGCCACGCGCTGACATAGACCGCGAGCGGCCCGATGAAGCGGATCAGCGTCGAGTATTCCTCCTCGAGCGGGCTGCGCACGAACTCCACGCCTGAGGCCTCGAGCTGGCGCACGAGGGCGGCGCGCTCGTGCTTGCCCGCCGCCTCCGCGCCAGCCGCGGTCGTCGAGGTGAAGATCACGGTGTGGTCAAAGTCGGTCGCGCGCTGGATCGCGACCTGGGCGTTGGGCGAGAGACCCTGGCTGATGACCACGAGGGTCCGGCCGCGGCCGAACTCCGCGGGCATGTCGCAGAAGGCGGAGAGCGGGATGAACTCCGCCGGCCGGCGCGCGCGGCGATTGAGCAGGTGGACGAGGAACCGCGCGTGCGCCTCGGAGCTCCCGGTGCCGGTGACGAGAAAACTTCGCGAGGTCAGCGTGCGTGCCGACACGCGCTCGAGCGGATGCGCGAGCATCGCGAGCAGCAGCGGCTCGACCGCGCCGAGTCGGCGCGCGAGCAGGTCGTGTCCGAGCGGGTCGGCGTGGCGGTCGTCGATGATGGGGGAGATCATGGGCTCAACCGGACGAACTTAACCACGGATGGACACCGATGAACACGGATACGGACCAAATGATCGAAGGAGACTGAACCGGCGCCACGGTCGCCCGTGCGTTCCATGATTCGGCGTCTGGGAATCGCGAATCGGTGTTCATCCGTGTGCATCCATGGTTTCTCCCTGTTGGGCAGACTGCAGTTGATCGGGATGTCGCGACCTCACTCATGCACCGAGGCCTCATCGAGGAAGATCCACTTCTCCACGTCGATGTGGTGGTCGTTGAGCGCGGCCGCGTACTCCTTCTTGCGCACGAGGCTGGCGGGCGAATTCATCACCATCTGGATCTTCTCGTTCGGGATGTGGTGACGGAGCAGGACCATGCAGGCGTCGTAGTCGCGGCTGTCGTAGCTGACGCCGAGTTTCCGATACGACTCGTCCGACGAGAGGCTCAGGCCGCGTTCCGTCATCATGCGATCGGTCGCGTAGGCGCCGAAACCCGCACCGCGGCCGTCGTAGTAGACGAGCAGGATCGCGCCCACGCCGTAGTGCACGATGTGGCGGACCGATTTCTTGAACTTTTCCCGGTTGTCCACGCTGCGCAGCGGGAAGCGGTTGAAGAGCGATTCGCTGTGCAGGCGCACGACGGGGATGTCGTAGATGCGCGGCGTACCGTAGGTCAACACCACGAACTCCTGGCTCGTGACCAGGTCGAAGTAGACGTGCACGCGGAACCAGTACGGCGTGGTGAGCAGGTCGACGATCGGGTCGTCGGGGTGCTCGCGGCGAAACTCGGTGACGCGGTGGCTGTCGATGCGAACGATGAAGCGATTGTCACGCAGCACCTCGTGCCCGAGCACGAGCGGGTGCTCGCCGGTCATGTAGCGCTCGAGCCCGGTCTTCTGGAAGAGCTCCTTGAACTGCTCGCCCGTGAGCACGATCTCATCGTCCACGGGCTTCATCGGCAGGAAGTAGCTCGCCGAGTAGATGAAGCGCTGCGCGTGGGGCAGGGCGTGCGGCTTGAAGGGCAGGACGGGCTCTGGAGGCAACGCGCGCTTGGCCACGGAGAGGGCCGGCCGATTGAGGATGTGCCCGGCCGAGGCCTTGGAGGTGAGGTAGGCGAGGTTGAAGGGCGACGGCTCGAACTCGAGCGTCTCGGTGCGCGCGATCCTGATGCCTTGGGACTCGAGCGCGGCGAGCTTGTCGGGGTTGTTCGTCAGGACGATGAAAGAGGCCGTGACGCCGAGCAGGTGGCAGATGTGGGAGATGTTGTCGTAGTTGCGGTGGTCCTTGCGCAGACCCATGCACTGATACGCCTGGAAGGTGGAGATCTGGTCGAGCGAGGCCTGTACGAGCATGCGGTCCCGCGCCTTGCCGACGTAACCCACGCCGCGGCCCTCCTGCATGAGGTAGAAGAGGATGCCGGTGCCCTTCTTCGCGATCACCTCGATCGCGCCCTCGAGCTGCTGCACGCAGTCGCAGTCGCACCCGCGCAGGGTCTCGCTCGTCACGCACGAGGAGTGCAGGCGCGTGTAGAGCTCCTTCGCGTGCACGATGTCGCCGTAGGCCAGCGCGATGATGTAGTGCTTGTCGATGATGTCCTGGAAAATGAAGGCCCGGAAGGCGCCGAAGCGCGTGTCGAGGCTGCAGCGCGCGAGGTAGAGCGTGGTGCCGTAGAGCGGACGCTCGTGCACGGGCGTGAAATCACCGACGGAGCCGGCGCGGTGCTGCAGCATGCCGATGAGCGGCTCGAGCGCCGTGGCCGCCTGGAGGGCATCGGCGGCGGAGGTTTGGGACGGAGTCGGCGTGGCGTGCGATTTCGAAGGCATGAACGGTGCGATGGGCCGCATCGTGTAGCAGGTGCCGGTCCGGGACGAGCGGTTTGTGGAAGCACTGCTGTCGGCCGCCCGCTCGCGGGCGCCCGCGAGCGGGCAGCCGACAGCGAGGCTTTCGGCTTTGCGCGTGTGCACCGTGTCGATTTTCTCGCGCCATGGCCGGCTCCGGCATCATCGACGCGCACGTGCATCTCTATCCGTCCGAGGTGTCGGCCGACCCCGCGCGCTGGGCGGCGCACCGGCACGAGCCGCTCTGGGGTGCGCTCGTCACGCCGCAGCCGGGCCGTCGGGTGCAGCAGGGTTGGGCCGATGCGGACCGGCTGCTGCGCGACATGGACGCCGCGGGCGTCGAGCGTGCGGTCCTGCTCGGTTGGTATTGGCAGCGCCATGAGACGTGCGTCTGGCACAACCGCATCTACGCGGAGTGCGTGCGTGCGCATCCCGACCGGTTCTCGGCCTTCGCCACCGTGCAGGCGGCGGCCGGGGCCGACGTGGCGATCCGGGAAATGAATCGCGCCCGCGACGACGGTTTGGTCGGGCTGGGCGAACTCTGCCCGTGGTCGGGCGGCGGCTCGGCGCTCGACGAGGACTGGCAGGCCGTGCTCGCCCACGCGGTCGCGCTGGGCTGGCCGGTCAACCTCCACGTTACCGATCCGGCCAGCCGGCTGTTTCCGGGCCGGGTCGTCACGCCGCTCGAGGATGTCGTCACCCTGGCGCGGCAGCAGCCCGGCCTGCGCCTCATCCTCGCGCACTGGGGGGGCGGCCTCGTCTTCCACGAACTCAACGCCCACGCGCGCCAGGCGCTGCAGAACTGCGTCTACGATACGGCGGCGACGCCGTTGCTCTACGATCCGGCGATCTACGCGGCAGCCGTGCGCGCCGTCGGCGCCGAGCGGATACTCTTCGGCAGCGACTATCCGCTGATGGTCTTCCCGCGCGAGCAGAGCGAACCGGACCTTACGCGCGTGCTCGCGCAGGTGCGTGCGGCCAGCCTCGACGACGCGGCCCGCGCCGCCGTGCTCGGCGGCAGTGCGCGGCGCACTATGGGAATCGTGTAGGCCGCTCGCGAGCGGGCGGCCCACGCGCGGCGCGTTCGGTCAACGCACCCGACCGGCCAAGCCTCAGCCGTGCGCCTCCATGCCCACGCAGGAGCACACGAGGTTGCGGTCGCCGTAGACGTTGTCGATGCGGGCGACGGCGGGCCAGAACTTGTGCTGGCGCGTCCATGGGGCCGGGAAGGCCGCGGTCTCGCGCGGGTAGGGGCGTGCCCAGGAGTCCGATACGACGACGTCGGCCGGGTGCGGCGCGTTCTTCAGCGGGTTGTTCGCCCGGTCGAACGTGCCGGACTCGATCGCCTTCATCTCCGCGCCGATGGCGATGAGCGCGTCGCAGAGGCGGTCGAGTTCCTCGATCGATTCGCTCTCGGTCGGCTCGATCATGATCGTGCCGGGCACGGGCCATGAGATCGTGGGTGCGTGGAAGCCGTAGTCCATGAGCCGCTTCGCCACGTCCTCGACCTCGATGCCGGCGCGTTGCTTCCAGGCGCGGAAATCGAGGATGAACTCATGTGCCACCAACTCGCCGCGTCCGCGGTAGAGCACCTGGAAGTGCGAGGCGAGGCGCCGAGCCATGTAGTTGGCGTTGAGGATGGCGTACTTCGTCGCCTCGGTCAGGCCGTCTGCGCCCATCATGCGGATATAGGCCCAGGAGATGAGCACGACATTCGCGCTCCCCCAGGGCGCCGCCGCGACCGGGCCGATCGCTCCACGACCGGCGGGCGTGGGTGACACGACGGGATGGCCGGGGAGGAACGGTGCGAGGTGCGCGGCCACCCCGATCGGGCCCACCCCTGGGCCGCCGCCGCCGTGCGGGATGCAAAAGGTCTTGTGCAAGTTGAGGTGGCAGACGTCGGCGCCGATGTGGCCGGGCGAGGTCAGGCCGACCTGCGCGTTCATGTTCGCGCCGTCCATGTAGACCTGGCCGCCATGCTCGTGGATGATCGCGCAGATCTCGCGGATCGTATCCTCGAAGACGCCGTGGGTGGATGGATACGTCACCATGAGCGCGGCGAGCTCGGCCGCGTGCGCCTGGGCCTTGGCGCGGAGGTCGGCCACGTCGATGTTGCCCATCGTGTCGCAGGCGACGGGCACCACGCGCATGCCGGCCATGACGGCGGAGGCGGGGTTGGTGCCGTGGGCGGAGACGGGGATGAGGCAGACGGTGCGGCCGCCCTGGCCGCGGCTCTGGTGCCAGCCGCGGATGGCGAGCAGGCCCGCGTATTCACCGGCCGAGCCGGCGTTGGGCTGGAGCGAGACGGCGGCGAAGCCGGTGATCTCGGCGAGCCAGGCCTCGAGATCCGCGAAGACCTTGGCATAGCCGGCCGCCTGCGAGCGCGGCGCGAACGGGTGGATCCTGGCGAATTCCGGCCACGTCACGGGAAGCATCTCGGCCGTGGCGTTGAGCTTCATCGTGCACGAGCCGAGCGGGATCATCGAG
>JACSRI010000118.1 GCA_014879845.1 Opitutaceae bacterium
CCATGATGGTGGCCTTCGGCTTCCTCGGCATGGGGCCGGTGACCATCGCCGTCGACAGCTACGGCCCGGTGACGGATAACGCGCAGTCGGTCTACGAGCTCTCGCAGATCGAGAGCCGCGAAAACATCGCCGCGGAGATCGAGCGCGACTTCCACTTCAAACCCGACTTCGAGAATGCGAAGTACCAGCTCGAGAAAGGCGACGGGGCCGGCAACACCTTCAAGGCCACGGCCAAGCCCGTGCTCATCGGCACGGCCGTGGTCGGCGCGACCACGATGGTCTTCGGCATCATCATCCTGCTGGAGAATCTCTTCGGCTCGGTGATCACGCGGCTCTCCATCGTGCAGCCCGAGGTCATCCTCGGCCTCATCATGGGCGGCTCCGTGATCTACTGGTTCACCGGCGCCTCCTGCCAGGCCGTCGTGACCGGCGCCTACCGCGCCGTCGTGTACATCAAGGAGCACATGAAGCTCGACGCCACCACCGCCTCCGAGAAGGACTCGAAGGAGGTAGTCCGCATCTGCACGGTCTACGCGCAGAAGGGCATGTGGAACATCTTCATCGTCGTGTTCTGCTTCGCCCTCGCCCTGCCGTTCTTCAACCCGTACTTCTTCATCGGCTACCTGATCGCCATCGCGTTCTTCGGTCTCTTCCAGGCCATCTTCATGGCCAACGCCGGCGGCGCCTGGGACAACGCCAAGAAGATCGTCGAGGTCGAGCTCCGCCAGAAGGGCACCGACCTGCACGCCGCCACCGTCGTGGGCGACACCGTGGGCGACCCGTTCAAGGACACGTCCTCGGTCGCGATGAACCCCGTCATCAAGTTCACCACCCTCTTCGGCCTCCTTGCCGTCGAGATCGCGGTCACGATGACGAACGTCACCGCCAAGCACGCCATCGGCGCGGTGTTCTTCGTGATCGCGCTGGTCTTCGTGTACCGCTCGTTCTACAGCATGCGGATCCCCGAGGACAACAGCGCCGGCATCTGAGGCTCCGCCCAGACCAGACTCTCAAGGCCGTGGCTGACCCCCACGGCCTTTTTCGTGCCGGTGAGGACGGATAAGCGCGAAGGCGCAAAGACGCAACGGCCAGAGCAAAAGCATGCAGGGACTTGGCGCGGTCTTTGCACCTTGGCGTCTTTGCGCTTAACTCGGGTATCGCCTGCGCACCACGGCCTCGACTTCGCGCAGCGTCGCGAGGTCCGCGATGCCACCCATCATCACGTACACACCCCGCGTCCCGATCGCGTTGAGCAGGGGCTCGACCTCGTGGGGCCGCACGGCGACGACCTGCACTGATTTTCCCGCATCGAGGATCTTCCGGTACAGCGGCCACCACCGCTCGTGCCCGCCACCCTCGATCCCGGCCTGCGGCGTGAACTCGATCGCATCGAGCCCCGGGATCGCGAGCAGACCGTCGAGGTGCGGGATCGCCTGCGTGCCATCGAGATGAAACATCGCGTGGTCGAGCCAGTCGCACTGCGCCGCCAGCGCCGGTTGCACGAACTCCGCGAACATCGCGGGCGAAATCACCGCCAGCGCATCGCATTGCACCTTCGCCGTCCGCCCGGGTCCCCAGAGATGGAAGGCCTGAAAACAGGTTGAGCCATCCGGCAGCACGATCCGCGCCCGCAGCGCATCGT
>JACSRI010000253.1 GCA_014879845.1 Opitutaceae bacterium
GCCTGCTCGGCATCCACCGGATGCAGATCTACCGCGTCCTCGAAGCCGCCAACGGTGCGGGACGCGCCCCCTGACCCCCCGGCCCGCCGCCCCGAGGACCTGGGCCGACCTGCAACGCCTGTAACAGGGCGAGCACTTGTGACAGGGAAACCCACCGGACCGTTCGCCCTCAAAAGGCCGGAAACGGCCACTTCTAACCGATGTTCAACTACTTAGGAATGTCGCCGCACCTCTGGCACGCCCGTCGCTAAACTCCGCTCACCACGCACGCGCTCTCGAGCCGACGTGGCCGCGGCGATCGCCCGACCCGCTCGGGACAGATCCGTGGTGTTCTTTCAGTGCCGGATCACAACCCGGCATGACTTGCGGTGGATTCTGCATGTATGTGGCAACGTCATCGGTATTCCCGCATCGCGGGCGTCGGTCGCTCCGACGCCCGCGATTCTGTTTTCAGGGGAGGCACACCGCCCCTCGACGACCCGCGCAGCGCCGACGCGACTTGAAGCGCCGGGGGCGTACGGAGAGCGTGGGCCCATGCTCGAATCGCTTGCCGCCCGGCGCGCGCGTGTGGCGCGTGCCCTGCCCCTGGACCGTGAGGTCGTCCTCTTCGCCGCCGGCCGTCCCGTGCCGCTGCCGGAAAACACGGACCAGGTGTACCCATTCCATGCACACACGGAGTACTACTACCTCGCCGGCCTCGAGTGCCCGGGCGCGGTGCTCGCCTACGACCCGCTCGAGGGGCCGGAGCGCGGCTGGAAATCCTTCGTGCCCGAGGTGACCGAGGACGAACGCATCTGGGAAGGCCGCCAGCCCTGGCCCGGCGCCGGCGCGCCGCTCTCCGCACTCGAGCCGTGGCTCGTGCTGCGCGGCAACCGTCCGCTGGTCATGCTCGGCCAGCCTCTCGCCGGGCTGCCCTACGACGTCGGCCGCACGGCCGCGATCCGCGAGGCGCTGCTGCACGCGCGCCGCCCGAAGGACGCCGAGGAGACCCGCCTGCTCCGACGCGCCGCCGCCACCACCGCCTCCGGCTACGCGGCCATCCTGCAGCATATCCAGCCGGGCGCGACCGAGCGCGCCCTCGAGATCGAACTCGAGGCGGCGTTCTTCCGCGGCGGTGCGACCGCGACCGGGTATCACACGATCGTCGGCACGGGACCCAATTCCGCCGTGCTGCATTTCCCGCCAAGCGCGCGCGCCGCGCGACGTGGCGAGTTCGTGCTCATCGACGCCGGCGCGCAGGTCGACCGCTATGTCTGCGACGTCACGCGCACCTATGTCGCGGGCGAGCCGTCGGCGTTTCAACGCGACCTGCATCAGGTCGTGCTCACCGCCGAGGAACGCGCGATCGCGCGCTGCCGGCCGGGCGTGGAATGGCGCGACGTGCATCGTGCGGCCGCGGTCGACCTCGTGAGCGGCCTCGTCGCGATGGGCGTGATGCGGGGCGACCCGGAGTCGCTCGTGGCGCGCACGGCACACATGCTGTTCTTCCCTCACGGCCTCGGCCATCTCGTGGGCCTGGGCGTACGCGACGCCAGCGGGATGGCGCCTGGCCGCACGCGCTCGACCGAGCCGGCACTGCGCAACCTGCGCACCGACCTGCCGCTCGAGGCCGGTTACGTCATCACGGTCGAGCCGGGACTATACTTCATTCCGCCGCTCCTCTGCGATCCGGCGCGGCGCGAGAAATTCCGCGACGCCGTGAACTGGGAACTCGTCGACCGCCATCTCGAGACCGGCGGCGTGCGTATCGAGGACAACGTCCTCATCACCGCCGACGGCCACGAGGTGCTGACGGCGGCGATCCCGAAGACGTTGTAGCGGGGCGAGAGGCGAGCGGCGATAGGCGATGAGAGGCCGATCACCTATCGCCCATGGCCCAGAGCCTCAATCCAGCACGTACTGCCACTGGTGCTCGCGGGCGGCGCGGGCGGCCTTGATGCCGCCGAGCGCGACGTAGCGCTGGTAGTCCTGGCCGGCGAGGCGCACCTTCGGGTTCTCGTAGCCGTCGGCGAGGAGGCGTTTCTGCAGCTCCGTATCCAGGCCGCGGATCTGGCTGCCCCCGCCCGTGACGATGATGTTCTGCAGGAGTTGCTCGACCGAGTCGCTGGCGGCACGGGCGATGAGGCGCCGGGCCGCGTCGATGACGCGATCGAGGAGCTGGTTGCAGGCGGAGCCGATGACGTCGCCGAGCTCGAGGTTGCGCGCCTTGCCGCCGAGAACGACCTTCAAGTCGATGGGCTTGCGGCTGGCACCCACGTAGGCGTGCTGCTCCTTGATCTCACGGACCTTCAGGCGCGAGAGGCCGCAGTCCGGATAGAGCTGGTTGATGGACTCGAGCATGGCGTGGTCGATCGCGTCGCCGGCGAAGGCGAAGCTGACCTGATCGTCCGCCGTCGGGAAATAACCCTGCACGAGGCAGAGATCGGTCGTGCCCGCACCGATGTCGATGAAGAGCGCGTTGGTGACGGGGTCGACGTAGTTGGACTGGCCGATGCGGGCGTCGTCGCGCACGCCGAGCGCGGCGAGGAACGGCTCGGGGATGAGCAGCACGCGGTCGAACACGCCGGCCACGGCGCGGCGCACGTTGTCACGCGCCTCCTGCGGGGCGTTGGCCGGCACGCCGATCACCGCGCGGATCTCGGAGTTTCCCGCCGGGTCGATGATGCGGCGCATATGGCGCATGAGGTCGCGCGTGGCGTCGAGGTGCGCGATCACGCCGTCGGCGAGCGCATGGACGAGATTGACGTGAAGGCGGTTCTTGAGGGCGTCCTCGCCGAAGATCACGTCGGCGTTGCCCGGGATGATGCCGTTGATGATGCCCGGCTTCACGTAGCCGACGACGCTCGGGACGATCTTGGCGATCGCGATGTCGGTGGAGTCGGGTCCGCCGGCGATGAGGCAGCACTTGTTCGTGCCGAGATCGAGACCGAGGAGGATGGTCTTGCGGTCCGTGCGACGGCCGAGCGGCGGCGGCGTGGGGGTGGACTGGGCCTTGGCCGGAGCGGCGTTGGGCGCGTGGGTGGTCGTCGAGGCGACGGCAGTGTCGGTTGGACTCATGGTGGGAGGGCAGTCGTTGGTGGGTTGTGGGTTCAGACGGGCGGCCCGTGCCGGCGCACGAAGCGCCGTCAGGGAGGGGAGATGTTGCGAAAACGGAGAAACGCGTGCCGGGCGCGTCAGCTCGCGGCGCGCACGCGCCGCTCCTGCGCGAGCATGCCGTCGAGGAGGTCGGCGATCGCCGGGGACGCTACCGAGGCGGGGCGTGACGCGCGCTCCTCGGACGACGCGGACGCCTGGGGCCGGACGGCCGCCACCCGCGGCGTGGGTGGCACCACACTCGCGCCGCGCCTGGTGATCAACTCGCTGATGAGCACCGCGCGGTCAAAGTCCGCAGTGTCCTCGTCGAGCCAGGCGCGCACCAACTCGTCGTCGACCCCGGACGCGCCCTCGTGCGAGAGCACCGCGGGCACCTCGCACGCGAGCAGCGCCTGCGCGCCCGGCTCGTCACCTTCGAGCCGGCGCCAACAGGCGCGGTAAACGGCGGCGCGGACGCCGCGGCGCATGCGATCGCGTGCGGTGGTTTCCATGAAGTCTGGGATCGAGCGCGCACTGCGACACCGGGCCGCCGGCAAGGTTTCCCGAAACTTATGAACAATCCCGCCGGGCAAATCGTAAACCGCGGCACGCTTTACGATCCGGCGCGGCGCCGGGCGCAGTCGCCGAGCCGCTCGCGCATCCAAGCGCAACGGTCTGTCGTGATACCGTCAATACCGGCTGCGGCGAGCCGGCGCGCCGTGGAGAGCCGATTCACCGTCCAGGTGTAGAGGCGCATGTCGGCGGCGTGCACGGCATCGACGACGGCGGTGTTGAGGCGCCGGTGCCGCTGCACGTCGAGACTCACGCAGCCGAGTTCGCGCGCGGTGGTGATGGCACCCGCCACGCCCGCGCCGCCGAAGAACTGTCGCGCCGTCAGCAGCAGACACGCCTCGTGCGCGGGCAGCGCCTTCGCCGCGGCCGCCATCGTCGCGCGATCGAAACTCATGAAAAGCACCTGCCTCGGCGCGAGCGCGCAGCCCGCCATCACCTGTACCAGGGCAGGGACGATCTCCGGTCCGGTCTTGATCTCGACAAACACGCGTCCACCGCGCGGCACGGTCGCGAGCACCTCGGTGAGCAAGGGGACGCGCTCAGCGGCCCAGCGAGGGTGCTTCCAGCCCCCCACCCCGACGCCGCGCAATGCCGCGGCGGTCGATCCCGCGACCTTCAGCCGCGAGCGACCGACCCTCCGCAGGTCGGCATCGTGGATGACCACGACTTCGCCGCAGGCGGTCAGGCGCACATCGATCTCCACGGCGCGCGCGCCGCGCTCCCAGGCGAGGCGGATGGCGCCAAGCGTGTTTTCCGGGGCGTCGTGGGACTCTCCCCGATGGGCTATGATGGTGGGTAGAAGCGCAGCTTTCATCGACGGCCGTCGCCTCAGATCCTGGCACCAGGCCCGTCTCTCCGGCAAGGGACGACCACACCGTCACCCAAAATCCGCCGCAAACCCTGCAACCGAGCGCCATCCTGCCGTGTTTACCCCATGCCACGAACCTGCACGCGCGGCTCGCTTCCCGTCAGTCGCCCTGTAACTTCGCCCGTTTCCCGGGACGTCTCTCATCCTTCTGTCATGTCCACCCTCACCCGAACCTCCTGCGCGCTCGCCCTCGGAGCCGCTGTCGCATTCGCCGCGGGCTGCTCGAAAAAGGCCCCCGCCGCCACGGCTGAAAACACCACCGCCAGCGCGGATGCCGCCCAGAAGCCCGCCGAGGATCCGAACGCGGCCAAAGCCGCCGACGCCGTGCCCGTGGAGATCGAGACCGCCCGCATCGGCCCGGTCGCGGCATTTCTCAGCTACAATTCCACCATCGAGGTCGAGACCGCAGTGGACGTCTATCCCGAGACCACCGGCCTGGTCGAGAAGCTGCTCGTCGAGGAGGGCGATCGCGTGAAGGCCGGCCAAATCCTGCTCCAGCTCGAGCAGGATGAACAGGTCGTCGAGGTGAAGGACAGCGAGGTCAACCTCGCGCGCCTCGAGTCGACCTTCAATCGCTCGAAAGAACTCTCCGAACGCGGCCTGATCAACGCCCAGGAGTTCGAGTCCAAGCGTTTCGACCTCGAGCAGGCCCGCCTCCGCCTCGAGCGCGCGCGTATCGGCCTGGAAAACACCACCGTCCGCGCGCCGGTCGACGGCGTGGTGACCGAACGTTTCGTCCAGCCCGGCGCCCGCGTGGCCGGCGGGACCAAGCTCTTCGCCCTCATGTCGCTCGACGACATGATCGCACGCGTGCACGTGCCCGGTCGTTACCTCGACGCCGTCTCCGAGCAGCAGGAGGCGCGACTCGCCTCGGACTTTCTGCCCGGCCGCTCCTTCGACGGCTGGGTCAAGCGCATCAGCCCGGTGGTCGACCCGAAGAGCGGCACGTTCAAGGTCACGGTCGGCGTGCGGCCCGGCTCCGAGGCCCCGCGCCCCGGGCTTTTCGTCAATGTGCGTATCATCACCGACCGCCGCGACGCCGCCACGCTCGTGCCCAAGCGGGCCGTGGTCTACGACGGCGGCGAGCGCTACGTGTTCATCGTGCGCGACGGCAAGGCGGCCCGCGTGCGCCTGGCCGCCGGATACGAGGAAGGCGAAGCCGTCGAGGCCGTCTCCGACGTGACCGCCGGCGACATGATCGTCGTGCTCGGGCAGAACGCCTTGAAAGACCAGTCGCCGGTCCGCGTGGTCAACCTGCCCGCGGCCGCCGCGATCCCCGCCACGGCGACAGCCGAGGCCGCGCCCGCCCCCGCTCCCTCGGCCGGCTCCTGACCGGAGATCCTTCCCATGGATACACCCGCCCCGGCTCCGGCGGCCGCCCCTCGTCGCGCGGCACGCTCGACCTACGCCTTCACCACGCGCCGACCCGTCGCGATCCTCATGGCCGTGATGGCCGTGTGCGTGTTCGGCTGGGTTTCCTACAAGCGCCTCGCGCTCACGCTCATGCCGGACATCAGCTACCCGACGCTGACGGTCCGCACAGAGTACCCCGGCACCGCACCCGAGGAGATCGAAAACCTCATCTCGCGCCCGCTCGAGCAGGAGCTCGGCGTGGTGCCGCGCCTGGTGCGCATCAACTCGATCTCCAAGGCCGGCCAGTCCGACGTGATCCTCGAGTTCGCCTGGGACGCCGACATGAACTCGGTCGCCCAGGACATCCGCGAGAAGGTCGACCGCGTGCGCCTGCCCGACGGCGCCGAACGCCCGCTGCTGTTGCGCTACGACCCGTCGCTCGACCCGATCCTGCGTTTCGGCCTGCACGGCCCGCAGTCACTCTACGAGCTCCGCTACCTCGCCGACCATGAGATCAAACGCACGCTCGAGGCGCTCGACGGCGTGGCCGCGGTGAAGGTGAAGGGCGGTCTCGAGGAGGAGTATCAGGTCCGTGTCGACGAGCACAAACTCGCGCTCCTCGGACTCGATATCGCCACGCTCAACACCCGCCTCGCGCAAGGCAACGTCAACCTCCCCGGCGGCAACCTGCACGAGGGACAGACGCAGTACCTCGTGCGCACGATGAACGAATTCCGCACGCTCGAGGAGATCGGAGAACTGATCATCGCGCGACAGCCCACCGGCGTGGACGTACGCCTGCGCGACGTCGCGGAGGTCACGGCCTCGCACAAGGAACTCGAGGTGATGACGCGCGTGAACGGCCGCGAGAGCATCGAGATCGAGATCTACAAGGAGGCCGGCGCCAACGTGGTCGAGGTCGCCCGCCGCGTGCGCAACACGATCTACGGTCTCGAGGAGCAACGGCAGTTTGTCGCGGAGATGAAGGCTGCGAAAGCGCGCGCCGAGACGGCGAAACCCGCGCCGGCGGCCGCGACCGAAGCCAAGGGTGACAAGAAGAAGGACGGCGCGCCCTCGCGCGAGCAGCGCATGGCCGAGGCCCAGCAGCGCGCGCGAGAGGCGCAGATGACGGACTATATTGAATACCGCCTGCCCGAGGGCTCGGCCATCGACCTGCTCACGGATCAGTCGGTGTTCATCCAGAAGTCGATCGACGAGGTGAAAAGCAACGCGATCGTCGGCGGCCTCATCGCCATCGCGGTGCTGTATCTCTTCCTCCGCAATGTCCTCCATACGCTGATCATCGGCGTGACCATCCCGGTCTCGATCGTGGCGACGTTCGCCCCGATGTACATGTGGGACGTGTCGCTGAACATCATCTCACTCGGCGGTCTCGCGCTCGGCGTGGGCATGCTCGTGGACAACTCGATCGTGGTGCTCGAGAGCATCTTCCGGTGCCGCGAGGAGGGCGACGACCTGCTCACCGCGGTGGTGCGCGGCACGGGCGAGGTCGGCGGCGCGGTCGTGGCCTCGACGCTCACGACGGTGGCGGTGTTCTTCCCCATCGTCTTCGTCGAAGGCGTGGCCGGGCAGATCTTCGGCGACATGGCCCTCACGGTCGTGTTCTCGCTCATGGCCTCGCTCGTGGTGGCGCTGTTTGTCATCCCGATGCTGGCGTCACGCCGGACGGATACGTTTCGCGCGATGGGCGCCTCGGGCGGCGCGTACCTCAACTTCCCCGAGTCTCCCGCCACAGCCGGGCTCGGCCGCCGTGCGCTCGACACGCTGCACACGCTGGCGCTGGTCGGCATGCGGTATGGCCTCGCGGCGGCGGCGTCTCTCTACGTGCCGTTGATGGCCGCGGTGGCCGTGGCCGCCGTGGCGCTCTGGCCGCTCTATGGCCCGGTCGAGCGCTGGATCGTCCGCCCCAAGTGCACGCTGCTCGCGCGACTCGCGCGCTGGATGGCCGGCGCGCCGGATGACTTCTGGTCGCGCCAGGTCTGGCCGGGCATGGTGGGGGTCACGGCTCTGGGCCATTTTCGCGATTCGATGCTCGGGTTCTCGCGGCGCATCGCCTCGGCGCGGGTGTGGGGCCGTCTCTGGCGCATCGCGCTGCTGCCGGTGGTGCTGCTCGCGTTTGTTTTCCGGCTGCTTTTCGCCTGCTTCCTGCGCATGGCCGGCACGTGCCTGTTCCTCCAGCTGATGGCCCTCGCGCTCCTCGTGCTCGGTGCCGTCCGCATCGGCGCGATGCTGCTCCATCCCGTCGTGCAGCCGGGCCTCGCGATCACCGGACGACTCATCGACTGGCTGCAGCACCTCAACGTGCGCGCCCTCGACTGGTGCATCGCACGCGGATGGTCCGTCGCCTTCGCCAGCGTGGCCGCGTTCGCGTTCGTCATGGTCGTCGGCGCCCCGCGCCTGGGCAGCGAGCTGATCCCGCAGGTCCACCAGGGCGAGTTCAACCTCGACGTGACCATGCCCGTGGGCACGCCGCTCGAGCGTACCGCCGAAGTGGTGACACAGATCGAGCGCCTCGCGCTGGCCGAGCCCGAGGTGGAACGCGCCGCCACGCGCGTCGGGACGGACGAGGGTGCCACGTCCTCGGCCGACGAGGGCGAACACACCGGCCAGGTGACGATCCGCCTCAAACCCGGCTCGACGCCCCAGACCGAGGAGACCCTGATCGCGCGCATTCGCGCCGGCGTGCGGGATCTGCCGGAGATCAAGATGGAGGTCTCCTACCCGTCGCTCTTCACCTTCAAGGCGCCCATCGAGGTGGAGGTCCGCGGCTACGATCTCACCACGCTGCGCCGCCTCAGCCGCGAGGTGGAGACGCGCCTGCGCGACATCCCCGGCCTCGCCGACGTGCGCTCGACGCTCCAGGCGGGCAACCCCGAGCTCCAGGTCGTCTACGACCGCGACCGCCTCGCCGAGTTCGGCCTGACGCTGCGCAACGTGGCCGACCTCGTGCGCAACAAGGTGCAGGGCCATGTCGCGACCGACTTCCGCCAGCGCGAGCGCCAGATCGACGTGCTCGTGCGCCTGCAGGAGGAGGACCGCCTCGGCCTCGACGAGTTGCGCAACCTCGTGGTCAACCCCGGCGGCGCGGTGCCCATCCCGCTCGAGGCCGTGGCGAGGATCTCCATCGCCGAGGGACCCAGCGAGATCCGCCGCGTCGACCAGCAGCGCACGGCCCTGATCACGGCCAATGTCGCGGGGCTCGACCTCGGCACAGCGTCGTTGCTTATCCACGACGCGATCCGCGAGATCGACTTCCCGTCCGGCTTCCACTGCCTGGTCGCCGGCCAGAACGAGGAGATGCAGACCTCGCTCAACAGCATGATGCTCGCGCTCGGCCTCGCGCTCTTCCTCGTCTACATCGTGATGGCGTCGCAGTTTGAGTCGCTGCTCCACCCGCTCATCATCATGTTCACCGTGCCGCTCGCACTCATCGGCGTGGTGCTGGTGCTGTGGGTGGCGAAGATACCGCTCAGCATCATCGTCTTCATCGGCCTGATCATGCTCGCGGGCATCGTGGTGAACAACGCGATCGTGCTCATCGATTTCATCAATACGCTGCGCGCCTCAGGCGTGGAGCTGCACGAGGCGGTTCGGCAGGCGGGCACGGCGCGCCTGCGCCCGATCCTCATGACGACGCTCACCACCGTGCTCGGCCTGCTCCCGATGGCCCTCGGCCTGGGCGAGGGCGCGGAGATCCGCGCGCCCATGGCGATCACGGTGATCGTCGGACTCACCTCGTCGACGGTGCTGACCCTCGTGGTCATCCCGACGATCTACGTGCTGGTCGAGCGCCGGCGCGGCGCCGTCGCGACCGCGACCGCCAAGGCGCCAGCGGGCACCGCGCCCGCTGCCACGCCACCGCCCGCCGGCGAACCTGCGCCCTCGGCCTGAGCCACTGCGGCCATGAGCACCCCGGAACAACCCGCACCTGCCACCGAGAGCCAAGACGCACGCAGCGGCTGGCTCCCGCGCCTCTCCGTGAACCGGCCGGTCACGGTGATGATGATCCTCTTCTCGATGCTCGTCGTCGGGGTGATCGCCTACATCCGCATCCCGATCGAGCTCTTCCCCGAGGGCTTCGAGGAGAAGTCGCTGATTGTCTTTGTCCCGGTGCCCAACGCGACGCCCAAGGACGTCGAGGAGACGGTGGCGCGCCCGATCGAGGACATCATCGGCACGATCCCGAAGGTGAAACGCGTCTATTCGCGCGCCAACGCCGGGTCCTGTTTCGTGCGCATCGCCTTCCAGAACGGCGCGGTGCACACGCGGTGGGTCGA
>JACSRI010000256.1 GCA_014879845.1 Opitutaceae bacterium
CGCGATCAATCCCGGCGTCGGCGACGCCGTGGCCGGCGCGTTCGGGTTCGACGGCTTCGGCGTCCAGCCCGATGCCGCCGGCGACCTGCAGATCTTCGATGTCGCCGACCTCGACCGGCCACCACGCCGCACCCGCACCATCCCGCCCGTCTACCCGGTCGACCTCAAGCGCGCCCGCATCGCCGGCGAGGTGCGCCTGATGCTCATCATCGACCAAGCCGGCCGCCCGCGGGTCGAGAAGGTCGTCCAGTCCTCCCATCGCGAGTTCGAGCAGGCCGCGATCACCGCAGCCGAGCAATGCCTGTTCGAGCCGCCGACCGTCGGCGGCCAGGTCGTCAGCGCGCGCTACACCATGCGCGTCCCCTTCATTCCGTGAAATCACGTCCCCCTTCCGTCTTCGCCATGAACAAGACTCTCTCCGTCCTGGCTGTATTCGCCACAGCATGCTCCGTCGCCCCTGCCTCGGTCCTTCCCTTGACCGAGGTCAGCTGGAACAATCCCACCTTCGTCGCCGCATTCACCGGCAGCTACGGTTTCGACACCGAGAAAACGCCCAGCATCACGAGCGAGGAGAAGAAGGTCTTCGAACAACTCGCTCCCCTGATGGCCTCCTCGCCGGATCAGGCCATCACCCTCCTGCAAACAACAATCAAACCCGAGTCCAGCGCCGCGCTCGACTACACCCTCGCCAATCTCTTCTTCCAGAGCGGCAAGACGGCCGAGGCCACCGCCGCCTACCACGCCGCCCTCAAGAAATTCCCGGGATTCGCCCGCGCCCAGAAAAACCTCGGCATCCTGCTCGTGCAGTCCGGCCGATTCCAGGACGCGCTGCCCTGGCTGCTCCAGTCCGCCGAGTCGGGCGGACTCGACGGCGCCACGCTCGGCCTGATCGGGTTCACCTACCTGAGCCTGGGCAAGACCGCGAGCGCTCTCGACGCCTACCGGCTCGCGCTCATCTTCGAGCCGGACAGCCGCGACTGGAAGATCGGCAAGGCGCAGTGCCTGATCAATATCGGCGAGAACAAGGAGGCGATCGCCATCCTCGACGAGCTCATCCCGACCCAGGCCAAGCGTGCGGACCTCCTCATGCTCCAGGCCAACGCGTATCTGGCCGACAACGACGCCATGCGCGCGGCCGCCAACCTCCAGATCGTGCGCTCCATCGGCGCCGCGACGTCCTCGAGCCTGATCCTCCTCGGCGACATCTTCGTCAATGCCGGCAGCCCGGATCTCGCCCTGCCCTACTACCTCGAGGCCATCGCCAGCCCCGACCTCGACAAGGAGCGCATCGTGCGCGCCGCGCGCGTGCTCGCGTCCCGCGAGGCGTGGACGCAGACCGACACGCTGCTCGAGCGCATCGCCGCCGCACCCGGCGCACTTCCACCAGCCCTGCACAACGAGGTCCTCAACCTCCAGGCCCAGGTCGCGCTCGGGCTCAACGACGATGCGCGCGCCGCGAAGATCCTCGAGTCGGTCGTCGCGGCCGACCCGCTCAACGGCCGCGCCCTCATCCTCCTCGCCGACTACTACTGGAAGCAGCGCGACGTCGAGCGCGCCGACCTCAACTACTCGCGGGCCGCCTCGGTCGAGTCCGTCGCACCCGACGCCCTCATCCAGCACGCCCGCATGCTCGTGACGCTGCGCGACTACCCGCGCGCCGTCGCTCTGCTCAACAAGGCCCAGGTGCTCCGCCCCCAGGCCAACGTCGCGACCTACCTCGCGAAGGTCGAGGCCGCCGCACAGGCGGCGCGCTGAGCGCGCCGCGCACCCGCCGCAACTTTCATCACCACCCGGGATGCCATGAGCGGAACTCCGACCCATCCGGAATCCGCCCGGCACCCGTCGAGTCACTTGTACCCATCGCCTAAATACACATCGCGCGACCCGGCCGGGAAAGACAGCGGCTTGGGGACGGGGCATGGATACTGCTGCTTGCACGTTGCCACATACACACAACATGAACCACTCACGCCACCCAAGCCAGCGCTTGAGGCTGACGGTGACACTTCGCGTGTCAAGTCTCGCCCTAGCACTCCTCTGCACGCCGCTCCCGCGGCTCGACGCCCAGAATACGAACGCTGAAGCCACCGGCGAACTCGAGGAGCTCGCCGCCATCGGCGCCGAGGACCCGATCTCGATCCTTCCGAAGGAGCCGGTCGACTCGATCTTCGGCTTCAAGAAGACGCTGCTCGAGACACCGCGCTCGGTCAGCACGCTGAGCGACGACATGATGGAGTCGTACGGCATCGAGAGCGCCCTCGACGTGCAGAAGCTCGTGCCCAGCACGTTCACGACCTCGATCTTCGGCATCAACGGCAACGTCAACATCCGCGGCGTGCCCAGCGACACCTACTTCCGCGGCGTGAAGCGCCTGGAGAACACCCAGATGTTCCCCTCGCCGATCACGGCAATGGCGCGGCTGGACGTCGTGCGCGGTCCACCCTCGCCGGTCTTCGGGCCGGGCAAGATGGGCGGCTACAGCAACTTCATCCCGAAGTCGGCGCGCGCCTCCACCGGCAAGTACCTGTCCGATACGACGGGCAAGGCCACCGTCACCTACGGCTCCTACGACCGCAAGGCGGCGACGTTCGAGTTCGGCGGGCCGATGTCCCTCTTCGGCAAGAAGGGCGGATACTACGCCTACCTCAACGCGCTCAACTCCGACACGTACTACAACAACGTCTACTACGACCAGTACATCGTCCAGTCGTCCTTCGATCTCCAGCTTACGGATACGGTCCGCATCGAGTTTGGCCAGATGTATCAGTATTGGGCCGGCAAGGAACTCGCCGGCTGGAACCGCATCACGCAGGAGCTGATCGACACCGGGATGTACAACGCCGGCCTTCCGCTCCTGAACATGGATCGTGACGGCGACGGCCTGATCTCCACGGCCGAAGTCGACTACTACGGCCCGCTTCTCCGCACCATCCCGGCTACGGCCACGACCGAGCAGGCACGCGCGCTCCTCGGGCCGGGCTGGACGGTCGACCCCGCCACCACAGGCAAGGTCAAGATCAGCCGCCGCGCCAACGCCCAGTCCTCCGAGGACGACGGCCAGGCCAACATCACCCTCGGCTACTTCGACATCATCGTCGAACCCAACGACGACGTGACCCTCACGTCCAAGACCTACACCGAGTTCATGAATCGCTACAAGTGGACGCGCGCCTCCGGCTACGGCCAGGACACGAGTTCCTGGATGCTCGAGCAGAAGTTCCTCTACGACCGGTCCCTGCCCGAGATGGGCGACTGGCTCAAGGGCAGCTTCTCCGCCTCGGCCCTGGTGCGCTTCTACGACACCTACAATGTCGGCGGATCCAAGTACGCCGACCTCGTGAACCGAGCCGACCTCTCGCGGCCGTTCAACATCGTCAACCGCTTCGCCGTGCCCAACCGCGAGCCACACCTCGCGCCGTGGAACAACGGCCTGAAGAGCGACTACGTCACCGGTGGTCCCGGCGCGATGCTGGATGTGGTGATCAAGGAAAAGACAAACCTCACCGTCGGCGCCCGCTACGACTGGGTCGACGCCACGTCGTCGGTGCCCTCGCATGTTCTGAACGCGGCGCGCGGCACGACGGTGTCGGGCAAGGACGAGGGCTTCTCCTACACCGCAAGCCTGTCCTACGAGATCGCCAAAGGCATCCGTCCCTATGGCACCTACTCGGAACAGAAGACATTGATCGTCGGCATCGATGGCGGCATCGGACAGCCGGTCGTGGCCGACGGGCCGCTCAACGGCGTAGAGCTTCGCGAATACGGCATCAAGGCCTCGCTCTTCGAGGACAAGCTCTTCGCCACCGTCAGCCACTATTACCAGACGCGCACGTCATTCACCTTCGACACCGGCCAGGTGCTCTCGACCCTGGGCAAGGGTGTGGAGTTCGAACTGCGCTGGGTGCCGATGCGCAGCATCAACATCACCGCCGGCGCGACCAAGCAGAAGACGACCTACGAGCCGGTCCGCCCGGCGACGATCTCGGTCAGCCCGACGTTCTTCGGCCTGCCCGACGACGACTACTTCGGCGGTCGTATCCAGACCACCCTCGCAGGCGAGCCGCAGTATGCCGAACGCTCGGGCTACCCGCGCCACGTCTTCACGCTCAACGGCACCTACATCTTCCCGAAGGGCCTGAGCGTGAATCTCTCCGCCTCCTACCAGGACGAGGTGCCATCCGGCCGCATCAAGGACATCACGCTGCCGGACGCACTCATCCTGGGCACCGCGATCAGCTACGATCGCGAGAAGTGGGGCGTGCGCCTTTCGATCAACAACCTCACGAACGAGCTCTACTTCACGCCCAACTCTCCGGACGGCCTGGGCGAGCTGATCGTGATTCCGGCCCCCGAGCGCAACTACCAGGTCACGCTGACCTACAAGTTCTGAGGAGGTATCCACCATGCCATACCATCCCAGGACGATCGCGGCGCTCGCGGTCGCGTGCAGTCTCGCCTGCACCACAGTCTCGGCCGAGGGCGAGGTGCCCTTTGATCATCACGTCCCATCGAAGTGGGATAGGGTGACGTGGGGCGTCTACGCCCCCGACCTGCCGCCGCTGGTGCGCGTGAAGAGCGGCGATGTCGTGAAGATCGACACAGCCAACCCGATGGGCTCGAACCGGGCCAATCCCGAGAAGTTTTTCCGCGACAACGGCATCCCCCTCGATCTGCCCGTCGTGCAGGAGATCCTGGAGATCCAGCGCAAGACGGAGATGGATCCCTCCGGCCTGCGCGGCGCGCTGCTCACCGGCCCGGTCTACGTCGAAGGCGCGGAGCCCGGCGACACGCTCGAGGTGCGCGTGCACGACATCCGGTTCCGCGCACCCTACGGGGTCAACTCGACCTCGCCCGGCTCGGGCCATCCCCTCGCCGACGAGGTGCCGCGCCCGTGGGTGAAGAAGTTCGACCTCGATCTCACCCGCAACGTGGCGATCTTCAAGGAGGGCGCGATCGAGCTCCCGCTCGCGCCCTTCATGGGCCAGATGGGCGTGGCGCCGCCGAACCAGGCCGGCCGCTGGGGCGCCAGCCCGCCCACGCCGCTCCACGGGGGCAACTTCGACCTCCAGGAACTGGTCCGCGGCGGCACGCTCTACCTGCCCGTGAACGTGCCGGGCGCGCTCTTCTACACCGGAAACGGACACGCCCTCCAGGGCAACGGCGAGATCACGAACCCATCGCTCGAGGTCAGCCTCACCGGCTACTTTGAGTTCATCGTGCACAAGGGACAGTCGCTGAAGATGCCTTGGATCGAGACGCCGACCCACTACGTCTTCCTCGGCATGCACGACTCGCTCGACGAGTGCATGCGTCAGGCGACGCTGGATACCGTGAACTTCCTGCAGCGCAAGGAGGGCCTCGACTTCTACGACGCCTACGCCCTGGCCAGCACCGCGGTGGACTTCACCGTGGCGCGCGCCCTCCTCCCCACCCAGATGGTCTACTCGCTCGTGCCGAAGGCCATCTTCAAGGCGAACCCACCCTACTGGTACGCCGGTCCGACACCCGTCAAATACTGAAACTTTGCCACATACCTGCCTCATGAACACACCGACCACCGCCCGCATCGTCGCAGTCCTCGCCGCCTGCGCCTCCGCCGGCATCGCCCACGCCGAACCGGCGTTCGATGCCTACCTGCCCGCCACCATCACCACCATCGTCCAGGGCCGATACTCCGCCGACACGCCGCCGGCGGTGAAGATCAAGTCCGGCCAGACGGTCAAGATCGACACCCTGAACTCGACCGAGCTCAACTCGGCCGACTACACCAAGGTGCTCACGGACGCCGGCATCCCGCTGGACACGCCCTACATCAAGGAGACGATAGCCGCTCTCTCCGCCCCGGCACCCACCGATCCCCTCGGCCGCCTGACCCGGGTCGGACGCCTGCTCACCGGCCCGGTCTACGTCGAGGGCGCCGAGCCCGGCGACACCCTCGAGGTCCGCGTCGTTGATCTCACCGTGCTGTCCGACTTCGCGATCAACCGGACGATCACGAACATGGGCCACCCGCTCGCCACGATCACGCCCGCGCCCACCGCGCGTGTCTACAAGCTCGATCGCGCGAAGAAGACGGTGAAGTTCAACGCCAACATCGAAGTGCCCTTCTGGCCCTACCTCGGCGAGATGGGCGTGAGTCCCTCCGCGGAGATGGGCATGTACACGGCCAACCGGCCGTCCAAGCTCACCGGCGGCAGTTTCGACTGCCCCGACCTCGGCAAGGGCGCATCGATCTACTTCCCGGTGCACGTGCCCGGCGCGCTCTTCATGGCGGGCGGCGGCAAGGCCACCGGCGCCAACGGCAAGGTCAACTACTTCGGCATGGAGGTCCCGCTCACCGCCTACCTCCAGTTCATCGTGCACAAGGACAAGCCCGTCCCGCAGGTCCGCGCCGAGAACGCGACGCACTACATCACGTTCGGCACGGCCGACGTGCTCGACGTGGTCATGCGCCTGTCCTGCATCGAGCTGGTG
This sequence comes from Opitutaceae bacterium, assembly GCA_014879845.1. Taxonomy (GTDB): domain Bacteria; phylum Verrucomicrobiota; class Verrucomicrobiia; order Opitutales; family Opitutaceae; genus JAEWQP01. Next base: position 6,475 of record JACSRI010000256.1, read on the forward strand.
GACTTCCTCAAGGAGAAGGCCGGCCTGGACTTCTTCTTCTCCTACTCGCTCGGCTGCCTCGCGATCGACTTCAACATCACGCGCGCCAACACCACCGGGCAGCTGATGCACACGACGATCCCGAAGTACATCTTCATCTCGGACAAGCCGTCGTACTGGTACTCGGGCGAACTCGCCCCGAAATACTACCTGCCCGGCAACTACTTCTCGCCGTCCAAGAAGCAGATCCCGCTCGCGGGGCTCTGATCCGTCGGTCCACCGCCAGCTCCCACCCGATCGCCGCGCCGTCCGCATAGACGGGGCGCGGCGACACCCAACCACCATGGTCCGACGCCAACGCATTCTCCTCCTCCACGCCGGCCTCCTGGCCTGCGCCGTCGCACAGGGTTCCGCGGCCGCCCCGGTCGACGAAGTGCCCTACGATCACTACCTCCCGTCCAAGTGGAACACGGTCTCCCCGGGTGTCTACTCCGCGGAGTATCCTCCCGCGATTCGTATCAAGAGCGGAGATACGGTGAAGATCGATAACGCCAACACCTCCGGCGCACGCGGGAGCAACCCGAGCAAGTTCTTCGAGTCAAACGGTATCCCCCTGGACCTGCCTGCGGTTCAGGACATCCTGGAGATCTTGGAGAAAACGCCGCCGCACCCCGCCGGCCTGCGCGGCGCGCTCCTCACCGGCCCGGTCTACGTCGAGGGCGCCGAGCCGGGCGACACGCTCGAGGTGCGCGTGCACGACATCCGCTTCCGGGCCGCATACGGGGTCAACTCGACCAACCCCGGCTCCGGCCACCCGCTCGCGGACATGGTGCCGCGTCCCTGGACGCAGAAGTTCGACCTCGATCTCGAGCGCAACGTGGCGATCTTCAAGAAGGGTGAGATCGAGCTGCCGCTCGCACCGTTCTTCGGCCAGATGGGTGTCGCCCCACCGGCCGACGCCGGCGGCTTCGGCGCCGGCCCGCCGACGAACATCCACGGCGGCAACTTCGACCTGCAGGAGATCACGCGCGGGAGCACGCTGTTCCTTCCGGTCAACGTGCCCGGCGCGCTCTTCTTCACCGGCAACGGACATGCCCTCCAGGGCAACGGGGAGATCACGAACCCGTCCCTCGAGGTCAGCCTCACCGGCTACCTGCAGTTCATCGTGCACAAGGGCCGCAAGCTGGAGATGCCCCGCGTGGAGACGCCGACGCACTACATCTTCCTCGGCATCCACGAGTCGCTCGACGAGGGCGTGCGCCAGGCCGCGCTCGAGACGGTGAAGTTCCTGCAGGAGAAGGAGGGCCTCGACTTCTACGACGCCTACGCCCTGACGAGCGTCTCGGCCGACTTCACTGTCGCCCGCGCGCTCCTGCCCAAACAGATGGTCTACACGTTCCTCCCCAAGCACGTGTTCACGAAGCCAATACCGTACTGGTACACCGGTCCGGTTCCGACCCGTTACTGATGCTGCCACGGCAGCCCCACACCATGAGCCTTTCGCATCTGATCCTCCGCGGCCTCGCCGCCTCCTGTCTGCCCGCGCTCGTCGCCACGGCCTTCGCCGTGGAGGACGAGGTCGCCTACGACCACTACGTCCCCTCGAAGTGGAACACGGTCTCCCCCGGTGTCTACTCGGCCGAATACGCCCCGGTCATCCGCGTGAAGAGCGGATCCCGCGTGAAGGTGGACACGGCCAGCCTCTCCGGGGTGAACCGCAACAACCCGCGGAAATGGTACCAGGACCACGGCATCCCGCTCGACCTTCCCGTCGTCCAGGACGTGATCGAGATCATCGAGAAAACGCCGCAGCACCCCTCGGGCCTGCGCGGTGCGCTCCTCACCGGCCCGATCTACATCGAGGAGGCCGAACCCGGCAACACGCTCGAGGTGCGCGTGCTCGACATCCGCTTCCGCGCACCGTTCGGCGTGAACTCGACCGCGCCCGGCAACGGACACCCGCTCGCGGACATGGTGCCGCGCCCGTGGACGCAGAAGTTCGACCTGGATTTCGAGCGCAACGTCGCGATCTTCAAAAGGGGCCAGATCGAGCTGCCGCTCGCGCCATTCAACGGCCAGATGGGCGTGGCCCCGCCGGCCGACGCCGGCGGCTTCGGTGCGAGCCCGCCGACCGCGACGCACGGCGGCAATTTCGACCTGCAGGAGCTGGTCCGGGGCGGCACGCTGTATCTGCCGGTCAACGTCAAGGGCGCCCTCTACTTCACGGGCAACGGCCACGCCCTCCAGGGCAACGGCGAGATCACCAACCCGTCGCTCGAAGTCAGCCTCACGACCTACCTGCAGTTCATCGTGCACAAGGGCCGCAAGCTGAAGATGCCCCAGGTGGAGACACCCACGCACTACGTCTTCTTCGGCATGCACGACTCGCTCGATGAGTGCATGCGCCAGGCGACGCTCGAGACGGTGGAGTTTCTCCAGCAACGCGAGGGACTCGACTTCTACGACGCCTACGCACTCACCAGCACCGCCGTGGATTTCACCGTGGCACGCGCCCTCCTGCCCACCCAGATGGTCTATTCCTTCGTGCCCAAGCAGATGTTCAAGAAGCAGACCGAGTATTGGTACAAGGATGTCACGCCCACCAAATACTGACTCCCTTCCGGCACCGGCCGCGCCTTCCCGGGACGCGGATCCGGTGCTGGAGATCAGCGGACTGAAGAAGGCCTTCCGCACGCCCGAGGGCGAGCTGCGGACCGTCGTCTCGGTGCCGCGCTTCGTGCTCGGCGCGCGCAGCCAGGTCGCGCTCAAGGGCGAGAGCGGCAGCGGCAAGACGACGTTTCTCAACCTCATCGCCGGGATCGTCCACGCCGACTCCGGGCGAATTACGCTCGACGGGATCGACCTGACCGGCCTGCGCGAGTCGGCGCGCGACCGGCTTCGAGCCACGAAGGTGGGCTGCGTCTACCAAACCTTCAACCTACTCCAGGGCTACACGTGCCTGGAAAACGTGCTCCTGGCCATGACGTTCGGGAAGGGGCGCGACCCGGCCTTCGCACGCGAGCTTCTCGATCGCGTCGAGTTGTCACATCGCCTCGGATACCGCCCGCGTCAGCTCTCCGTCGGCCAGCAGCAGCGGGTGGCCGTAGCCCGCGCCCTGGCCAACAGGCCGCGGCTCGTGCTCGCCGACGAGCCCACCGGCAACCTCGATGCGACTCACGCCGCGGAGACGCTCACGCTGTTGCGCGAGACCTGCGCCGAGCAGGGCGCGGCGCTCCTGCTCGTCTCCCACGACCGCGACATCCTCGCCCGCTTCGAGGATGTGCAGGACTTCCGCGCCCTCAACCAGCCCGCCGCCTGACCATGGAGATTCTCCGCATCGTCTGCAAAAGCCTGCGTCACCATCTGGTGTCGACGCTGGTCTCCGCCCTGGCAATCGCGCTGGCCGGCGGGCTTCTCATGGCCGTGTGGGTGGTGAAGGAGGAGTCGAATCTCGCCTTCACCGGCCAGACCGGAGGCTTCGACGCGGTGCTCGGCGCGCGCAGCTCGAAGCTGCAGCTTGTGCTCAACTCGATCTTCCACCTCGAGGACAGCCCGGGAAACATCAGCGCGGCCGACGCCGAGACGGTCGCAAAGAACCCGAATGTCGCCGTCGCCCTGCCGATCGCGGTGGGCGACAACTACCGCGGGGTGCGCCTCGTCGGCACGACGAAGCGCACCTT
>JACSRI010000161.1 GCA_014879845.1 Opitutaceae bacterium
GGGCTGGGGTGCGGACGCGGCCACGGCGGCTCCGCCCGCGGCGGCGACCATCGTCGCGACGCTCGACCCTGCTGCGGGCGTGATGCGGAAGCGCTTGAGCGCGCCGTCGTCGATCGCGAGGATCGTCAGGACGCCGTCGGCGCCCATGGCCCAGGCCTGGTTCATGTTGTCGAGCGGCGAGCTCGTGTAGGTCAGCACTTTCTCACCGTCGAAGAAGATCTCGTAGGCGCCCATGTTGTTCTTGAGGCCTGCCACAGCCCACGCGACATGCTGGCTGTCGGGCGTGAAGGTCACGCGGTTGAACTGCGGCCGTGTCGAGGGCGTGATGAACGCACCGTCCATCCAGACGCCGGACTTCGTGAAGCCCGTGGACTCGCGCGCAGCGTAGGCGACGTGGCGACTGTTGGGGCTGAATTTCACCGTCGTGTTGGTGCCGTCGATCGCCTCGGCGCCGACGAAGCCTGTGCCCGCCACGCCGGGGAGCGGCGCGCCGTCGACGATGAGTGTGAGCCCGTTCGGCGGGCCGAAGCTCCAGGTCGTGCGCGATCCGTCCGGGCTGAAACGGAAGGTGGAGCCGGGCAGCATATTGTTCGGCAGCGGGACGGACTTGCCGTCGATGAAGAACACCGGCTTCTGCGCGGGCGTCGTGCCGCCCCAGGCGAGGCGCGCCTTGCTTCCCGGCAGCCACACGGGCGAGGTCGGGATCGTCTGCATGCCGTCGGACTCCTCGCCGTTGTGCACGAGGAAGAGCTGACCCTGAGACGACATCGCCACGTAGTAGAACTGCGTCGAGTCGGGGCTGAACGACGGCTCGAACGGCGCGCTCGTGTAGATGCTCTGGTAGCCGAGGTCGCGTTTGCCGTCGACGAGCATGAACGTCTCCATGCGCGGCGCCGTGCGCTGACAGAGCGCGGCGTAGCGTTTGCCGTCGGGACTGAACCAGACCTTCGTCACGATGATGCCCTCCGTCTCGGCGATGATCTGGCCATCGACCGTGAGCACGCTGGGCTTGGCCGTGGGCGGAGTGCCTGCCGGCGGTGTCACCGCCATCACGATACGCCCGGTAACCGGCGCGGTCGCGAGGTGGTTGATGGTGCCGACCTGCGAGATGGGTTTGCCGTTGGCCAGCAGGATGGTGAGCCCCTGGGCCTGCGCGCGGCTGAGCAGCGTGCCGTTGGGCAGGAAGCCGACGAGATCGCCGATGAACTTCACCTGCCGCCCGTCGACCACGGTCCAGCGGGTTTGCTGTGCGTCGTTCTGTCGACCGCTGTAGGCGTAGTGCGCGCCGTCCGGTGTGAAGAACACCTCGCCGATCTCCGCGCCCCACGGGCCGGGCTTGCCGTCGATGATCAGGCAGTTCTGGCCGGTGTCGACGCTGGTCGCCGTGGCGACGAGGCGGGCGCTGCCAGGTGAGAAGGCCATCCAGGAAATCTGCTGGTACGGGCCGCGGTGCACCTCTTGCCCGTCGTGCATGAGCATGAACTCGTTGCCGATGCGGGCGGCGTAGGCCCAGTGCTGGCCGTCGTCGCTGAAGAGTACGGGCCTGTTCCCTCCGCCACCGAGGGCGCCGAACGTCGCTGAGGTTGCGCCGGCGTAGTTGCGCGGCTCGGCGCGTCCACCGTTGCCGGTGAAGAGGTATTCTCCCGGCTGCATTTGCACTTGGTCGAAGCGCGGGCCCTCCACGCCGTCGAAGACGACTGCCTGCCGGCTCCCTTTCGGGATTACGACCGCGGCGTGAGCGCCGCGTGGGCTGAGATTGATCGTGGCTGAGGTGACGTCGGCGACGAGCGTCGTTTCTTCAACCGAGGGAGCAGCGGACAACGCGACCGGGTGAGTCGCGGCGAACAGGCTCGCGAGCGCGAGCAACGGGCGGGGGGACGAGTTCATGGCAGTCGCTGGACGGGAAGGGACGCATCGGGTGCACGGGGCGGATGGGTGGATCGCAGCGGTCCGGTGTGACGCCAGGAGTCTACGAGCTATTCACGGAACTGCACGAGCGGATAAGAAAAACTGTCCAGCGCGGGGAAAGTGCTCCGGAGGGTCGCGGGTGGAGCGCGTTCCGGATGCCTACCGCTCGAGGTCGGCTATGTAGTCCAGCGAGTCGACAAATACCTGCCGTGGGTTGGGCTTGAGAAATTTCGCCGGGAGCTCCGGGGGCGTGCCGTTACGCGTACAGAAGACGGCGAGTGCGAAGCCAAGCTCGGCAGTGTTGAGGTAACCTTGCGTGCGCGCCTGCCAGCCCTGGTGGGATGTGTCGGTCCACTGGCCGAAGGAGAAGGAGGAGTTGGCGAGGAAGATGCCGAAACCCTCGACCACGGCCGTGAGGTCGGTGAGCGGTTCGAGTTCGTCCCAGCCGGCGGGCGGTTCGGTGGCGACGTGGGCGAGCAGGTAATGGCAGAGCTCGTGCGCCAGAGTGGCGACTAGACCGACGGGGTCGTTCAGGAGGGTGGTGGCGTAGGTGATCTCAACCTCCTCGGCGGCCTGGAACGTCCCGGCCGCGCCGTGCGACCTCGACTCGCCGAAGAGGCCGGCCCGGCGCAGGGCGGCCTGTTCCTCCTCGTGGTCGTCGCGGCGCGGCACGAGGCGGCATGGCCAGGTGCTCAGGCCGAGCCACGCCCTCGTCTGGTCGAACACGGCCGAGGCAAAGGCGTGGTCGCGCGTGTTCCGCATCGGGTAGTACTGCGGTGTCGGGGCGATGAGCACGCGCGGGGCCTTGTCGTCGCGCGGCGGCAGGTGCTCCTCGAGCCAACGGTAGTGCGAGTAGAGCCAACGCGCGCGCTCCTCGGTGAACATGTGGCGGCCCTCCGTATCGACCTCAGACTCCCGGGAGGACTGGCGGCGCCGACGGTGGTGGCGGCGGCGCCGCCGGGCCACCTTCGTAGAGTTCCCGCACTGAGTCGCGCGCGAGCACGATGAGCGTGAACACGCCGAGCACCGTGCCGAAAGGGAAGGCCATGCAGTCGAAGCCGGCGACGACCATCGAGAAGAGGCGCGCCTTGCGCCGGAGCAAGCAGAACCCGGAGATGAGGTTCGCGATCCCGGCGGCGATCATCACGCCGGCCATGATGACATAGAACCAACGGAAGAAGGCGAAGAACGCCTCCGGATCCGGCGGCGGAGGACCACCCTGCGGCGCTGGGAACATCGCCGGGTTGGTCATGATCGAGTGCATCATGAGGTAGTGCAGCGCCAGCCCGCCGATTCCCAGGATCGAGAAGCCGGCGAGGACGAAGTGGAAGATGGCAAGCAGCCGCACATTGGCGGCGTCAGTCTTGCGCTGGTCGCGCATCAGCGGAGGCAGCGTGGGCATGGAGGGGAGATGGTTCGAGAAGGGGGCTTCGGGCCTTGAGGCCGCGAAGAGCGGTGCGCGGGGGAGACGCGGCAGGGAGCCTTGGCGCAGGCGGCATCGGTGTCGATGCCCAGATGGCCGGCCGGACGGGCAAAGGGCCCTTCGCCCGGGTGATAAAACAATTTCACAACACGGGCTTGGTGTTGCATAGTGGCTTTCAGCCCCGGCCTGCCCGGTCGGAATCCTGCGTCCATGCCCTTGCCCCGCCTCTTTCCCATGTCCGCTCGCCGCATCGTGTCGTGTTTCCGTCCCGCTCGCCGCCTCCGCCACCCGGCAGTCTGGCTCGCCGGCGTCCTCGCGGCGGTCGCGCCCGCGGGCCGGGCCGCGATCGAGCGCTTCTACTTCGGCAACGACCTATCCTACGTGAACCAGATGGAGGACTGCGGCGCCGTGTATCGGGAGAATGGTGTCGCGAAGGACCCTTTCGAGATCCTGCGCGACCACGGCACCAACCTCGTGCGCGTCCGCCTCTGGCACGACCCGTGGTGGCAGCCCCTCATCCCGCAGACCGCGCCGAACGCGAAGCCGCAGTACTCCGATCTCTCCGACGTGATCGAGACGATCACCCGCGCCAAGGCCTTCGGCATGCCGGTGATGCTCGACCTGCATCTCTCCGACTTCTGGGCCGATCCCGATCGCCAGGTGGTTCCGCGTGCCTGGGCACCGCTCCTCGGCAACGACGCCGCCCTCGAGACCGCCGTGCACGACTACGTGCGCGACGTGCTCGCCGAGCTCGAGGGTCGCGGCCTGATGCCCGAGATCGTGAAGATCGGCAACGAGGCCAACCCTGGCATCCTCGCGGATCCCACGCTCACCGCGACCTGGAACTCCGCCACCCAGCGGCTCGACCTCGCCGTCGTCGGCGCGCGCCGCACCGACGGCGCCTACTTCGGTCGCCTGTGGAACGCCGCGATCCGCGCCGTGCGCGAGACCGGCTCCACCTCGACCATCCGGCCCCGCGTCGCGCTCCACGTGGCCGGGCCGAACCGCGTCGTCGGCTTCTGCGACTGGATGCAGCAAATCGGCGTGACCGACTTCGACATCCTCGGCTTCTCCTACTACTACGCCTGGCACAGCGGCTCGATCGCCGACATGGGCGCGGTCATCCGGGCGCAGCGCGCGAAGTATCCGCAGTACGATGTCATGTTGGTCGAGACCGGTTACCCCTGGGACCAGGCTAACATCGACGGCCTGGTGAACATCATCAACACACCCGACCCGGCCTACACCCCGGTGAGCCCGGCGAACCAGCGCCGCTACATGGTCGATCTCACCCAGGAGGTGATCGATGCCGGCGGCATCGGCGTGGTCTTCTGGGAGCCGTGCTGGGTGTCGACGCCGTGCCGCACGCCCTGGGGCGTGGGCTCGTCGCACGAGCACGTGGCGTATTTCGATCATCGCGACGGGAATAACTTTCACGTGGGCGGCACCTGGATGGAGGCCGCCTACGCCGGCCTGCCTCCCGGTCCGGCGATCACCGTGCAACCGGTGGCGATGCGCGCGCTCGCGGGTGGGGACGCGTTCTTCGCCGTGACGGCCTCGGGCGACCACCTGGCGTATCAGTGGCTCAAGGACGGGGCTCCCATCGCCGGCGCGACGGGGCCCTCGCTGTTCCTCGCTGGGGTGGGGGCCGGACAGGCCGGCGGCTATGCGGTCGAGGTGAGCAACGGCTTCGGCCGGGTGACCAGCGCCCCGGCCGTGCTCACGGTCGCGTCCAGCGGTGCCGCGCGCCTCGTCAATCTCTCCGCCCGGGCGCAGATCGGCACGGGCGATGGATGGCTCATCCCGGGGTTCGTGGTTGCCGGCGCCGGCTCGAGGCCGCTGCTCATCCGCGCGGTCGGCCCGGGTCTCGTGCGGTTTGGCGTGGGCGGAGTACTGGCCGATCCGCAGATGCAGGTCGTGCCGCAGGGCGGCGGTGCAGTGGTCGCGGCCAACGACAACTGGATCGATTTTTCCGATCAGCCCGGGCTCGAGGCGGCGCGCACGGCGGTGTCGGCGTTTTCGCTCGGCACCTCGACGCTCGATGCGGCGCTCCTCGTCACGCTGTCGGCCGGCGGATTCACGGCGCCGACTTCGGGCGTGGCCGAGGGCACGGGTGTGGCGCTGGTCGAACTCTACGACCTCGGCCCGGCCGATGCCACGGCGGGCCTGGTGAACATCTCCGCGCGCGCGCAGGTCGGGGCCGGCGACGACATCCTGATCCCGGGTTTTGTCATCGAGGGTGATGTCGCGCTCACCGTGCTCGTGCGTGGCGTGGGCCCGGGCCTCGGGCGGTGGATCTCCTCGGGCCTGCTCGCCGATCCGGTGATGACCCTGCACCGCTCCCTTCCCGGCGGCGGGAGCGAGCGGGTGACGACCAACGACGACTGGGGCGACGCCCCGAACCCCGCGGCGTTGGCGCAGGCCTTCGAGGCCGTGCACGCGTTTGCGCTCCCGGCCGGCAGCACGGATGCGGCGATGCTCGTGGCGCTCAATCCCGGCGCCTACACCGTCGCCATCGCGGGAGCCGACGGCGGCACGGGCCTGGCGCTCATGGAACTCTATCGCGTGAGTCCGTGATTCGCCGGCTGCAAGCGCGCCGAGCTCACGGGAGCGCGAGCTGCCGCACCACGGCCGCTCCCCACGGGGCCAGGGCCACGGCGGCGAGCACGAGCGGCCAGAGATTGCCGTCGCGGAAACGGTAGGCGCCGATCATCTCACGCCACGAAGCGCGGGCGACGAACCGGCCGAAGGAAAACTCAAACACCACCGTGGCGGCGAGCCACGCGGCGCCGACGAGCAGGTATCCGGTCTCGGTCGTGCGGGGCAACCAGCCGATCGTCGCGACCGCGAACGCCGCGATCAGCGCCATGAGCGCGAGCCCGGAGACCGTGTTGGCCCATCGCGATCCCAGACGGGGGCGCAGGAGTTTTTCGCGCAGCAGGCCATTGATGATGGCGATGGGAAGGATCGCCAGCCAGAGGAGGATGACACGTGCGATCATCGCTCGTGGGCGGGGTGTGCACGGGTGGGCGGCGCCAGGAGTCGGGCCCGTTCACGCGCGGCCCGGGCCTCGGCGGCGAGCCGGATGCGCTCTTCGACCGGCACGAGGAAAACGGAGTTGTGCCGCATGACGCAGCCGGGGCGGCCGCAGACGCAATCGGTCTTGAGCAGCAGGCACCACTCGTCCTCGGGCCGGAGATGCGGGCAGGTGAAGGTCATCGCACGGCCAGAGATTTACGGCGGACCCGCCCACGCTGGCAACAGCGCGCGTCCGACGCGATTTGCAGCAAACGCGGATTGCAGGAGTGGCGCTGATCCTGCTGATTAGCGGCATGGCAAACTCCGGCGAAGGCGGGGCCTGGCAGCGCATCAAGACGAAGATCGTCGATGCGGTGGTGCAGGACTGCCCGCCGTCGCTCGCGGCGTGCGAGGTGTGCCGTCGGATGCATTGTGACGACCCGCACTGGCTCGCGTGCGAGCGGCGGCTCGCGGCCGAGCGCCATCTCCGCGCAGGCGAACACGCGGCGCTGGAGTCCCTCCGAGCGGGGCATCGCTGCACCTGCGTCGGGCCGGGTGCAGAAGGTTTGCGCGACGACAACGCGGCCTGCTGACGCCCCCGGGCGGGCGGCCTCAGCGCGCAGTCGACTCGGTCGTGCCGTCGGCGTAGCGATGCAGCACGGCGGAGAGTTCGGCCACGATCGCAGCGTAACGTGGATCGCCCGCGAGATTCTGCGTCTCGTAGGGATCGTGGAGCGGATCGGTGAGCATCGCTCCCGCCCCGGGTCCGAAAAACTCGGCGTAGCGCCAGCGTTCCGTGCGCACGACGACGCCGCTGAGCCCGCGGTTGCGCTCGCTCCAGACGGTGAAGGCCGGGTGGTCCCAGGGTGCGTGTGGATCATGCAGGAGCGGCGCTAGGCTCAGGCCCTCGATACCGTCGGCGCGGGGCAGTCCGCACAGATCGAGCAGGGTCGGGTAGATGTCGACGGCCTGCACCACGCGCGGGGAGGCGCGGCCGTTGCCGGCCACGCGCGGATCGTGGACGATGAAGGGCACCCGCGTGCCCTGTTCCCAGAGCGAGCCGGCCTTGGACCACTTGCCCTTCTCGCCGAGTTGGTAGCCGTGGTCGCTCCAGAACACGACGATGGTATTCTCGCGCAGGCCGAGCCGGTCGAGTTCGGCGAGGACGCGGCCGACGTTCCAGTCGACGTAGGAGATGCAGGCGAGGTAGGCGCGGATCATCGCGCGCGCGGCCTCCGGCGTGGCGTCGCGCCGGATGAAGAGATCGGCGTTGATCGGGCGGATCGCGCCGCGCGGAAATCCCTCGGGCACGGTCGGCCGCGCGGCAAAGTCCGGCGGCAGGATGATGTCGTCCACGTCGTAGAGGTCGAAAAACTCCTTCGGCGCGACGAGCGGGCTGTGCGGCTTGGAGAAGCCACACATCAGGAAGAACGGTGTCGTATCCTGGGCGTGGGCACGCAGGTAGTTGACCGCGCGGTCGCCGACCTGGGTGTCGCCGAGCGCGGAGATGGCGGCCGGGTCCTCCACCGCCTCCCAGCGGTCGGAGGACGGCGCCCGCGCGACATCGGCGGCGAGCATGCGCTCGATGCGCGCGAGTTCCTCGGCCTCCGGGATTGGCGGCAGCGTGGCCGGGTCGGGCGGCGGCTGGGTGTTGTCGCCGTAGAGGCGTTTCTCACCGCCCTCGTGCCAGGCTTCGGTGTCGTCGATACCCGCGTGGAAGATCTTGCCCGTGCGCAGCGTCGTGTAGCCGTGATTCTTGAAATGGCGCGGGAGCGTGACCCAGTCGGGATGCCAGGCGCCGATCCACTCGCGGTTGCCGTAGAGCCGGGTGGTGGTCGGGTGGCGCCCGGTGAGCATGGAGGTGCGCGAGGGGCAGCAAAGCGGGTAGTTGGTGTAGGCGCGCTCGAAGAGCACGCCCTGCCGCGCGAGGCGGTCGATGTTCGGCGTCCGTGCGAGCGCGTGGCCGTAGGCGCCGAGGTCGCAGCGCATGTCGTCGGAGATGAGGAACAGGACGTTCATCGGCCGGGGCCGATCTGCGGCGGCGCGGGCTGAAGGGGCGGCGGCGGTCGAAGCCAGCACGACGACCGCGAGGAAGAGGCGGGGGATGTGGGGAAACGCCATGGCTGAGGAGACGTCGGTGGACTCGGCGTGTTGCGGCAGAGTAGGGCGAACGGCCGCCGGCGCAATCTTCCGGTCAGATCGCGCCTGCGGCCGGCTAATGGGCGCCAGTAGACGGGCGCGTTTCGCACTGCGCCTCCCGGTGCACTCTGGACGGGAGGGGCCGCGACCCGTTTCGTCGCCGGTTTTTCGTCCGTCCACCATGGCTCACGCGAACTCGTCCGCTCCCAAGATGTGCAATCCCGCCGCCGTCGGCCTCGCCGGCTTCGGCCTCACCACGCTGGTGCTCCAGCTCCACAACCTCGGCCTGGTCGGCTGGGGCCCGGTGCTCTGGCTCGGCCTCGTCTTCGGCGGGCTCGCGCAGATGATCGCCGGTCTCCAGGAAATGAAGACGGGAAACAACTTCGGCTACTGCGCCTTCACCTCTTACGGGGCGTTCTGGATCGCGCTCTGCGCGATGAAGCTCGCGGGCAGCTTCGGTGTCTTCACCGCGAGCGAGACCGACGTGGGCTGGTTCCTCGTGGCCTGGACGCTCTTCACCTCCATCCTGTGGGTCGGTGCGCTGCGTATCCACGGGGCCATGGCGATGACCTTCACCCTCCTGCTGGCCGGGTTCATCCTGCTCGATCTCGGCCATTTCGGCTATCCCGCGCTGAACAAGGCCGCCGCCTGGGTGTTGATCGGCTGCGCACTGAGCGCCTGGTACATGATGGCCCGGATCATCCTCAACGAGATCTACGGCCGCGACCTGCTGCCCGCGGGTCGCCCTTGGGTGGGCGCGCGCCGGACGACCGCGCCTCGTCGCGAGGTCGCCGCCAACGGCGTGCCGGCCCGCGCGCGCGGCTGAGCGCGACGCCTGCGCCCGTGCCTACGGCACGGGCACGAGCCGCACGATCTTGTCGGGGCCGTTGAGCGCCGCGTAGATCGCGCCGTCCGGGCCGCAGCCGACGTCGCGCACGCGGCCCGCGCCGCGCAGGAGCGAATGCTGCGCGACCACCTTGCCACCCTCGAACCGCAGGAGCCGCAGGTCCTGTCCGGCCAACGCGGTGACCAGGAGCGCACCCTCCCACTGCGGGAAGGCGGCACCCTCATAGAAGTCGATGCCGCACACCGCGATCGACGGTGTCCAGTGCAGCACGGGTTGCTCCATGCCGGGTGCGCTCGTGCGCTCGGTGATCGGCGTGCCATTGTAGTTGATCCCGTAGGTGATCACCGGCCAGCCGTAGTTTTTCCCCCGTTGCACCAGGTTGAGTTCGTCGCCGCCGCGTGGGCCGTGTTCGGTCGACCAGAGCGAGCCGTCGGCGGGGTTGAAATCGAGACCCTGCGGATTGCGGTGCCCGAAGCTCCAGATCGTCGGGAGCGCGCCGGCCGTGCCGACGAAGGGATTGTCGGCCGGCACGCGGCCGTCGTCGTGGATGCGGTGGACCTTGCCGTTGGGCCGGTCGAGCTGCTGCGCCTGGTCCTGCGCGCCGCGGTCGCCGATCGTGAAGAAGAGGTAGCCCTGGCCGTCGAAGGCGATGCGGCAGCCCCAATGGTGGCCTGCGGTGCGGAACGTGCCCTCGGGCGCGACGTAGATCTTCTCCTCGTCGACCCAGCGGCCGTCGCGCAGGCGTCCGCGCACAAGCGTGGTCATGCCGTCGCGCTCGCCGCCCTTCGGGGCGCGCCCACTGTAGGCCAGGTAGATCCAGCCGTTGTCCTTGAAAGCTGGATGCAGCGCCACCTCCATCAGTCCGCCCTGGCTGGCGTCGAGCACGGCGGGCGTGCCCGACACCGGGGCGCTGAGGCGGCCGTTCTCGAGCACGCGCAGGCGGCCGGGCTTTTCCGTGATGAGCATGCGGCCGTCGGGCAGGAAGGCCATCGACCACGGCGTCTCGACGCCGCTCACCACGTCCTCCACGCGGTAGGTATGCCCGGCGACGGTGCGCGCAGGGCCGCCGCTGGCGGTGTGCGTGGCGTCGGCCTGGGCCGCGGCGTTGCGACGCTCGCGGATGAAGACGACGAGGGCGCGGACCTCCGCTTCGGAGAGCGCGCCTTCCCAGGCGGGCATGCCGTTGTCGAGGCTGCCGAGGCGGATCGTGCGGGCGATCTCCTCGTCGGTGCCGCCGAGTGTCCAGGCGTCGTCGAGCATGCTCGGCGCGGAGCCGCCGCCGAGGTCGTCGCCATGGCAGGAGGCGCAGTTGTTCTGGTAGATCTTGCCGACGTCCTCAGCGTGGGCCGCGAGCGGGAGGGCTGCGGTGCACCAAGTCAGGACGCGCACGGGGGGGAGGATGGAAGCGAGACGCATCGGGCCCGCAGTGAGGGCAGAACCCGCACAAATGCAACCCGCCCGAGCGGTGCAACGGATGAACAACCCGGCCGGCGGGCACCGGCACCGGTCAGGCTTCGGGCGGCGGCTCGACGGTCACACGCAGCACGCCGCGCCACTCTCCGGGCTTGTAGTCGACCGCGGGTTGCGGGCCGGCGCGCTCGATGAGCAGCGTGCGCAACCGCGGCGACTGCGTCTCGGTCGGTCCATGGCAGGCCACGCACATGGGCAGCAGCCCGAGCGGACGGTAGCCGCGCCACTCCTCCGTGCCGTCGGGGCGGGTGATATGCTGCACCAGCACGTCGGGCGGCTTGGAGGACGCACGCAGGCGGCGCTCGATCTCCTCCAGCACCTGTTCCTCGGCGAAATCCGGCGAGTTGGCGACATTGAGCACGCGTCGGCTGGTGAGTTTGAACGCCGTGATCGCGGGCATTCCCGGCAGGGCCTTGCCATCGGTCGAGAGACGCCGCAGGTGGGCGAGCGCGACGGCGTCTTCCGGCGACCCGGACTTCAGGGCCGCATTGATCTCACCGACGAGCCGCTGACCCAGGAAGTTGGTGGCGGCTGCGGCCAGGCGGTGCACCTGGGCCGCCTGAGGATGGATCAGCGGGTCGGTCAGCTGCACCTCCAACCCTTTGACCGCGGCCGGGTCGGCTCCGACGCCGCCGCGCGGGACGATCGCTGTGATCGCCATGATCGCGAACACAGCCACGGGGTAACGCGCTCTCATGGGACTCCGCTGTACCAGTAGTCAGAGTGCACGATGCCGCGAGCGGCCACGGCACTTTTTCGCGCGAGCGCGTCAGGCTGATCGACCGGGCGGGGCCGGGTCGATGCTCAGCTGATGTCGCGCCGCAGCACCCCGTCCGAGAGGATGCGACAGCGCAGGCCGCCGCGGCCCTTCAGCCACGTCTCCGCGCCGGCGCCGATCGCCTGGTCCATCCAATAACAGGGCCGGCACTCCTCGGTCCCGAGCAGGCGCACGCCCTGCAGCGCGAACTCCGCCCCCACGAGCGTGTTGAGGTCGGCGCCCTCGACGATGAGGTTGCGCCGCAGACGCGCGGGCGAAGTGTTGCCGTCGCCGTGCGCGGCGCAGAGCTGCTGGTAGATCTCCCAGGAGAAGAGCGTCACCTGGCCCTTGTAGTCGCTCTTGAACCCGAAGAACCGATCGCCGCGCAGCCCCTGCCCGGCGACACACTCGACCGAGTCAACTTCCTCGATGCCGTGCTTGCCTGCCGGCCCGCCGTGGTGGCCGAAGTAGTTGTGCCCGGGGGAAATGAAGATGTGGCGGATGCGCACGGTGGACGTGAAGGCCTGATCATTGAACCACGGAGAACACCGAGGGCACAGAGAAAAGCAGGTCTCCGGGAAGGGTCTGAGATGCTCGAGGATGCGGCGCTTGTCAGCCGGGGAGAATAGCCCTCCTGATTCCTGGCTCTGTGCCCTCGATGTCCTCTGTGGTTCAAACCGTCTGGACGATTTCGTCCGTGCAGATGCGCACGAGGCGGGCGGTGCCGTCCGGCAGCGGCATGAGCGTGTCGCACCACTCGCGGCCCTCGTAGCGGTAGCGGATCTGCACGCCGCGCAGCGAACCGTCGCGCAGGCCGGCGTGCGCGGCCGCGAGGTCGATCGGCGCCTCCTCGGTCATGGTGCGGGCCGCGCGGCGCGGCACGACGGCCAGCACGCGCGTGCAGGAGGCGAGATCACTGAAGAGCGCATCGACGGTCGCGGCGTCGAGGATGGCCTGCTGGAGTGGCGGGAGCTTGAGCGGCGAGTCAGGCATGATCGGAGTGGAGCAGGCTTCCAGCCTGCGTTCGGGCGGGCAGGCTGGAAGCCTGCGGCACGGTCATCAGCACCGCGTTCACCGGCGCCGGGCAGAGGTCGTGGCAGATCCGGCAGCCGTCGCAGAGCGCGGGATTCACGTGGGGCAACCCGCGCTCGACCACGATGGCGCCCGGGATCGGACAACGCTCGCGGCAGGTCGAGCAAAACGAACCCTGATAGGCGAGACAGTGCCGGCCGGCGATGACGGCGACCGCCGGAGTCGAGGGATCTCGCTCCGCGAGCACGGGCGCCGACGTCGGACGCTGGGCCCAGCGCGACGGCAGCATGCTCGAGAAGAAATCCCGTCGTGTCATCGGAAGGAACCGATCTCGCGCTGGGCCGACGGCGGCAGCGGCGGCGGGAGTTCGCTCGAGCCGATGCTGGCGCGGGCGAACATCGGACTCTGCTCCGCACGCGCGTCGGTGGCGTGGCACTGCAGGCAGTTCTGCCGCTCGGGGTGACTCGTGCGAAACGCCGCCGTGCCGCCGGGACCGTGGCAGGTGATGCAGCTCTGGCGCATCCACGTCGTGTGCGAGATCACGGGCGGGGCGCCGACATAGGCCCGGCTGCCGTAGCCCGACGCCGTCGTGCCCTGGAAGCGATTGCCGTCCGAGAGCGCGACCTCGCGCGAGCGCCACGTGCTTGTCGGACCGGAGGAGGAGACATGGCACTGCAGGCAATTGGCGTGAAGCTTGTGGCTCATCTGCGGGACCATCACCCCGGAGATCGAGGTCGGTTTGCCGTGGCACTCGAGGCAGGCGGCGGGGTTGAGCTGGTCGAGCGGGTGGGGCGCGGTCGGCGGTGCGCCGTCGTAAAGCCGCCGCGAGGCGCGCTGGCGGCGCACGAGCGCCTGCTCGTCGGCGGAGAGGAAGGCGTAGCCGGCCTTGGGGGCCGCGGGCGAGGCCAGCTTGTCGAGCGAGTTCACCCAGTCGCGGTTGGCGTGGAGCGAGCCCTCGCCGAGGCGCGCGTATTCAACGATCGGAGGCGCAGTCTCGGAGCCGTCGCCGGTCGCGCCGGGGCCCGGCATCCCGCCGGTCGCGGCGGCCCATTCCTCGCGCTGCTCGGTCGTGGCGCGGCCGGTCTGGCGCAGGCCCATGAAGAAGCCGCTCAGGCCGATCGTGAGCGCGATCACGCCGGCGAGTGCCGCGCCGTGCCAGCCGGTGCGGCGCGGCGGGGGTGTGGGGGTGTGTCCGGGTCGTGGTGACATGGTGCGAGGGCGGGCCGGAAGCCCGTGCTACGGGGCGACGAGGCGCGGACGATCGCCGAGGCCGGGCTGGCGGGCGGGCTGGGCGCCCTTGGCGTAGACGCGCACGGCGCACTTTTTGTAGTCCGGCTCCTTCGAGATCGGGCACGGCTCGCCGAGCGTGACCTCGTTGATGAGCAGGCGTTCGTCGAAGAACGGCACGAAGACTGTGCCGCGCGGCGGCGTGGCGCGGCCGTTGATCCAGACGGGCAGCTCCAGCTTGCCGCGGCGCGATTCCACGATGGCGATGTCGCCATTGGCGAGGCCGGCAGCGGCGGCATCCTCGGGGTTCATCTCCACGTAGGCGTTGGGCATGGCGTTGCGCAGCTGCGGCACGCGCATGGTCATCGTGCCGCTGTGCCAATGCTCGAGCACGCGGCCGGTGTTGAGCCAGGTCGGATAGTCGGCGTCGGGCGCCTCCGCGGCGGGCTCGTAGGCGCAGAACCAGATGAGCGCGCGGTCGTCCTTGGTTACGGAGTGGTAGAACTGGATGCCGGCGCCGGGCTTCACGTACGGGTCGGAGAACTCCATGAAGCGGAACGGGGTCTCGTGCCACGAGCCGTCCTCCTTTTGCACCACCGGCCAGCGCAGGCCGCGCGCCTGGGCGAGCACGTCGTAGGGCGCGAGGTCCTTGTGCTTCATGCGCGTGAACTGCCGGTACTCCTCGTAGAGCGCGCGGTCCACGTTGACGTCGTAATAGTGCTCCCACTGCCAGGCGGGCACCTCCTTGCCGGCGTCGTCGCGCACGGTGAAGAGGAAGTTGCCGTCCCGGTCCTTCATGCCGGGATGGCCGAGCTCGAAGAGCCGGCGGGCCACGGCGATGGTCTGCCAGGCATCGTCACGCGCCTGGCCGGGCGGCATCACCTGGCGGTACCACTGCTGCGTGCGGCGCTCGGAGTTGCCGTAGATGCCGTTCTTCTCGACCCACATGGCGGACGGCAGGACGAGGTCGGCGAGTTCGGTCGTGGCGGTCGGGTAGACCTCCGAGACGATGAGGAACTTGTCCTCGAGGCCCTGCTTGCCGCGGAAGAGCTTGTGCAGGTTCGGGAGCGTCTGCCCGGGATTGGTGACCTGTACCCAGATCGTGGAGATATCGCCGCCCTTGCTGGTGGGCGTGCAGAACTTCTCCCACATGAGCACGGTGTGGTGGCCGGGCTTGGGGTTGATGCGGCCCTCGGGCAGGTTCCAGAATTTCTCGGACTCGCGGCGGTGCGCCTCGTTGGCCACGAGACGGCCACCGGGCAGGAAGTGGCACATCGTGCCGACCTCGCGGGCCGTGCCGCAAGCCGACGGCTGGCCGGTGAGCGAGGTGGGCGCGTCGCCGGGGCGGCCGAAGTGACCGCTGAGCAGGTGCACGGAGTGCACGAGGCGGTTGATCGCCGTGCCCCGCGTGTGCTGGTTCATGCCCATGCACCAGAGGCTGGTGATGCGCACGTCGCGGCGGCCGAAGAGGTCGGCGAGCATGCGGATCTTCGCGGCCGGCACGCCGGAGATCTTTTCCACGAACTCGGGCGTGTAGGGCGCCACCAGCGCCTTGTACTCGTCGAAGGTGATGGCCTTGCCGTTGAGGTCGAGGGGCTGGTTGTCGCCGCGGAAATTGCAGTGCCTGCTGACGAACTCCTGGTCCCACGTCCCGTTCGCGATGAGCAAGTGGGCGATGCCGTTGGCGATCGCCATGTCGCTCTGCGGCTGGAACTCGAGATACTCGTCCGCGTACTCCGTCGTGCGCGTGCGGCGCGTGCCGATGTCGATGATCGTGATCTTCTCGCCGCGGGCCCGGCGGTCGATGATGCGCGAGAAGAGGATCGGGTGCATCTCGGCGGGGTTGTTGCCCCAGAGGATGACGACGTCAGCGGCGTCGAGGTCGTCGTAGCAGCCGGCGGGTTCGTCGACGCCGTAGACGGAGAGGTATCCGGTTACTGCCGACGCCATGCAGAGGCGGGCGTTGGGCTCGATGTGGTTGTTCGAGAGGCCGCCCTTCATCAGCTTTTGCGCGGCATAACCTTCGGGCACCGTCCACTGGCCGCTGCCGTAGATGGCGAACGTCTCGGGCCGCGCCATGATGCGCTGGGCGATGATCTCGATCGCCTCGCTCCAGGCGATCGGCTCGAGCACGCCGTTGCGGCGCAGCATCGGCTGGGTGAGGCGGTCGCGGCCGTAAAGGATGCCGCCGACATGGTAGCCCTTCACGCAGAGCAGTCCCTTGTTCACCTCGGCGAGGCGCTCGCCCTGGATGGCGACGACCCGGCCGTCGCGCACACCCACGCGCACGTGGCAGCCGGTGCCGCAAAAGCGGCAGGGCGCCTTGTCCCAGCGGATGCCGTCGGGCGTGGTCGTGGGACCGGCGGCCTCGGCGGCGGCGGTCGACGTGGTGGCACCGAGGCGCTGGGAGACGACGGCCGTGGCGGCGGCGAGGGCGGAGGTGCGGAGGAAGTCGCGACGATCGAAGTGCATGGCGGGGCGGACGGGGAAAGGATGAAGGACTGCGGGGCGGAAGAATCTGAGGCGGACGGTCGCCGGGTGCTCGGAACGCGTCTCAGGCGGATGGGAAATCGGGATCGGCCTCGGTCGCCGGGCCGGAGTCGGGGAGCGGTGCGTCGTCGAGCGGGTCACGCGAGCGACGCCGGCGCGGTCCGCGCCGGTGGCCGGCAAGCGCCTCCTCGGCGAGCACCTCGACGAAAACCACATCGACCGCGAGCACGCCCGCGAGCGACTCGAGCCACGCGTGGTCGCCGCGCGGATCGGTCGTCTCAAGCGCCAGCGCGGCAAACGGCATCTGCGGCTCCTCGAGCACCAGGCCCGGGCGCGCGCGCAGTGTCGCCAGGGTCTCCGGCAACTCCGGCGCGGTAGGATCAAAGGTCAGGGCGAGGCCCAGCACCGATGTGGGTGCAGTGGAAAGCGAGGCCGACATCGGCTCCATCATCGCCGGCGGACGGGATGACTCAAGAATAAAAGACAGTTTATTCTTGAATAGGCGCGGCAAAGTCCGATTGTCTCGTGGCGTGATGCCCCGGAAGCACGTCGTCCTCCGCTCGAGTTTCGCTGCCCTCGCGCTGGTGGCTTTGCTCGGCGCCTCCTGGCTCCTGCGCGCCGCGCCGGGTGACGGCGCTTCCGGTGGGCAGACTGCCACCGGCGCCCCGGGTGTCGCCGACGCCTCGCCGACGCTCCACCCCGTCCACGTCCGTCCCGGTCCGGCCACGCCGAAGGTCATGGCCACGTTGCCGCAGACCGGCGGCGTGCCGGCCATGGTATCCTGCTCGACCTGTCACGCGACCCGTCGGCCCGATGTGACCAACGCCAGCGCGGAGGCGCTCAATGAGTTTCACCAGGGCCTGCAGTACCGGCATGGCGGCCTGAGCTGCCTCAGCTGCCACAATGCCGCCAACTACGACACGCTGCGCCGCGCCGACGGCACGGCGCTCGAGTACCCGAATACGGTGCAACTCTGCGCGCAGTGTCACGGTCCGCAGTACCGCGACTACCTCAACGGCTCGCACGGCGGCATGACCGGCCACTGGGATCTCCGCGTGGGTGGACGCGTGCGCAACACGTGCACGGATTGCCACGATGTCCATGCGCCCGCCTACCCGCAGGTGCGGCCCGTCTTCCCGCCGCGGGACCGCGGTGCACGCCAGCAGCTCGAGCGCAGCGCCGCCGAGACGCACGAGACTTCCTCCCATGCCGCCCAGCACTGACGATCCCGCGCCCGCCGAGGGCGCCCCGTCCCCCGAGGGCGGGATGACGCGCAGGACCGCGCTCAAGGTCGCGGGTGCCACGCTTGGCGCCGCCGCCTTCGCCAAGGCGATCGCCCCGATCGTGAGCTGGACCGCGGACCAGTCGGTCGACGAGTTTCTCCAGAAGCACTACCGCAAGCTCTCGAGCGACGAGCTGGAGCGCATCATGGCGCGCCTCGAGGCGGAGACCAAGCGCGACTACGGCGCCGACGTGGAGATCTCCGACGCGCGCCCGCAGGAGGGCGTGAAGTTCGGCTACGCCCTCAACCTCTCCATTTGCATCGGCTGCCGCAAGTGCGCGCAGGCCTGCCACGTCGAGAACAACCACGACCGGCCGTCGGGCAACTCCTACATCCGCGTCCTCGAGATGCAGAAGGGCACGAACGACCTCGAGCAGGGCAACGTCAACTACACGCACCCGGTTCCGCATCCGGACAAATACTACATGCCGGTGCAGTGCCAGCAGTGCGACCGGCCGCCCTGCGTGAACGTCTGCCCGGTCGACGCGACGTGGAAGGAGGACGACGGCGTCGTCGTCATCGATTACAACTGGTGCATCGGGTGCCGCTACTGCGAGGCCGCGTGCCCCTACCACGCCCGCCGCTTCAACTGGACCAAGCCGCAGATCCCCGCCGAGGAGATCAACCCCGTCCAAGCCTACCTTTCCAACCGCATCCGCCCGCAAGGCGTGATGGAAAAGTGCACGTTCTGCCTGCACCGCACGCGCAACGGAAAGCTGCCCGCCTGCCTCGAGGCCTGCCCGACCGGTGCGCGCGTATTCGGAAACCTGCTCGATCCCAACTCCGAGATCCGCCGCGTGCTGGCGAACAAGCGCGTGTTCGTGCTCAAGGAGGAACTCGGCACGCGGCCGAGCTTTTTCTACTTCTTCGATGAGTAGTCACTGGTCGCCTTCGTCGTCCGACGGTAGGGCGCGCACTCCGAGCGCGCCGCGGATGTCGTCGCGCGTACGCGGCGCGCTCGGAGAGCGCGCCCTACCGGCACACCTCCCATGACCCCAGCCACACCCGTCTCACCCTCCGCACCAGTGTCGCACCCGACCGCACGCGGACACTTCGCGGGATACCTTCGTTTCCTCTGGCGCGTGATCGTCGACGCCACCGACGGCTCCGGCTGGTTCTATGCGTGGATGACGCTGCTCACCGCCGTGGCGCTCGTCGGGCTCAACGCTTGGTCCACGCAGGTGCGCGACGGCATGATCGTCACCGCCATGACCGACCACGTGTCGTGGGGCCTCTACATCGCGAACTTCACCTTCATGGTCGGGCTCGCCGCCGGCGGCGTGATGATGGTCATCCCCGCCTACCTCTACCACGACGAGGAGATGCACGATGTCGTGATCGTGGGCGAGATGCTCGCCATCGCGGCCATCGCGATGTGCATCGCGTTCGTCGTCGTCGATCTCGGGCGGCCCGATCGCTTCTGGCACATCATCCCCGGCCTCGGTGAGTTCAACTGGCCGGTCTCGATGCTGACCTGGGACGTGATCGTGCTCAACGGCTACCTGGCGCTCAACCTGCACATCTGCGGTTACCTGCTCTACATGCGTTTCCTAGGCCGCCGGCCGGAGCCGCGCTGGTATGTGCCGTTTGTCTTCCTTTCCATCATCTGGGCGGTGTCGATCCACACCGTGACGGCGTTTCTCTACTGCGGCCTCGGCGGCCGGCCGTTCTGGAACACCGCGCTGCTCGCGCCGCGCTTTCTCGCCTCCGCCTTCGTCTCCGGGCCAGCCTTCATCATCGTGGCGCTCCACGTGCTCCGCCGATTCGGGCGCGTGCATATCGGCGATCGGCCGGTCGCGATTCTCGCGAACATCATGCGGGTGACGATTCTGATCAACCTGCTCATGGTCGCCTCCGAGGTGTTCACTGAGTTCTACAGCGGCTCGAGCCACACCGCGGCGGCGCGCTACCTCTACTTCGGGCTCCACGGGGCCGACGGCTTGGTGCCGTGGATCTGGACGTCAGTCATCTTCGGCGTGGTCGCGGCCGTCCTCCTCCTGCGGCCCGGCGTGGCGAAGCACCCCGCCCAGCTGACGGTCGCCTGCGTGCTCGCCTTCGTGGCGGTGTGGATCGAGAAGGGCATGGGCCTGATCATCCCGGGTTTCATCCCTTCGACGCTGCATGAGGTTGTTGAATACGCACCCAGCGTGATCGAGTGGCAGATCAGCGCCGGCATCTGGGCGTTCGGGCTGCTCGTCTATACCGTGGCGCTCAAGATCGGCCTGCCCATCCTCGCTGGCCCGCGCGGCCTCGAGGCCACGGGTACGCCGTGGAAGAAAGCCGGCTGACGCATTGACCGCTCGGCCTCGTCCGTCCCACCATCCCCTCCGGAAATGCTTCGCTGTGGAAAAACCGCCCAGACCGCCATCTCAGCCATGAGCCTGCTCGCCGAGCGTTTCGACGCCGGCAAGACCCGGCTCAGCTCCGAGGATGTGGCGAAGGCAAGGAAACTTCCGCAGCCGCTCGTCGCCAAGGTGCTTTCCATCCTCTCCACCGCGGGCCTGGTCAACGGCACGCGCGGACCGGGTGGCGGCTACTGGCTCGCCCGGGCGCCGCGCGAGATCTCGCTCGCCGACATCTGCGCGCGCTTCGAGAAGGAGTCGGAGGGCGTGATGTGCCCGTTCGGCCCGAAGTGGTGCGGCGTCGGCGATCCGTGCCCGATGCACGACGACATCGTCGAGATGAGCAAGCAGTGGGAGGACTACATGCGCGACACGACGCTCGCCGTCTTCGTGCGCAAGAAGTAGCTCCCGCGCGCTGTTCGCATTTCCCGTATGCAAACCACATCCACTCGCATGCTCCGCCGCGCTTTCGGCGGATTGATCGTTTCGCTCGCCGCCGCGGGCCTGTCCGCGGCCGAGCCCGCGCAGAAGCCCACGGTCCCTGCCGCCGCCCCGGCTGCGCCCGCCTCCGAGGGCGCATTCGTCGACGCGCTCAAATCCGGCAAGCTCTCGCTCAACCTGCGCGCCCGTTGGGAGAATGCGGATCAGAGCAACCTCGAGCCCTCCGATGCCGTGACGTTGCGCACGCGTCTCGGCTACACCACCGGCGCCTTCCACGGCTTCAAGCTCTCCGCCGAGTTCGAGGATATCAGCGCACTCGATGCCGACTCCTACAATCAATCCGGCCTCAACCCCGGCGGCGCCGGCAAGACCGTGATCGCCGACCCCGAGACGACCGAGGTCAACCAGGTCTGGCTCGGCACCACGCTCGACAAGACCGACGTGAAGGTCGGCCGCCAGCGCCTCGTCCTCGACAACCAGCGCTTCGTCGGCGACGTCGCCTGGCGCCAGAATATGCAGACCTTCGACGCGGTCGGCATCACCGACAAGACGGTCGACAAGCTCACCCTCAACTACGCCTACCTCTGGCAGATCAACCGCGTCTTCGGCCACGAGCACCCGCAGGGCACGTGGGACTCCGATTCGCACCTGATCAACGCGAGCACCACCGGCATCCCCGGCGGCACGCTCGCCGGCTACATCTACCTGCTCGATTTCGAGAACTCCGCCGCGAACAGCTGCGCGACCTACGGTATCAGCTTCGCGGGCACGCGCGAGATGGGCGAGGACTTCAACCTCGCCTACCGCGCCGAGTACGCCACGCAGAGCGACTATGGCTCCAGCACGTTCAGCTACCGCAACGACTACCTGCTCGGCGAGTTCGGCGCCGGCACCGACATGGTCACCGGGCTGCTCGGCTACGAGGTGCTCGGCACGGACAACAACGTCGGTTTCAAGACGCCGCTCGCCACGCTCCACGCCTTCAACGGTTGGGCCGACGTCTTCCTGAATACACCCAATGCCGGTCTCGAGGACCTCTACCTCAAGGCCAACGCCACGCTCCCGCGCGGCTGGACGGTCACGGCGCTCTACCACCAGTTCGAGACCGACCTCGGTGACGACCTCGGCGACGAATGGGACCTGCTCGTGAGCTGGAAGATCAACAAGCAGTTCACGACCCTGGCCAAGGCCGCGTCCTTCAACAGCGACTCCACGCTCCCCGACGTCACCAAATTCTGGGTGCAGGTGGACTTTGTGTTCTAGGCGAATTGCAGTGGCTCAGGCAGGTTGAACCACAGAGGACACAGGGATCACAGAGAGAGGTGGATGAGGCAGAAAGGTACTGGGACTTCCAGGTCCGGGCGTTTCCACCTTCTCTCGGTTCGGGTCTCTGTGCGCTCTGTGAACTCTGTGGTTCAAATTCAGCCTTCATCCGCCCGCTCCACCGCCACCGCGCACGCCTTGTAGCTCGGCTGGCGCGAGTGTGGATCGAAGGCGGGGAAGGTGAGCTGGTTCACGCCGTCGAAGTGCATCGGCACGAAGACCTGGCCAGGCTGGACGGTCGCTGTGAGCAACGCCGCCGCGCGCAGTCCGCCGCGCCGCGAGCGCACGACGACGGTTCCACCCGGCTCGATGCCGAGGCGGTCGGCGTCCTCGGGATTGATCTCCACGTAGACGGATCGGGGCGCGAGCTTGCGCAGCACGTCGCTTTTGTTCGTGCGCGTGCCGGTGTGCCACTGCGCCGAGGATCCGCGCCCCGTGTTCAGCCAGAACGGGAAAGTCTCGTCCGGCATTTCCGGCGCCGGCCGCGGCGGATCGAAGAGGATCCTGGCGCGACCGTCGGCGGTGAAGAAGCGGCCGTCGGCAAACAAGCGACGCTCCTGGAGTGCGGAGTGCGGAGTGCGGAGTGCGGAGTGATCTGAATTGGCTGAGTCCGGGGTCAGGCCATTCCGCGTTTCCGGCCACGGCCACTGGATCCCGCCGGCCTCATCCAGGTGGGCGTAATCACGGATGCCCGTGATGTCGCAGGGCCGGCCGCGCGAGAGCTCCTTGATGGTCTGAAACACCGCCTCCGGCGACGACCACGTGCGGAACATCTCGCCGCAGCCCCAGGCCTGCGCGATGAGCTGAAGGATGGCGAAGTCGCTCAGGGCCTGCCCGGGCGCACGCGCTACTTTTCGCGTCACGCCGATGCGACGCTCCGAGTTGATGAACGTGCCTTCCTTCTCGCCCCAGCCGGCGGCGGGCAGGATGAGGTCGGCGGCGCGGGCGGTTTCGGTCGTCGTGTACATGTCCTGCACGACGAGGAACTCGAGCCGGTCGCGCAGCGCCTTGAAGCGGCCGTGGTTGATCCACGAGTGGGCGGGATTGGTCGCGACGACCCAGAGGCCGCGGATCGCGCCGCGCTCGATGCCGTCGATGATCTGGTCGTAGGCCCACGAGTTTTCCCGCGGGATGTGGGCTTCGGAAAAGCCGAGGATCGAGGCGACGTCGGCGCGGTGCTGCACCTCTTCGAAGCTGCGGCCGCCGAGCAGCGAGGTGGCGTTGGCGTAGAGGCGCGAACCCATCGCGTTGCACTGGCCGGTGATCGAGTTGGCGCCGGTGCCTGGGCGGCCGATGTTGCCGGTGATGAGCGCGAGGTTGATCAGCGATTGCGCGACGCGCGTCGACTCGTGTCCTTGGTTCACCCCCATCGTCCACCAGAACGACACGGCCTTGCCCGCGGCGATGATCGAGGCGAGATCGCGTATGTCCTCCGCGGACACACCGCAGCGCGGCGCGCAGGCCTCGGGCGTGTAGTCGTCGAGAAACGCGGCAAAGGACTCAAAGCCCGTCGTGTGCGTCTCGACAAACGCTCGGTCGATCAGGCCGCGGGCGATCAACGCGTGCGAGATACCGTAGAAGAGCCAGAGGTCGCCCCTGGGCTGGATCGCGACGTGTCGCGTGGCGCACATCGCCGTCTCGGTGCGGCGCGGGTCGACGACGATGATCTGCGGACTTCTCCGGTTGCGCATGACCCGCTGCCACATGATCGGGTGCGCGATGGCGGGATTCGCCCCGACGAAGACGAGGACGTCGCTCTCTTCGAAGTCAGCGTAGGTGTAGGGCGGCGCGTCGAAACCGAAGGCCTGCTTGTAGGCGACGTGGGCGGTGGCCATGCACTGGCGCGTGTTGCTGTCGCCATGCAGCCCGCCCATGCCGAACTTGAAGAGCGAGCCAAGGAACATCATCTCCTCGGTCGGGATCTGCCCGGTGGAGAGGAAGGCGATGCTGCGCTTCCCGTGCGCGGCCTGGATCGCCTTCATGCGCGCGACGAAGGTCTGCAGCGCGCGCGGCCAGTCGACGGGCTCCAGCTGCCCGTTGAGCGGATTGCGCAGCAGTGGCGTGGTCGCGCGGTCGGGCGCGGCGAGAGGAGTGAGCGCCTCCCAGCCCTTCGGGCAAGCCATGCCGAGGTTGACCGGGTAGTCGACCTGCGGCGACAGGTTGATCGCGGAGCCGTCGGCGCCGAGATGGACCTTCAGGCTGCAGCCTGTCGCACAAAAGCCGCAGACCGAGTGCGTGACCGCGGCGGGTGCGAGGCGCTCGGGGATGCGCCCGAGCCCGAACTCACCGGGTCGCTGCACGAGTTCGCTCGTCATCGGGCCTGTGTGCGCGCGCAGGAGCTTCGTGAGCGTGGTGGTCATCGGGAGGATCGGATTGGAACCACAGAGGACGCAGAGGGCACAGACAGATAGAAGAGGCGGAAACCGGTGACTCGTCGGCTTGGACCTCGGTGCTCTCTGTGTCCTCTGTGGTTCAATTCAGGACAGAGTTGGTTGAGACCCCCGGCATCTTTGGTGCATCGACCGCGCGGAAGTAGAGATAACGCTCCGCCAGTTCGCCTGCGAGTGCCAGGCCGAGTCCCAGGGTGGGCGCGAACACCAGACCGACGACGGCCATGGCGCCGAGCGTGAGGCGAAGAGCGGTCGCGGACCGCAGCGGCCCGCGCTGCAGTCGGGCTGAAGGAGAACGTCCGATAAACGAAAGGGCCTCGCCCCCCAGCTTTGCGGCAAGGACCAGTGCGGCGGCGAGCGGGAGCGAGAACCCAAGGGCGAACACGGCGACCGTGCCGCCCATGCGCAGTGCCGTGAGCGGCGCGCGCCAGAACCGGCGGCGCGTATCGATATAGATCATCATCGAGCAGAAGACGGAGGCTGCGCCGATCGTGCCGGCGACCGGCGCGGCCAGTGTCAGGAAGCGATAATCCACGGCCAGAAGCGAAGCAGCCGCCGCCACGAGAAGGGCCGGCAGATACGCACCAAAGAGAACCGCCTCGCGCGAGAGCCACGAGCGACGCAGACCCAGGAACACGCGCCACGCGCGCAGCGGCTGGCCGAGGTGGGCGACGCTGGCTGCGATGCCAAACAGTCCGCAGATCGCAGCGTAGCGCAGTGCGTCTGGACGCGCCGCGACGAGATGTGAGAGCAGCGCCCCGATACTCACCTGCGTGAGCACCAGCATGACCACGAGCGGCCAGTGCGGGGGTTGCGGACGGAGCGTATCCGCATCCGCGGCACGGAGGTTGGCCGGAAGCGGACGCCTCGAGACGTAGCGTGTGGTCGGGCGGGTGATGGCTGGGTCGGGGAATACGGGCAGGAACGTGGGTTGAGGGCGGGGATGCCTCGCCAAGGCATCCGCGTTGGATGCATCGGTAGCGCGAGCGAACGGCGGCCTCGGCGAGGCCTCCCTGCCAAGAGAAGCCGTCACCTTCGTGATCTTGATCGCGTGCGTCGGGCACGCCTGCACGCAGGCCGGCGCCTCGCCCGCGGCGAGGCGGCCATGGCACATGTCGCACTTGCGCACGATGCCGAGGCGCTTGGAGAACTTCGGCACGTCGTACGGGCACTTCAGGATACAGTAGCTGCACCCGATGCACTGGTCGTCGAGGTGGCGGACGATGCCGGTGACCGGGTCCTTCTCGTAGGCGAGGACCGGGCAGCCGTTCATGCAGCCGGGGTCCTCGCAATGATGGCAGGCGCTCGTGATCGTCTGCTGAAACGGATACGCGGCATCGCCGCCAAGGACGAGGCCGACCTCGCGCCACGTCTCCTCCTCGTCGAGGCCGTTGAGCGAGTGGCAGCCGGCGACGCAGGCCTTGCAGCCGGAGCAGGCGTCGAGATCGACCTCGAAGGCGTATTGCTCGCCGGGGACCGGAGCAGAGAGAGGGATGAGGTCGGTATGAACTGCCGAATGCGGAATGCCGAAGTCCGAGCGGTCGAGCGCCCCGAATCGCGCGATTGGAGTCTGCAGGCGCTGCTGCTCGGCGAGGAGTTCGTCGAGGAATTCATGCAGCGACGGCGCGCGTGGCGGCGAGGCCATGCTCGCAACCCGCTCCGTGCTACTTGCTACCTCCACTTCAGTAGACATCGCGCTGGTAGCGTTTGGCGGCGCGCAGGGCGTTCACGTACTCGACGGCGCCCTCGGTGGTCTTCCCGCCGGCGGCCTCGACGACCTTGTGCAGCGCGGCATCGACATCCTTGGCCATGCGCGAGGCGTCGCCGCAGACGTAGAAACTTCCGCCTTGGTCCAGCCATGCGAAGAGCTCCTTCGCGTGCTCGAGCATGCGATTCTGCACATAGATCTTCGCGGCCTGGTCGCGCGACCACGCGAGGTCGAGACGCGTGAGCGTGCCGTCGGCGCGCATCGCGTCGAGTTCCTCGCGGTAGAGAAAATCCGAGGCTTCCTTCTGGTCGCCGAAAAAGAGCCAGTTCTTCCCTCGCGCGCCGATGGCGCGGCGCTCCTCGAGGAAGGCGCGAAACGGTGCGATCCCGGTGCCCGGGCCCACCATGATCATGGGTGCGTCGGGATTGGCCGGGGGCCGGAACGCCTTGTTCGCATGCACAAACACGCCGACCGTGCCGAGCGCGGCCCCACGTTCGGGGAGGAAGGTCGAGCACACGCCTTTGCGCGCGCGCCCGGCGAGCTCGTAGCGCACGGCGCCGACGGTCAGGTGGACCTGACCGGGATGGGCCTTGGGTGAGGACGAGATCGAGTAGAGGCGCGGCTGCAGGCGCTTGAGGCGCGCGAGCAGGTCGGCGGGCTTGAGCGCGAGGCCGCCGGTGGTCGCAAGCGCGTCGATGACATGGTGCGCACCGACGGGTGTGCCGATCGCTTGGAGCAACTCCGGCGTGGGTTTGCCGAGGTCGTAGAATTCCGTGAGCGCGCGACGCAGCGGGACGTCGCCGCCGCCGACAGGCGAGATGACCGCCTCCTCGCCATCACAACCGATGGCGGCGAGCACGTCATTGACCAGCCCGGGGCAGTTGTGCGGGTAGACACCCAGCGCGTCGCCCGCCTCGTAGGAGAGACCGGAACCCTCGAGCGAGAACTCGACGTGGTTCACCTCCTTGGCCGAGCCATCACCATTGAGCCGGCGCACGGTGAGGAGCGGAGCGGGGAAGGGATTGGCTCGGCTGAACGCCGAGCCATTGTCGATTTGGGATTCTCGATTGCCGATTGAGAGCGCGCCTGCCGAGGGCGTGGAGGCACCGAAGCCGCCGAGCGCCGCGACGAGCCACGTGGTGAACTTCTCCTCGTAGTCGATATCGCAGTCGGCGCGCGGGGCGACGCGGGTGGCGCCGCGTTTCTCGAGGAAGGCATCGAAGTCCTTCCCGCACTGGCAGAAGTGGACGTAGTTCGAGTCGCCCAGCGCGCAGACGCTGAAGCGCACATTCGTGAGTGATGAGGCGATGTCGGTGCGGAGCGCCGCGTGCAGTGCCTTCGCGTTGTCCGGAGGCTCGCCATCGCCGTAGGTGCTGGTGATCACGAGCACGTTCTTCTCGGTGGCGAGGCGCGGGGCGTCGACTGAGCCCATGTCGAGCAGCGTGGCGGCGAAGCCGCGTTTGCCGGCTTCCTTGGCCGCGCGTTTGGCCAGCGCCTCGGACGAGCCGGTCTGCGATCCCCAGAGGATCGTGAGCGGCATCAGCGCCGGCGCGGCGGGAACGGCTGCCGCGCCGGCTTGACTGCGTGAGAACACGCCGGCAAAGAAGCCGTTGAGCCAGGCGCGCTGCTCAGCGGTGAAGGGAGCGGAGTCTGGAATGAAGGGAGCGGAAGACATGGCGGGATTTGTGGGCAGGGCGAACCCTCCGGGTGAGCCGCGGCTCAGGCGCTGAGCTTCTCCTGCAGCTGGCCGACCGTGTGGCGGCGCGACCACTGCACGAAGGTCTCGCCGGTCGTGCGCGAGGCGAGATAGGCGGCGAGGAGCTTGTCGACCGTGGCGTTGACTTCGGAGGCGCGCACACCCTTGAGCACTTCGGGGGCGATGCCCTGCTCGTGGTCCATGCCTCCGCCGACCACCATGTGGTAACCCTCGGAGCCGTCGGCGAGCTTGGCGCCGATGAAGCCGATGTCGCCGCAGTAGTGCTGGGCGCAGGAGTGCGCGCAGCCGGTGAAGTGGATGTTCACCGGCGACTGCAGCTCGGGGAACTTCTGGTGCAGGTGCTTGAAGAGCGCGGTGGCGTGGCCCTTGGTGTCGCTGGCGGCGTAATTGCAGCCCTTGTTGCCGGTGCAGGCGATGATCCCGCCGGCAGCGGACGAGGCTTCGGTGAAAAAACCCAGCCGGATCGCCGCGCGGCGCACGGTCTCGACGAAGGCGTCGGCGATGTGCGGCACGATCACGTTTTGCCACACCGTGAGCCGCAGTTCCCCCGTGCCGTAGGTTTCGGCGAGATGGGCGAGTCCGTGCATCTGCTTGGATGACATGCGGCCGACGGGGATGCCGATGCCCAGCGAGTTCTTCCCGGACTGGGATTGGCGACGCACACCCAGCCAGGCATGTTTCTCGACGGGCCGGCGTGGCTCGCAGCCGTCGATCGGCAGGCGACCGAGCGGGAAGGCGAGGCGCTTCGCCGTCTCGTCGATGAACTTCGCGTCGCCCCACCCCTCGAGCAGGTACTTCAGGCGCGCCTTCTTGCGGTTGGTGCGGTCGCCGTGCTCCGCGAAGACGCGTATCATGGCAGCGGCGACGGCGACGGCCTCGGAGGGCCGGATGAGCAGGCCGGTGTCGCGGGCAAAATCCTTGTGGCCGGTGATACCGCCCAGCATCACCCGGAAGTACACGCCCGGGGCGGGCGGATTTGAGATCTCAGATTTGAGATTTGAGATCGAGCGGTCGGTCACACGCACGGCGAAGAACCCGATGTCGTTGGTGTCGGCGGCGGCGGAGATCGATCCGCCACTGTCGAAGGCGACGTTGAACTTGCGCGGCAGGCCGTAGAGGTCGCGGTGATTGAGGATGTAGTGGTGGAGCGCCTTCGCGTAAGGGCGCACGTCGATCAACTCATCTGGCGCGAATCCACTATCCGGCGACGCCGTGATATTGCGGATGTTGTCGGCGCCGGCGCCGCGCGAGGTCAGCCCGAGTTCCTGCACGCGCGTGAGGACCTTCACCAGGCTGCGCGGGGGGAACTCGCGGATCTGGAGGTTGCCGCGCGTGGTGACGTGGACATAGCCACCGCCGAGCTCGGCCGCGAGATTGGCCAGCCCGTGGAACTGGTGCGCGCTGATCTCGCAGGCCGGCACGCGCAGCCGGATCATGAAGCTGTCCTGGGCCGGAGCGACATAGAACAGGCCGTGCGTCTTGAAACGGTAGATGTTTTCCGCGTCGGGAGTCTTGTCTGCCTCGGCGTGGGCGAGCAGGCGCTCCCAGGCGTCGAGCGGATTCTCGTCGTGTTTCCAGCGCTCCTCCTTGCAGAGCTCGGAGAGCGGGGTGCCGAAGACCGTGTCCTCAGCGGGCGGATTCGCGAGGTTGCCGGACACGGCGACGGCCGGGTCGACGGTCAAGGTGCCGGCCGCGGTGTGACCGGTGAAGGGCCACTGTCCGGAGGCCGCGACGCCAGCCATGAAACCCTGAAGGTACTCCTTCTGGGACGGAGAAAACGCGGTGGAACCGGGAATGGTGTCGAGGACGTCGGGCACGCCCCGAATTTAGCAACGGCGATGCCAGAGGTGGGGTTTGCGCAATCGACACCGTGAATTGTTTCGAGCGTTGCGATGAACAGAGTTCATCGTTCGCTCACCTGCGGGTCAGGGCGATCAACAGGGCGATGTTCCCGAGCAGCAGCACCAGGCACAGCGCTTTGTAGAACAGGAGGGGATTGCGCTCCAGCAGGGGTGCGTCTTTGCGGTAGAAAGGTGCCACCTGGGCCGGATGCGCGAGGTCGAAGGCCATTTCCGAGTAGGCCTGGTAACGGCGGGCCGGGTCGGGCGAGAGGGCGCGCAGGACGATGGCCTCGAGCCACGGAGGCACCGCGGGATTGAGTGTGGTCGGCCGGCGCGGCGGGTGTTCGAAGCGCGGCGTCTGGAATCGTTCGACCTCTCCGTACGGATACAGGCGCGTCAGGGTCTCGTAGAGCGTCACGCCGATGGCGTAGAGTTCGGTGCGCTCGCCGGCGGCGGCGCCGCGGAACCGCTCCGGCGCGAGGTAGCTGGGCGTGCCCGCGCGCGTGGTGACGGAAAACACCTCGGCCGCGCTGCCGAGGTCCAGCAGCTTGAAGCGCGTGCCCTGGCCGCCACGCGCGGCCGCGCCGTCGCCTGCGCGCAGGACGAGGATGTTCTCGGGCTTGATGTCGCCGTGCACGATGTCGTGCTCCAGCAGCGCCTGCCCGCAGCGCAGCAGGAAGGCGCCGAGCGCGACCGCCTCCTCGACGGCGAGCGGCTTGTCGCGCAGGACCTCGCGCAATGTGGGCGCGTCGACGAACTCCATCGTGTAGTAGCGCAGCGAGCCCGCGGTCGGGATGGCGCCGCGCACGAAATCGTCGGACTCGAGCCGCGCGGCCTGCCACGCCTCGTGCGCGAAGGCATCACGCCGGGCCCCGTCGCCGGCGGCGTCGAGCGACGGGAATTTCGCCACCACGCGCGAGCCGTCGGGTCGGCGCGCCTCCCAGATGCGCGCGCCGTCCTGCAGCGGCCGCACGAGGGTGAGATCGTCGACCCGGTCGCCGGGGCGCAGTGCGGGCGCCACCTCGACGAGGCGCTCGAACCCGCCACCGTGCCGGCCGCTCTCGATCACCTCGAGGACGACGGCGCTTGCGTCGTCGGCGCGCTCCGGGTGCTCGCGGACTGCATCCTGGGCGGCGGCCACGAGCGTGCGCGCGGTGGCGCGGCGGGCAAGGAGGCCAGCGAGTATCCGATCGTCGAGGACGCGACTCACGCCGTCGCTGCAGAGCAGCACGATGTCGCCGGCGTCGACCGATGTCTCGAAGAGGTGCGGCTCCAGGTCGACCGAGGCGCCGAGCGCGCGGGTGAGCACGTGCTCCATGCCCGGTTCGGCCACGATGTGATCCTCGGACAGGCGCACGAGCGAGTCGCGGCGCCGCAGAAACACGGGCGAGTCGCCGACGTTCAATCCGTAGAGCATGCCGCCTTCGATCGCCACCACGCTCAGCGTGCACATCAGCTCCGGCGTGCCGTGCTGGACTTGCGACTCCATGTAGAGCACGCGGTTGATCCGCGCGGCGAACTCGATGAGGGCGCGGCGTGCGCTCCAGCCCTGCGGGCGGCCGACGAGGTAGTCGGTGATCATCTCGACCGCGCGGCGCGCCGCCTCGCCGCCGAGTCGCGCGCTGCCCATGCCGTCGGCCAGTGCAGCGACGAGGCAGCCCTCGCGTTGCTGGACGCGCCAGGCATCCTCGCCCGGCGAGGACGGAGTGCGCGGGGCTCCGTGGCTCGAGGTCTGGATCTTCATGGCAGCGCGGGGTGGCACGGGCACGACCGACCACCGATGGCCTGGCCGACCGCGGGTGTCGAGGCGGCTCTCCGCCGCAAGTCGCCCTCCGGTGACGCCGGTGTGCTCAAATCCGCGCGGCGGCTACGGCGCCCCAGGTCGTGCGCCAGCGCGTTTTCACGAGCTTGAGGCCGACGAGCGCGACTGCGCACAGTCCCGCGAAGAAGAGGATGCCCGTGAGGTAGCTGCCGGTGTGCTCCTTGGACGAGCCGAAGAGCATGCCGAGCAGAAAACCGCCGACTCCACCGCCGCATCCCACCAGCCCGGTCATCACGCTGATGTCCTTCGCGAAGCGCTGAGGCAGGAGCTGGAAGACCGAGCCGTTGCACATGCCGAACGCCCCGGAGGCCACGAAGAATGCCGCGCCGCAGACCCAGAGGTGGTGCGAGAGCGCGGCCACGACCATCGCCATGCCGGCCACCGAGTAGAACACCCCGAGCGAGCGGATGCCTCCGAGCCGGTCGGCGAGCGCGCCACCGGCGGGACGCCCGACCGCGCCAACCAGCGTGCAGAACGCCGCGAACTCGCCCGCCTGCACCGGAGCGAGCCCGAACTCGTCGCGGAAATAGATGGCAAACGCCGTGGCCAGCCCGACGAACCCGCCGAAGCTGATCGTGTAGAAAAAGCAGAACCAGTGTGCGTCGCGCTCCCTGAGCAGGTGAAGATAGTCGCCGAGTTTCTTCTTCTTGAACTGGCCGGGTGGCTCCTTCGAGAAGGCCACGTAGAGCACGAACGCGAGCGCGAGCGGGATGAGTGCCGCGCCGAACACCGACTGCCAGCCCCAGGCATGCGCGATGCGCGGCGCCGCGAGGTGGTCGATGACCACACCGATGTTGCCGGCTCCGGCCAGGCCCAGGACGACGCCCTGCATGTGCGGCGGATACCACCGCCCCGATTGCGGCAGCGCCACGGCGAAACTCGCCCCGGCCACGCCGAGCACCAGGCCGAGCGCCAGCGCCTGGCCGAGCGTGGAAATCCCGGCCCGCCACGCGATGAACAGTCCGGCCATGACGACGAGCTGCGCGAGGATGCCGGTCTTCTTTGTGCCGATGCGGTCGACGAGCAGGCTGAGCACGATGCGCAGGAATGCACCGCTGAGGATCGGCGTGGAGACCATGAGGAACTTCTCCTGCGCGCTCAACCCGAGCGTCGGAGCGATCATCGCGCCGAGCGCTCCGAGGAGCGTCCACACCATGAAGCTGACATCGAAGTAGAGAAACGACGTGAGCAGCGTGGGCCAGTGACCGGACTTCTTGAGTTGCGCGATGTTCATGGACGGGCGCGCATCCATGAGCAACGGGCATTCCATGGCATCAGGTTGCACCCAATTCCGCCGCGAATTAAATCGGTCGATACGATGAACGAAGTTCATGGGTGCCGAGGCGACGCAGCCGCATCACGTTGCGCGTGATGCGACTGGCGGGATGGGCGATCGTTGCTCGGGCGAGGACTCTGGCCGAGCCGCGGACGGACGCATATCGCTGACGCGGCCCGGTCGGACGCTTCGCCCGATCTTGGACTCGGTGCGCGGCCCGGCCGATGTCACGTACTGGATGACATTGGCGCGGGTGCGCGGCGGCTCAGAAGTTCGTGGTGAGCTGCAGGTACATGTAGCTTGCGTCGCTCGAGCCGACGGAGCGGAGGCTCTGCTTGATGTACTCGCCGCGGACGAAGTAGCTCAGGCCGAGTTCGACCTGTGAGTGCGTGGCGAAGGCCCAGCCTGTGACGAGGTCGAACTCATAGCCGAGCTGGCTCTCGTAGCCCGGGTTGATGCGGTAGCCGTTGCCGCTGCCGACGGGGTTGGCCGCGGTGGCGACATTGCGAGGCACGCCGGCGACGTTGTACCAGAAGTCAGTCGTGCGCGCGAGCTGCTGCACGTGCGCCTCGAGGGCGACGCTGACGACCGGCTTGGGCTTGAACGAATAGACCAGTCGCAGGTCGTGCATGTTCTGCAGGCTGGAGAGGTCCATGTAGCCGTAGAAGAGATGGTTCGTCGGAAACAGGTTCTGGAAGGTCCCGCTCTCGTCGTCAGTCGCGCTCTTGTCGCCTGAGCCGTGGCTGTAGAGCAGGCTGAGGCGCGGCTGCCAGGCGTGTTCGGTCCAGGTGTATCCGCCCTGCACGACGACGGCGTAGGCCATGTGGTCGAGCATCGGCGCGACCGCGGCGACAGCCGGCGGCGTGGCGGGAAACACCGCTGTGCGTTCGCCGAACTGATACATCAGCTCGAAACCGTAGTCCCAGGGCCCGTAGGCGCCGGGCTTGGACTTCCAGCGCAGGCCGAGCGTGTAGAGGTCCTGTGGCGCGGGGAAGCGGAACGGTGCGGCCACATCGGACCAATCGTCCCAGACAATTGCGCGGTCGACGTTGCGTGCGAAGGCGTAGGCCTCGACCGTGTTGTTCGTGCTCACGCGCGGGAAGTTGAAGTACGCGCCGGAGAAGAGGTCGTCGAAGTTTGCGGTGTTGAACTCATCATGCGCGTTGTAGACCACGCCTCCGGTGAACACATCGACACCGAAGATCGGGTTCTGCCAGCGGAGCTTGGCCGCGTCGAAAGTGCGGGCGTTGTTGTTCCAGCGAAAGTGTCCGACGAGGCGCTGGTCGCCGTAGACGAGTTCCTGGCGGCCGAGCTTCAGCGAGACGGGAAACTCCTTGTGATTGCCGAGGTAGAGGTAGGCCTGGTGCAGGTCGATGGGCCCGTCGCGTTCGGCGAGGCCCTCGCCGGGGGCGGCGGCGTTGTAGCGCTCGTCCCCATACGAGTAGCTCGTGCGTGCTTCGACGAGGAAGGCCCAGCGCTTGTCCGTGTAGCCGACGCGCGGCATGAGGCGCAGGAGCGAGTAGGTGTTGTCGTTGTCGTCCTGCGGGCGGTCGGAGAAGTCCCAGTTCGAACCCGCGTCGGTGAAGCCGGCGTTGTGCTTCGACTCGATGCGGAAGCGGCCGCCGACGGCGATGTCCCAGGCGCTCATGTAGGGATTGTCGGCGCGGAGCTTTTCGTTGGCGAAGCCCGGGAACGGCCGCGGCGGGGGCGGCGGCGTGTACTGGGCGAGGGCGCTGGTGACGCCGGCGATGGACAAGCCAAAGGCCAGCGCCGAGACGAGGTGTCTGGCGTTCATAGGTGGTGGGTGCGGTCTGTCAGGTTGGTCTGGTTACGCGGTGGCGGTGGCGAGGGCAGGCTGGTGCGCGCGGGCGGCCTGCGATGGCCGCTCGTGCGCCCGGTGTTCAAGAAAGTCGATGAGCTGTTCGCGGAGGCGGTAGTACTCGGGATCCTCCATGAGCGCCTTGCGGTCGCGCGGGCGCTCGAAGGGAATGTGGAGGATCGCGCCGACCTCGGCGGCGGGGCCGTCGGTCATGCAGACCACGCGGTCGGAGAGGAAGATCGCCTCATCGACGTCGTGCGTGACCATGAGCGCGGTGATCTGATTGCGCCGCCATAGCTCGAGGAGCACGCCGTGCAGCTCCACGCGTGTGAGCGAGTCGAGCATGCCGAAGGGCTCGTCGAGCAGCAACATCTTGGGCGAGAGCGCGAACGCGCGCGCGATGCCGACGCGCTGGCGCATGCCCTGCGAGAGCTCGTGCGGGCGCTTGTGCATGGAGTCGCCCAGGCCGACGACCGTGAGGTAATACTCGACGATGGCAGCGCGCTCGCTCTTGTCGGCGGTCCAGAAGGCCTGGTCCACGCCGAGCATCACGTTTTCGAAAGCGGTGAGCCACGGCAGCAGGCAGGGCGACTGAAACACCACCCCGCGGTCGGGGCCCGGGCCGTCGAGTTCCTTGCCCGCGAGCACGATGCCGCCGTCGGTGATGTCATTGAGCCCGGCCACCATCGAGAGCACGGTGGACTTGCCGCAGCCGGAGTGCCCGATGAGCGAGACGAACTCACCCTTGGCGATCTTCAGGTCGAAGTCCTTCACGATCACCGCGGGACCCTTCGGCGTGGTGTAGGTCTTGGTGACCCTGGAGATTTCGAGGTAGGAACTCATGGGTTTGGATCCTCGCGATCAGGAGCGGACGACGATCTCCTCGCGCTTGAGTTCGCCGCGGCGCACGGGGCGGCGGCGCGGGGCGAAAAGGCCGGGCCCGCCGCTGCGTGTCAGATCCTCGGGTACGAGGTCAGGGAGGAGAAGATTCTTCGAAAGCGTGGTTTTGCGCATTTCCTGGAAGCTGAGCAAAAAATCGAGCACGCGCGTGCGGATGGCCTTGAAGGCCGGGTCGTGGTTGATGGCGGCACGGTCGCGCGGGCGCGGCAACGGGATCGGGATGGACGGGCCGAGCGTGGCGCGCGGACCGGGGGTGAGCGGGATGATGCGGTCGGCGAGGTAGATGCCCTCGTCGGGATCGTTGGTGATGAGCACGACCGTCTTCTTCTCGCTCTCCCAGATGCGGGCGATCTCGTCCTGGAGCGTCGCGCGGGTGAGCGCGTCGAGCGCGCCGAGCGGCTCATCGAGGAGCAGGATCTTCGGGTTCATCGCCAGCGTCCGAGCCACGGATACACGCTGGCGCATGCCGCCGGAGAGCTCGCGCGGCACCTTGTTGCGCGCGGGCGTGAGGTTGACCATCGCGATGTGCCGCTCGATGTGCTCGCGGCGCTGCTCCGCGGTCCAGCTGGGAAACACCTGGT
This sequence comes from Opitutaceae bacterium, assembly GCA_014879845.1. Lineage (GTDB taxonomy): Bacteria > Verrucomicrobiota > Verrucomicrobiia > Opitutales > Opitutaceae > JAEWQP01. The sequence goes on from JACSRI010000161.1 coordinate 35,754, forward strand.
CGACGGCAAGGGCGATGTTCTCGTAGACTGTGAGCCAGGGCAGCAGCGAGTAGTTCTGGAACACGATGCCCCGGTCGGGCCCGGGCTCGGTGATGGGCTGGCCGGCGAGCGTGATCGTGCCGGAGTCAGGCTGGAGCAGGCCGGCGAGCAGGCTCATCAGCGTGGTCTTGCCCGTGCCCGAGTAGCCGACGATGGCGACAAACTCGCCCTCCTCGATCGAGAGGTTGATGTTGCCGAGGATCTCGGACCGCGCGTGGGCGGGGCCGAAACCTCTGTTGACGGAAGTGACTTCGAGAAGACTCATGAGGCGTCGTGCTTGGACTTGCTGCGCACCGTCGCCGTGGCGGCGACGAGGGCGATGCCGATGCTGATGGCGGGGGCGGCGATCGTCTTGATCACCACGGCGGATGTGACATGGCCGGTGAGCCAGTGGTCACCCTGGTTGACGGCGATCTGCAGGGCGCCGACGGGCAGACCGATGCGGAGCGATCGAAGCCAGACCGAGCGATCGCGGAGGGTGGCGCGCCACATGGAGGGAAATGTCGTGGCGACGATCACGCGGTCTTGAAGCGGGCCTCGACGAGGCTCATGAGCCGGTCGAGGACGAAGCCGACGAGGCCGATGGTCAGGATGCAGAGGATGATCTGCTCGTAGACGAGCGAGTTGTACTGCTGCCAGAGGAAGCCGCCGACGCCGGGGCGTCCGGTCAGCATCTCGGCGGCCACGATCACCAGCCAGGCGATGCCGAGGCTGAGGCGGAAGCCGGTGAACATGTAGGGCAGCGTCGCGGGCACGAGGACCTTGAAGAGCGTCTTCGTGCGCGAGAGCTTCAGCACCTTGGCGACGTTCAGGTAATCCTGCGGGATCGAGCGCACGCCGACCGCGGTGTTGAGCACTGTCGGCCACATCGAGCAGATCGCGATGGTGAACAGTGCCGCCATTTCGGATACGCCTTTGCCCGTCTTCATGAACAGGATCATGCCGAGCGGCAGCCAGGCGAGTGGTGAGACCGGGCGCAGCACCTGGATCATCGGGTCGCAGATCTTCGTCGCGACCTTGGAGAGCCCGAGGATGAAGCCGAGCGGCGTGCCGACGATCAGCGCGATGGCGTAGCCCTTGGCCACGAGCACGAGCGAGAGCCAGGTGAAGCGCAGGATGCCCTGGTCCATCTCGCCGCGGTAGGCGAAGGGTTCCACCACGACAGGCTTGCTGGATACCCATGTCGCGGTCGGATCGGGCAGGTCAGGCGAGACGGTGGCGCTGAGACCGAACCAGAGGGCGACGAAGGCGACCACGCCGATGAGCGGCAGGAGGAGCGAGTCGAGTTTGAGTTTCGAGAAGATCATGGGTCAGCCTTTCATGCTGTGGACCTCGAACGAGGTCGCGTAGGCCTCGGGACTGGCCGGGTCGAAGACCTTGCCGTCGAAGAGCGCGAACGAGGAGTCGTCCTGGACGCGGTCGGTCACGCCGATCTCCTTCATGGCCTCGAGGTAGAGGTCGCCGCGCATCACCTGCTTGGCGACGCCCTCGTAGTCGGGCGCGCCCGACACCATGCCCCAGCGGCGGAACTGCGAGAGCCACCAGGTCGCGAACTTGGGCTGCGGGTAGTTGCAGTTGCGCCTCGAGAAGTGCATGGGGAACCCGTCGGTGATCGTGCGTCCGTCGCCGTAATCGAGCTGGCCGAGGAGGCGGCCGAGGATGATCTCCTTCGGGCAGTTGATGTAGTTGGGTTTCGATACGATCTCGCACTGCTCCGGTCGGTTGGCCATGTCGTCGAGCCAGACGCTGGCCTCGTGCAGCGCCTTGAGCACGGCCTTGACTGTCTTCGGGTTCTTCTCGGCGAACTCGGCGGTGAAGGCACAGACCTTCTCGGGATGATCTTTCCACAGGTCCTGCGTGGTGACCGAGGTGAAGCCGATGCCGTCGGCGATGGCGCGCGCGTTCCACGGTTCGCCGACGCAGAAGCCGTCCATCTTGCCGACCTTCATGTTGGCCACCATCTGCGCGGGCGGGATGGTGATAAGGGAGACGTCCTTGTCCGGGTTGATGCCGCCGGCCGCGAGGTAGTAGCGCATCCACATCGCATGCGTGCCGGGCGGGAAGGTCATGGCGAAGGTGAGCGGCTCGCCGAGCTTCTTGGCCTGCTCGGCGAAGGGTTTGATCGCCTTGGGGTCGGCGCCGACCTTGCCCTTCCATTCGGCCTTGAGCGAGATGGCCTGGCCGTTGCGGTTGAGCAGCCACGGGATGACCATGGGTTTCTTGGGCGAGCCGAGCAGGCCCATGGTCGAGGCGAGCGGCATGCCGATGAGCATGTGCGTGGCCTG
>JACSRI010000223.1 GCA_014879845.1 Opitutaceae bacterium
AAACTCATCGGCGCGGGCGGCGGCGGTTTCCTCATGTTCTACGCCGGCGACAAGAAACGCCTGCGCCTCGCCATGCGCGAGAGGGGCCTGCAGGAGGTGCGCTTCCGTTTCGACTTCGAGGGCACGCGCATCGTGGCGCAGGACTGACCTCCATGCCGGGCGATTCCATGCGGGCCTGCATCGACCGGCCGACACCCGAGACGGTGTGCGACCCGCTCCACGTCGCCATCACCGGGTGGGTCCTCGCCGGCGGCGTGTCCGCGGCGCAGCGCGTCGAGGCCTACGACGGCGATCGCCTCGTGGGAGGCACGACGCTCCTCTATGACCGTCCGGATGTCTGCGCGGCGCACGGCCTGACCGCACCGGTGCCGGCCGGGTTTACTGTCGTGGCCACACTGCCCCACCGCATCGGCGAACGGTCGGTCACGCTCGAGCTGCGCGCCGCCACGGCGACCGACGCCGCAGCCGTGTCGATCGCCACAGTCAACGTTGTGCTGGCCACGCGGGACTATCGCCACAACCATTTCGGCGCCGCCCTGACCGACACGCAGTCCGAGCCCTGGGATCGCTCCCAGGTCTTCGGCTCCGGCCCGTCGCTGCGCGAGGGCAGTCCGGAATGCCTCGCGCTGCTGATGCGCTATCTCGGTGCGCCGCCATGCGCGGTCATCGATATCGGCTGCGGCCTCGGCTATTACGGCAGGCACCTGCTCGCCGCCGGCTACGCGTGGCTCGGCGTCGAGCGCAAGGACGACGACTGCCGCGAACTCGCACGCATGGGGCTGCCGCATCGTCGCGTCGACGGCCGCACGCTGCCGTTCGAGGCAGGCGCCTTCGAATGCGGCCTTTGTATCGAAGTCCTGGAGCACGTGCGCGACCTCGATGCGTTTCTCGCCGAGGTGCGCCGCGTCGTGCGCCGCCGGTTCATCGTCTCCGTGCCGAACGCCGAGCTGATCGCCTACCTGCAGGATGTCTCGGCCGTGCCGTGGCACATGCTCGAGGCCGACCATCACCGTTTCTTCAGCCGGCCGACACTGGCCCGCGTCCTGGGCCGGCATTTCCGCTCGGTCGAGGTCTTCGACTATGCGCCTCATCCCATTCGGACCTCCGAGGGGCTCGAGCTGCCCTACCACCTCCTCGCCGTGGCGACAGCCTGACACGCCCTCTCGATCCCGTGAACAAACCGCCCGCCCGTCCCGTCCATGATCTCCCGGTCGCGCTGCTCGCCGGCGGCCTCGCCACGCGCTTGCGGCCGATCACCGAAAAGATCCCGAAGCTGTTGGTCGAGGTTGCGGGCGAACCTTTCTTTTCGCATCAGCTGCGACTGCTGCGGCAGGCCGGGCTCACGCGGATCGTCCTCTGCGTGGGTCACCTCGGTGAGATGATCGTCGATCACTACGGCGACGGATCACGCTGGGGCATGCAGCTCGAATATTCGTTCGACGGCGACCGGCTGCTCGGCACGGGCGGAGCCCTGATCCGCGCGCTACCGCGGCTCGGCGAGAGCTTCTACGTGCTCTACGGAGATTCCTACCTGCCGATCGACTACGCGGCCGTGGGCCGCGCCTTCCTCGACTCCGGCAAGCAGGGCCTGATGACCGTCTACGAAAACCGCGGGCGCTACGACACGAGCAACGTGTGGTTCGAGGACGGAAACATCCGCGTCTATGACAAGCGGACGCACCTGCCGGAGATGCACCACATCGACTATGGTCTCGGCTTGCTGCGCGCCTCGGCGCTCGCCGCCTACCCGCGCGACCAGGTCGTCGACCTCGCCGCGGTCTACGGCCGCCTTGTGGCCGAGGATCAACTCGCCGGCTACGAAGTCGCCCAGCGGTTCTACGAGATCGGCTCGCACGAGGGCCTGCGGGAGCTCGACGCGGTTCTGAGAGGTAATGAGGGAGTGAGGAAATGAGGAAAGCGGCCAAAGCCTCGCGTCGCTTCTTGGATGACCACGACCAGCCACCATCCATCCACATTTCCCGATTCCAGCCACGTGCCCGCACCGCTTTGCTGAGAAGTCACCTCACTCCCTCAATCCCATACTCCCTGCCCCCTTCACCATGTCCTACGCCGCCCAGCACCTGAAGGAAACCGCCGAGATCATCGCCCGCATCGCCCCCGCTGACTGCGAGAAGTGCGTTGCCGAACTGCGCGCCGTGCGCGAGCGCGGCGGGCGCCTCTTCATTCTCGGCGTCGGAGGCAGCGCGGCCAACGCCTCGCACGCGGTGAACGACTTCCGCAAGATCGCCGGAATCGAGTGCTACGCACCGACGGACAACGTATCCGAACTCACGGCACGGACCAATGACGAGGGCTGGGCCAGCGTCTTCGTCGAGTGGCTGCGCGGCTCGCGGCTCAACACGAAGGATGCCCTCCTCGTCTTCTCCGTGGGCGGCGGCAGCCTCGAGAAGAACGTTTCCCCCAACCTCGTGCACGCCCTGCAGCTCGCCAAGCAGGTGGGCGCGCGCGTAATCGGCATCGTGGGCAAGGACGGCGGGTTCACCGCGCAGGTCGCCGACGCGTGCGTGATCGTGCCGGTCGTCAACCCCGGCAACATCACGCCGCACTCCGAGGCGTTCCAAGCGGTGCTCTGGCACCTCTTCGTCTCCCACCCCGACCTCAAGGTGGCGCAGACGAAGTGGGAAAGCGTGCGTTGATCCCCGAGTCCTGATCCGCGATCCCCGAGGAAGGCCCGGGCCAGGTCGGCGCGCACCCGCGGTGACGTTCAAGACACGCCGGATCGCGGCACCTGGCGCCACGCCCAGACGAAGGACACCAGCCCGAGCAGGATGCCGACAGCCGACATCGCGAGGGCGCGGTTCATTTCCTTGGGCCAATAGGAGAACCGCACCTCGTGGTCCCCTGCGCCGGGGATGACGATGCCCTTGAACGCGTGGTTGGCGCGGAAGTAGTCGACCTGACGGCCATCGAGAGTCACCCGGAAATCCTCAGGCACGAACCCCTCCGTCAAGACCACGACCCCGGGCCCGTCGGACCGCACGCGAAATGTCGTGGTGTTGTTGGTCAGCCGGTAGTCGGTCGCTGCATACGCGGTCACCGGCGCCGGACCGCCGGCATCGAGCACGCCCTCCGGAAGCGACACGCCGTCGAGGTCGCGAGCCTGGATCGCGGCGAACGGCTGGCCGAGGGGACCTGACTTCAGGCGCCCCACAAACTCATCCACCGACCCATAGGACCAGAGTCGGCTGGCGAAAAAGGCGCGCGGCCACGCGGTCTCGCTCTCGTAGATATCGAGATCCGCCGAAAGGCGGGGCGTGAGCCCGCTCATCCGCTCCGCCGGAGTCCCGGGAGGAGCAAGGTGATAGCGCACGTTGAGCGCATCCAGCGCCGGACGAAGCGTCGCGGCCTTGTCCTCGTTCCATTGGCTCCAGTCGCCGACACCCAGGCCCCAGAAGAGTTTCAGGATGCCGGCCGCGCGCGCGAACTCGTCGAGGTAGCCGTTGCGCAGGGGATCGGCGCCGTAGATCCCCTCCCAGCCGAACATCGTGTTGAATCCCGAGAAGAGCGCGTACCGAAGGCCGTTGGGTCGCGAGGGCTCAGTCATGTGCTCATCGACAAACGCCACGGACGGCGGCCTCACGTGAAACGACGCCCGCACCTTGGGATTCACGACGTAGGCGTCGAACGGCGTGCGCAGATACGTGCCGTGTCGCCACACCATCACGACCGCGGCCGCGCCCAGAAGGAACACCGCCAGACCCGGCGACCGGCGGAGGCGCGCCGAGCTGAGGACAAGGATCACCACGGCGAGGGCGAGAGCCACGGATGGCAGGTAGGCGCGGAAGAAGGGGCTGTAGGTCGTCGCCGGCGCGGAGCCGAAATAGAGCCAGCCGAGCAGGATCACCCCAGCGGCGAACTTCAGGCAGTCCCGCGCCGCGGCCGGTCCGCCCGTCCCGGTGCACATCAGGCGGATGCCCCCGCCGGCGAGCACGGTCGCGATCACCACGAGGGCGGTCGCGAAGGTGCTGTCGACGTGGTTGATGTTGGCGACCAGCGGCACCTTCAGTATCCAGGATGCGGGCACCAAGCCGAAGACGACCGCCGCCGTGGCGGCGAACCCGACCGCCAATGCCACGGCCCCGCGATCGCCGAACGCCTCACGCGGCCGGATGACGATCCACCCCAGGCCGCAGAGCACGACCAGATTGGCCGCAGGCATCGCGTACGGCTCCCCGGGCCACAGCGCGCGGAAGAGCATGTCCTCGAACAGCCCCGCGAACTGCCACGGCTTGGCCTGCACGACGGCGGCCACCGTGTGCACGGTCGCCGTCCGTTCGAGCGTGCCGAGAAAGACCATCCAGGTCGGCGCCGTGGCGAGCACATAGGCGCATCCCCAGAATCCGGCCCAGCCTGCGCGCACCAGGCGCATGCGCCACGGCGCGCGATCGACCAGCACCAGGACCAGACCGGTGAAGTTGAGGCAGACCATGATCATGGCCGCCTCCTTCACCGTGCCGCTGACGTGCACCTGCCAGTTGGCCAGCGCGAGCAGCGCCCCGCGGACCGCGAGCTCGCGCGGACCGGAGGCCGAGCGCAGGCCGAGCCACGCGACCAGGATCCAAGGCGCCGCCGTGAGCGAGAATTGGGCGGGATGATTGAGCCGGAACCCGAAGAAGCCGATGAACACCGCGGTCGCCGCGATGATCAGCGCGCTGGGCAGGTGCCGGATCCACAGCCACACGGCCAGGCCACACCCGAACGCGTACATCCATCGTGCCACGACGTACCGCACATCCCAGGCCCACGCTTCGCCGCCCGAAAGCACGACCGGGATGCTGAGGAGTTCGCCAAACATCAGCTGCCCCTGACCCAGCGCGGGCACGCCGCACATGGTGTAGCGATTCCAGAGCGGGAGTTCGCCGTCGCGGAGGATCGCGTCGCGGACGATCTTGGGCGCAAACAGGTGCCCGTAGAAGATGGCTCCCGTATCCGAACCTTTCGGATCCTCCAGAGGCTCCGTCTGGTATCCCGGAAGCGTGGGAAACCCCTCGTAGAGCAGGTACGTGCCGATATCCGGAGAGACGTAACTCTTGCCGAAGAAGATCACGGGGTGGCACTGGACGGCCACCGCCACGACACTCACGACGGCGAGGCCGGCCACGGGATGTCGGGCCAACACCGGGGCCACGCGCCCGGCGAGCCGCGCCCAGGCCATGTGAACGAGCCATCCCCCGATCAGGAGAACCCCGGCAAAGGTCGCCCACCGCGACGCGTGCCGCCACACTGAGTTCCCGCGCAGGAGGATCAGGCGATGGGCCGGCTCGAGGCGCACCGTGAGGATCGGGTCCCGTTGGCCCGGCTCGATCTCGACCCGAAATCCGTCGGCCCGGACCTCAGTGGATCGCACCTGTTGCACGGCCTCGAAGTTCTCCGGCCCGATGCGCCCGAGCAGGCGACCCTCGGCCTCCTCGAATCGAGGATTCGTGACTTCGACCCATGTCGCGGTATCGGTCGGATCGAAACGCAGGGCCGTCACGCCGAGGTCCGGCAGCGGAAACCGGCACGTGACCGGCGGTCCGCCGGCCGTCACCGCCACGCTGACCGCGTCGCGGGCGTTGAAATGCTCGCCGGCGTCGTAGAACAGCTCCGCCCGTCCGGGCGCGTCGGCCGCGATCTCGGCGACGAACGCGACGCGCGACTGCGTGCGCGGGTCAATGGCGAAAAACGGCAGCGCCGCCGCGACTGCAAGCAGGCAGCAGATCAGCACAAACACCAGGGCCGGGCCGCGGGACACACGCACGGGGCGACAGTGGATCGCCCGCCCGCCGGATCCACTCCGAAACGCCACCCGCTCAGCCCGGCCCGCCCTCGTGCGCACCGATGACATCGTCCTTGCCGAACGGACGCCGGCACCGCTCTATTCCAGCACATGTCCTCGCTGGGGAACCTCAAAATCCAGATCTATGCCGACGGCGCCGACAAGGCCGGCATCCTGGACCTCTACGCCAAGCCCTACATCAAAGGTCTGACGACCAACCCGACCCTGATGCGCAAGGCGGGGATCGCCGACTACGAGGCCTTCGCGCGCGATATCCTGCAGCACGTCACGGCCAAGCCCATCTCGTTCGAGGTCTTCTCCGACGACTTCCCCGAGATGCGACGCCAGGCGCTGAAGATCGCGGGCTGGGCCCCGAACGTCTTCGTGAAGATTCCGATCACCAACGCGCGCGGCGAGAGTTCCGTGCCGCTGATCGGCGAACTCGCGCGCGAGCGGGTGCAGATCAACGTCACGGCCATGCTCACGCTCCAGCAGCTGCGCGAGGTCGCCGCCCTGCTGCATCCCGAGGTGCCGTCGATTGTCTCGATCTTCGCGGGGCGCATCGCGGACACCGGAGTGGATCCCGAGCCGATCGTGCGCGAGGCGCTCACGATCATCCGTCCCCTGCCCAAGTGCCAGTTGCTCTGGGCCAGCGTGCGCGAGGTGCTCAACATCATCCAGGCCGAGCAGGCGGGTTGTCACATCATCACGGTGACGCACGACGTGCTGGCCAAGGCGGCCAAGCTCCTCGGCATGGACCACACCGCGCTGTCGCTCGACACCGTGCAGATGTTTGCGCGCGACGCCGCGGCGGCCGGCTACCGGCTCTAGCGTCACCCGACGCCACCAGCCCCATCGCATCCGATGCGCGCGAGAATCCGCACGCGGACGAAGCCGCCGAGGAAGCACCAGGGCGCGGGTGCGCGCCCCGCCGCGCCCGGGGCCGCGCGGATCCATAGATGCCTGGATTGAGTCAATTCGCCGCCATGAACACCCCGGCCACACCTCAAACCGCACCGTGGCCCTTCCGGCGCTGGGTGCTCGCGCTCGCCTGCTTCCTCGCGGTGTTTGGCGCCCGCGTGTGGTTCGTCGACCGCTTCGGCTCCGACCTCCCGACCTGGGACCAATGGGGCGCCGAGGGCGAGAGCCTGCTGCTTCCCTTCGAACAGGGACGCCTGCGGCTCGCAGATCTCTTCATCCCGCACAACGAACACCGCGTCGTCGCCACCAAGCTGCTCGCGCTCGGCCTCTATCGGGTCAACGGCCAGTGGGACGCCCGCCTGGAGTGCGTGACGAACGCCGCGATGGTCGGCGTCTTCGTCGCGGTGCTTTTCCTCTTCGGCCGTCGCCTCGTGCCGCCCCGCTGGGAACTCGCCTGGCTCGCCGCATTGCTCGCGCTCTTCGCCGCCCCGATGTCGTGGCAGAACATCCTCGGCGGTTTCCACACGCAGCAGACGTTCCTGATCGCCTTCTCGTTCGCCGCGATCGCGGGCCTGGGCACGTGTCGCGCCCTGTCGGCGGGCTGGTGGCTGGGCGGTCTCGCTGCGTTCGCGGCGCTGTTCACGATGGGCTCGGGTCTGCTGGCCGCCGCCGCGGCCGCCGCGACGGTGATCCTGACCTACGCCCCGCGCGAGGTGGTGCGCAGGCACGCGGTCACCGTGGTGGTCTGCGGCGCGGTCGTGGCTCTTGGTCTGCGCCTCCACACCTCGGTTTCCTACCACGACTATCTCAAGGCCCATTCGGTCCAGGATTTCCTGCTCTGCTTCTGGCGCAGCCTGCAGTGGCCGCAGGTGAAGGTGCCGGTGTATGGCCTGGTGAGCTGGCTCCCTTGGGCGATCGTGGCGTGGACCGTACGTCGGCGCGGTGAGGCTGCACCGGCCGGCGAGCGCCTGCTGACCGGCGCCGGGATCTGGGTGCTCCTGCAGTTCGCCGCCTCGGCCTACGCGCGCGGCGCCGACGGCGCCTGGCCGGCTGACCGCTACCTCGACACGGTCGCGTTTGGCATCGCGCTCAACCTCCTCGCGCTCCTGCGTCTTCTCAGCCGCACGACGCCGACCGGCTGGCGACGTCCGGTGCGCGCGCTCGCCTGCGTCGCGGGCGCCGGCATGCTCGCACACGGCTGGTGGGGCCATGTGTCCAGGATGATCGGGGTAGAGGGCCCCACCCTTCGCGCCGAGCACATCGACCGCGAACAGCACACCCGCGCCTACCTGCTCACCGGCGATCCCTCGTGGCTGAAGGAGGGACACATCCCGTATCCGAACGCCTATGACCTCAGGAAGTTCCTCGATCACGACGAGATTCGTCGCGTGTTGCCGGCGAGCGTGCGCGCACCAATCGCGGTCCCGGGCATGGCGGCGCCCGACGGTGGGTTCGTCGTTCCAGGACTGCCGGCGGCGGTCGGGACACTGACCGGATGGCCGATGGTCGGGACCTTTGCCGTGGACGGGGCCGCGACGACGGCTACGTGGCAGAGTGGACCACTTCCGCAGTCCCGATTCAGCCGGTGGCTGCTGCCCACGGTCTCGGAGACACCGAACGCATCGGGACTCCAGGTCGAGATCCTCGAAGGCCCGGCCACGCGGCCCATCGTGCTGTCCGCGGCGAACGATCCGCGCCTGCCCCACCCCGGATGGAACCTGGCCGTCGTCGCGGCTCCGGGCGCCGGCGCGCTCCTTCGCGCGCGCGATGCCTCGCCCGACGCCTGGCTCGCGGTGGGCGCCCCGGTGGAGATGGCGCCCGGGTCGTATTGGGCGTGGCAGCTGGCGCGGTGCGGTCTGTCCCTCTTTTGGACCGGCGTGATCGGGGCCGCATGCTTAGGCCTGGGCTTGGTCGCACCAGGTGTATCCGCGGCGGCGTTGTTGGCGCGCTGGCGCACGACCGTGGCCCGTCAATCGCGGCGCAGCTCCGTCGCGGTCGCGGCTGCCGCGGCTGCCGTCGCCGGCGGCATGGCCTTCCTCGCGACCGACCCCCGGGACCCTGCGTTTTTCGTCGCGACGATCCGCGGCGACCTCAAAGGCAACAGCGTCGAGCTCTTCTACGATCGCGGACACGGCATCCGCGGAGCCGATTCGGCCCAGTGCTGGTTCGACCACGACCTCCACGAGCGCGCGATGCGGCTGCCGCTGCCGGCGGGCAACTATCGCAAGCTTCGTTTCGACCCCATGGACTACGGCGCCGCCACCCTGATCGAAGCTCCACGCATCGAGGACGCGGATGGAAGCGTCCTGCTCGAAATCACCCCCGCGATGTTCGAACCGCGGCGGGACATCGCCGACGTGCGCGCACAAGGGCGCGACACCCTCGTCGTCGCCACGCCGGACGGCGGCGACCCGCAGCTGATGGTCGCATTGACTCCGAAACTGCGGACGATCCCGATCGCCTACTCTCCCTGGCCCCGACGCATCGTGATCGTCCTGAGCGCCATCCTCGCGGCGGTACTGGCGCCTCTTGCGATCGCCTGGATCACTGCCCGCCGCGCCCCCGCGCACACCGAACCCAAGACCGTACATCATCCGGCATGAAACGCCCCACCTTCACCGAGCTGCTCGCACTCGCCGCGTTCTGTCTCGTCGCGGTCATCCCTTTCCATCCGCAGCGCGACGAGGTCGTCGCCGAGTATCTGTTCGAGGTGCGCATGGCCTCGACCACCACCGGTGAACTCCGGCTCTACTTCGACGATGGGGCCGGCCTGCGCGAGTCGCTCGCCTCGGCGACGCAGGTCTTCGCCGGGCCTGACCTGGTGGACTATCGCCTCCGCGTGCCCGCGCGCGAACTGCGTGCCATCCGGGTGGACCCCATCAACACCCCGGCGACGCTCGACCTCACCGGCGCCCGCATCACCGCGGCCGACGGCACGGTCGTCCGTACCTTCGCCCTGGAAGAGTTCAAGCCCGCCTTCCAGATCGACGCGCTCGCGATCGAGGGCGACCGTCTCCATGTCGTCACGACACCGGGAGGCATCGATCCGCAGCTGATGCTCAGCTTCGATCCTCCCCTGCGCCTGGAGTCGGCGCTGCCCCAGCCGCTCCGCGTCTCGCTCTGGCGCGCGCTCGGCCTGTTCGCGGTCGGCCTCATCGCGCTCATGACCGCGGGCCGTCACCCGGCCGCCCGCGAACTCGGAAACCGCGTGCGCGCCTGGGCCGCCGCCCGGCCCGGACGCGCGGTCGCTGCGATCGCCTTCGCCGCGGCCGTCTTCAGCTGCCACCCCGTCGTCTTCCTCGGGCGCAGCTTCGTGTCGCCAAACTTCTCGGACGGCACGATGCTGCTCTACGAGCGGTTTCCCACGCTGCCTGGATACACCGACGCACGCGTCACCGACGCCAACGGCTCCGACGTCGGCGCGATCGCGTGGCACCACCATCCGCTCTCGATCATCGAGCACCGCGCGCTCTTCCGCGACGGCGAGCTGCCGCTGTGGAATCGCTATGACTCGGCCGGCGTGACGCTGCTCGGCCAGGGCCAGTCGATGTTTGGCGACCCGCTCCACATCGTGCCCATCGTCTTCAATGGCGCGGGCTGGGCCTGGGACGTGAAATACGTCCTCGCGCGCTGGCTGTTCGCCTGCGGCCTCGGGCTCGTCGTTCTGCGGCTCACGCGCCACGCGCCGTCGGCGTGGATCACCGCGCTTTCGAGCGCGTTCGTCGGCTTCTTCCTCTATCGCGTCAACCACCCGGCCTACTTCTCCTTCTGCTACGCGCCGTGGATGCTCTACGCCTGGGCGCGCATCGCCGACGCGCCGACGGCGCGCCGCGCGATACTCTGGATCTGCGCGCTGATCGTCGCCACCTTCGCCGAACTCACGAGCGGCACGGCCAAGGAGGCCTACATGCTGCTCATCGGGCTCAACTTCACCGGCGCGGTCCTGGCGCTGGTGCAGCCCGAGCCGTGGCGGACGACTGCGGCGAAACTGGGCCTGAGCGCGGCCGGCGGCGTCGTCTTCGCGATGCTCAGCGCCCCGATCTGGGTCACGTTCATGGACGCCCTCGCGCGCGCCTACACCTCGTACAACAACCCGGCCGCCTTCCAGATCCTGCCGACCCTGCTCCCCGGCTTGTTCGACGAGTTGTTCTACCGCCCCATCCACGCCGAACTGCGCGTGCTCAACCCGTCGGCCAACTTCCTCGCGCTCGCCGGCGTGCTCTACGCGGTGGCCACCCTGCGGCGGGTGCGCATCGAGCGGGCGTTCCTCGCGCTCGGGATCGGCGCGGCGGTGCCCTTCCTCATCGCGTTCGGCGTGGTGCCCCCGCAGTGGCTCGTGAAGATTCCCTTCCTCGCCAACGTTGTGCACATCGACAACACGTTCTCGTGTCTGTTGATCGTCCACCTGCTCGTACTGGCCGGATACGGCTACCGCACCGCGGCGGCGCGCCTTGGCACCCCGGAGGGCCGCGGCGACATCGTCGTGGTCGCGGCTCTGCTCGTCGCCCACTTCATCCCCTACCTCGCCTACCTGCACACAGTACTGCGCGAGCCGTTCGGGCCGGGCACGGTCTTCAAAACGCTGGCGTGGGGCCAGCGCGTCCCGCTCCCGGCATTCGTCCTGGTCGACCTCGTCGCCCTGCCGGCCGCCTTGCTCGGGGGCCTCCTGCTCGTGCGCCGCGCGCTGCGCCTGCCGCGGGGATGGACGACCTCGGTCGTGCTGGCTCTGGCGACCTGCACCGTGGTCCTGCTCTGGCGCCACGGTCAGCAAACCTCGAACGCACTCAAGCCCTACGTCTTCTCGCCGGCCACGCGCGTGGATTTTCACGCCGTGTCTCCAGCGATCGCCTACATGCGCGCCCAAAGCGCCGAGCCGTACCGCGTGGTGGGGTTCAATGGCAACCTCTTCCCGGGCTGGAGCGCGGCCTACGATGTCGAGAGCATCTCCGGACCGGACGCCGTGGCCAACGCGCACTACCGGGAGTTCGCCGAGGCCTGCGGCATCACTCGCATCTGGGACTGGCGCCTCTACGTCGAGGCCGAGTCGCTCGGACGCCTTCGCCGCGTCTACGATGCGCTGGGCGTGCGCTATTTCCTCGATCCGGGCACGGATGACCCGCGCATCACCCGCGAACTGCCGCGCGTGCTGCGCGGCGACCTCGATGTCTACCGCAGCGACACGGCGTGGCCGCGGGCCTTCTTCACCAACCGCATCGCACCCTACACCGATGCCGCCGCGCTCGGGCGGATGATCCGCGAGGGCGACGGCAGGCCGTTCGCGGCCATGCAAGCGGGCGACACGCGGCCGCCGGTCGACGTGGCGGAGTCGCTCGACGGTCGCGTCGTGACACCGGCCAGGGACTACGCGCTAACGACCAACTCCACCAGCTTCACCGTCGAGACCTCGGGCCCGGGACTCATCGTCCTGCACGAGGCCTGGCTCAAGGGTGACTTCCGCGCGACGCTCAACGGCGAGCGTGTCAAATACGTGCGCGTGAACCACGCCTTCAAGGGCATCGTCGTCGATCGCGCCGGTACCTACCGCGTGTCGTTCGCGTATTGGCCGAAGCGATTCACCGAGACGCTGATTGCAGCCGGCATCGCAGCCGCCGTGCTGCTCGCCGCAACGGTGTTCGCCCTGCGTGACGCGCGGCGGGTCTCCGCACCCGCGGCCCCTCAGGCCTGACCGGGGCCTGACTGCACGCGCGGCTTCCGTCCGATCGCGATCACCTGCCAGCCGAAGCGGCTGTCCGCGGTGTTGAACCGGAAGAGAAACCGGTAAACCGCCATCGCCGCAGCCGCCAGCCCGCCCGGACCACGGTCGGCCCGCTGCTCGATGTCCGCCGTGAGCCGCTTGCCGCGCGCGATGACCGTGAGGCGGTAGAGATTGAAAAACGGGAAGCCCGCCATGCGCACGCGCTCGACAGCGTAGCCGGCGGCATGAAACACGGCGGCGATGGAGTCGCGCGTGAAATGCTGCCGGTGGCCGATATGGCGATCAAAGGCCGACATCGGCCCCGAGGGCACGGTCACGACCACGGCGCAGTCGTCGCCCAGGCAGACCGATGCGGCGCGCAGAAACGCCTCGGGCGAGTCGACGTGCTCGAGCACCTCCGAACACACCGCATGCGTGGCCCATCCGGCGAAACGCTGCAGTTCAGCCGGCGGTGAGAACAGGTCGGCCACGAGCAAGGTCGCATCCGGCACCTTGGCCCGGGAGATCTCGACACCGGAGTGGCTCAGCTCGAGCCCGAGCAACTCCGCCTCCGGGAAGGCGGCACGGAGTTTCACGAGCAGGTCACCCTGCCCGCTGCCGAGGTCGACGATGCGCAGCGGACCGGATCCCCTCCGTGCACGGATCTCCGCGACGACGGCGTCGTGGCGCATCTGCTGGGCGGGATTGAGGCTCGCCGCGGCGGCGTAGCGGTCCCAGTGCGTGTCCCAGTCGTCGTGGGCGGCGCGCTGCGGGTTCTCCGTGGACATCGTTGATGCGTGGCGGCCGGACGCCCTCACGCCCCGCGCTGCTCGACGAGGCGCTTGGACATCTCGAGCAGCAGCGTGAATCCAAACGTCTGGAAACCCGCGAGGATGAGCATCAGGCCGAGGATGGCCGGGTAGGACACCGACGTGAGTGCGAGGTCGCGCTGGATCCAGGTCCACGCCAGGACGCCGTCGAGCAGCGTGCCGATGGCCGCGAGCACGATGGCCAGCCAGACGCCGCGGTTGTAGGTGAGGTGCCGCGCCAGCCACGTGTCGAGACCGGGGCGCAGACCGTGCATGACACGGGCGATCACCGCGATCTGGATACAGCTGTAACCGAGCGTCGCGCTGGTCATGCCGAGCAGCATCCAGTGCAGGTTGAAGCCGATGCGCCCGATCGTAAGCGGCCCGGCGAGCCCCAGCGGCAGCGCCAGCGCGAGGCCGAGCACGAGCAGCAGGATGCCGGGCTTCATCAGGAACGAATCCGGCGAATAGATCAGCATCGCCCGCAGGTTGATCCAGCCGGCGATCCACGGGGACAGCCAGCCGGCGCGGCGATGGTGGCTGATGCGCCCCTCCCGGTCCTTGTAGAACTTCACCGGGACCTCGGCCAGCTTCAGGTGCAGTCGCGCGGCCTTCAGAACCATCTCGGAGGCGTATTCCCAGGACTGCGAGCGCAGGTCGATCTTGAGCAGCGCCTCGCGCGTGAGCCCGCGCATGCCGCAGTGGATGTCGCTGTAGCGGCTCTTGTAGATCCGATTGAGGATCCACGTGGTCAGCGGCGTGCCGAAGTAGCGGTGCAATGCCGGCATGGCGCCGTCCTCGATGGAGCCGCGGAAGCGGCTGCCCATGACGAACTCCGCGCCGCGACGGAACTCATCCACGAATTTGTCGAGTTCACGAAAATCGTAAGTGAGGTCGGCATCGCCCATCACGATCCACTTCCCGCGGATGAACGGGATCGCGTCGATGTAGGCGCGGCCGAGTCCGCGCTTGGGCACGCGCAGGACCTCGCCGCCACGGGCGAGCACGATGTCGGGCGTCTCATCGGTCGAGCTGTCGACGATGAGGATCTGCGCGGAGACGCCGGCGCGGCGGATGCCCTCGTGACACCAGTCGACGAACTCACCGACGGTCAGCGCCTCATTGAGCGCCGGGACGACGATCGTCAGTTCCACGGGCTCGGGCACCAGACCCGCGGGCAGCAGGTGCTCGATCCGGTCCGGGGCGCGGCGCGCGTCAGCCACGGCGGATTTCCTCCCGCATCGCCGCCATCGCATCGTGCACGGCCTGCCGCGACGTGCGCCGGCAGCGCCAACCGAGCGACTCGATCTTCGCGCAGTCAAAGCGCACGATCGGCACGTCGCCCTTCCACCCGCGGTCGCCGCCGGTGTATTCGAAACGCACGCTTCCCGGCTCGAGGCCGCAGACCTCGACCGCGAGCTCCGCGATCTCGGTCACGGTAATGTAGTCGCCGGTGGCGACATTGAAAATATCGTAGCGCGCCGGGCAGCGCTCACCCGCGGTGAAGACCGCGTCGAGGATGTCGTCGACGTGGATGTAGCTCTTGCTCTGGCTGCCGTCGCCGAGGATGCGCAGGCGCGTCGGGTCGGCCTGGAGACGGCGGACAAAGTCGTAGCCCACGCCGTGCGTCTGGCGCGGGCCGACGACATTGGCGAAGCGGAAAGCCCGCGCCTCGAGCCCGAACATGTGGCAATAGGCGGCGATGAGAGCCTCGCACGCGAGTTTGCTCGCGCCGTAGGTGGAGATCGGGATGCACGGCCCGTAGGATTCGGCGAAAGCGACGCCGGCATTCTCGCCATAGACGCCGCTGCCGGAGGTGTAGAACATCCGCCGCACGCCGGTGACACGCACGGCCTCCAGCACGTTTTGCAGGAGGTAGGTGCCCTCCCAGAAATCGATGTCGGGCTGGGTCACGGCCTTGGCGATGTCGGGATTGGCGGCGAGGTGGAAAACCGTGTCGCAGCCGGCCATCGCCGCCTCGATCTTGGCGCGGTCCTTCAGGTCCTCGGTGACGATGCGCAACCGCGGCTCCCCCGCCACACCCGCGAGATGCGTGTGCGTACCGGAGGAGAAGTTGTCGAAGACGACGACCTCGCGAGTTTCCGGGCGCGCGAGCAACCGCGCCACCAGGTGGCTGCCGATGAAGCCGGCGCCTCCGCTAACAAAGATGCGCTGCATGGCTCGTGTGAGGTCTGCGTTGGTTCAGCTCCATGGACGAACCGCGACTGCAAGCCCCCGCCCACCCCGCCGCAAGCCGATTCGCCCCCGTGAAACCGGCGCGCGACCCGCGAGCTTCTTGCCTCTCTTATCCGTCCACCCAAGCTCCCCGGGTGGCCCATCGGAGACACCTCGTCGAACTCGTCCTCGGACTGCGTCGCGTCCGCACACGCCGGAGCCGAGCCGCGCGATGACCACGGGCACCCGCGCGTTCCGGCCGTGGCTGCATCGGGCAATCGCCGCCGTGGTGCTCCTCGCGATCGGCCATGTCGTGTACGTCGAGGACGACCCGCGCCACCAGCCGTCGAGCTACGTCCTGGAAATCCAGCTCGCGACAAGCGCGAGCGGCTCCGCCCAAGTGTTCTTCGATCGTGGGGCGGGTTTCCGGCAGGAGGACTCCAGCTCGGCCGCGGTCGCGGCGTCGAGCGAACTTAGGTCGATGCGTTTCCCACTTCCGCTCGGACCGGTTCGTCGTCTCCGCCTGGACTATGTCAACGGCGCGGACGCGGCGGCGACACTGCGCGATATGCGTGTCATCGACGCGGCGACCGGTGCGGTGATGAGGCACATCGCGGCGGCCGACCTCCGGCCCAACGACCACATCGCTGCGTATCGCGTCGACGGTGACACCGTGCACGTCACCGCACGTCCGGGCGCCGACGATCCTCACCTGGTGGCAGCGCTGGACCCGGTCCTGCACCTGGGACCCTCGGGGCCCGCGCGGTTGCGCGGACGACTCCCGATCTACCTGGGTCTCGTGGGTGTGTTTGTGACGCTGGCATGGGTGATCGATGCGGCCGGAAATCGGAGGCAAAGGCGCGAGTGCGCCGGCCGGCCCGGCTGGCTCGACGGGCTGAACGCGCGACCGCGCCTGGTCATCACGGCTGCCGCGGTCGTCGCCACCGCAGCCTGTTGCCACCCCGTGATCTTTGCCGGACGCAGCCTGGTTTCGCCGGACTACGGCGTCGCGCTCCTTCATCCCGACCACGGCGACGCTGGCACAGACGACCGCCGCATACGCGCGAACGATCACGGTTCGGACACGGGCGCCATGTTCTGGCAACACCTGCCCTACAGCGTCGTGCAACACCGGGCCCTGGCCGGCGAGGCGGCGCTGCCCCTGTGGAATCGCTACAACTCCTGCGGTGTCGCGCTGTTCGGCCAGGGACAATCGATGCTCGGCGATCCGCTGCATCTGCCGGTCATCCTGGCCGGCGGCGCGGCTTGGGCGTGGGATGCGAAGTTTGTCGCCGCGCGACTTCTCTTCGCGCTCGGCGTCGGGCTGGCAGCCTTCGCCGCGACGCGCCGTCTCGGTCCGTCGGCGTTGGCGACCGTGTGCGCGCCGTTCATCGGATTCTTCAGCTATCGCCTCAATCATCCGGCCGTGATCACCGTGTGCTACTCGCCGTGGCTCCTCGTGGCGTGGCTGGAGCTGGCACGCGTGCGGGAGGTCCGCGCCAGCGGCCGTTGGTTCGTGCTGCTCATCACAGCCAACGCCTGTGTGTTGACCAGCGGCACGGTCAAGGAGGCGGCGATGCTCGCACTCGTGCTCAATGCGACCGGGCTCCTCGCCGTGTGCTTCGCTCCGCAGGCTCGCGCCGTGAAGACCCGCCTCACGGGAATCGCGCTCGTGCTCGGCCTCGGCGGTGTGCTGCTCGCGGCCCCGTGGTGGACGGCGTTTGCCCACACCCTGGCCTCGGCCTGGACCGCCTACGATACGCCCTATGCGGCACGCATCCCGATCGGGCGCCTGGCCGGACTGTTCGACGGCCTGCTCTACGCGGAATACACGAGAGAGCGCTACGTCTACGCCCCGTCGGCGAACTTCCTTGTGCTGCTCGGCGTGCTCCTCGCGCTCCTGCGGTGGCGTGCGCTGCCCGGGCAGCGGTCCGCGGCCGCGCTCGCGGCGGGCCTGGCGGTCGCGATCTCGCTGGCGTTTGACGTACCGTGGATTCCCGACTCATGGATCCTCGCGGTGCCGGGCCTGCGCAGCGTCGGACATCTGGGAAACACCTTCTCGTGCGTGGCACTGCCGCTCCTGGCCGTGCTGGCGGCTCAAGGACTCGCGGCGGCGATCGAGGCCGTGGCATCGGACGCGGCGGATCGGCGCAGCACGGGACGATGGAGGGATGCGCTCGGCATCGCCGTCCTCGCCGCCGTCTTGGTGGCGCCGATGCTGCGCGATCTCACACGCACCTGGACGGGTGCGAGTCCGGGGCGCGGGCCGGCTTCGCTCTGGACCGACCACGGCTACCTCTGGCTCTCGCTCGTCGGGGCGCTCGTCGGCTGGGCCGTACTCGGGCTGGCGCTACGAAGGCTGGAGGGGCGCCCGAAAGAGACGGGGGCCGGCATCATGCTGCTGATCGCGGGGCTCGTGCCCCTGCTGGCCCGCCACGGGCAGGTGCTCGGCGACGACTACGCGGCCTACTTCGTGCGACCGGGAATGCGGGCGAACCTCTCGGCCGGGTCGCCGGCCCTCAATTGGGTCCGTTCCACCGCAGGCGAACCGTTCCGGCTCGTCGGTCTGTCGGGCCACGTCGTGGCCGGATTTGCAGCCGTGCACGGCATCGAGAGCCCGAACGGACCCGACGCGCTCGCGCATCGACGCTATCGCGAGCTGGCCGAGGCGACCGGACTGGCCCCCACGGTCGACTGGTATTTTCCGACCGAACGGTCCGATCTCGCCACCCGACGCCGCATCCTCGACGCGTTGAACGTGCGTTTCTATGCGACCTGCGACGCATCGGCGCCTGCACCCGACTGGATGCGGCCCATACACGCCGCCGATCTCGCGATCCTTGAGAGCCCGAGCGCCTGGCCGCGGGCGTTCTTCGTCGATCGTCTCGCGACCGGCGCCACGGCGGCGGATTTTGTCCGCCTGCTCGAGGCCGGAGATGGGCGCCCGTTCGCCGCGGTCGCGCCCGAAGACCTGCAGCCGGGCGACGCGCCGGCGGGGGTCGACTTGGCCGATCGCATCGTCGTGCCAGCGACGGACTATCGACTCACCACGCAAGCCAGCGAATTCAGCATCGCAGCACCGGGGCCGGGGCTGATCGTCCTCCTCGAGGCGTGGCAGGCGGGCACGTGCCGGATCACCATCGACGGCGCACCGGCCGAAATGGTCCGAGTCAACCATGCGTTTGCCGGCCTGCGAATCGACCGGGCGGGGTTTCATCGCATCCGATTCGAGGCCTGCCACCCGGCCCCGATCCTCGCGCTGGGCCTGGCCGCGGTCGGGCTCGTGACGCTCGTCTTCACGCTCGTCGGCCTGTGCCGCCACCCCGTGCCGCCGCCCTGACCGACCCATCGGGTCGCACGGCCGCACGCCGAAGACGCTCAAGGCGAGCCGTTTCGGCGCCTGTCGGGCCGCGGCGCGGGCCGGGTTTTCCCTTGGCGGAAGGTGAGCCGGGCCTTTGTCTCCTTCGGATATGGCAAACACGCTCCTGGTGACCGGCTCCTCCGGCCTGATCGGTTCGGAGGTCTGCGCGCATTTCGCGGCGCTCGGCTGGACCATCCATGGCGTGGACAACAACCAGCGCGCAGTCTTCTTCGGCCCGCAGGGCGACACTCGCTGGAACCAGCAGCGCCTCGAGTCGACGCTGCCGCAGTTTCATCACCACGAACTGGATATCCGCGACCGCGCTGGCGTGCTGGCACTGCTGCGCGAGGTCAAGCCCGCCGCCATCGTCCACACTGCGGCCCAGCCCTCGCATGATCGCGCCGCGGCCATCCCGTTCGACGACTTCGACACCAACGCCGTCGGCACACTCAACCTGCTCGAGGCGGCGCGCCAGGCCTGCCCGGAGTCGCCCTTCGTGCACATGTCCACGAACAAGGTCTACGGCGACGCCCCGAATCGCATCGCCCTGACCGAGCTCGACACGCGCTGGGATTACGCCGAGCCGGCCTACGCGCACGGTATCCCGGAGACCTTCACCATCGACCAGTCCAAGCACTCGCTCTTCGGCGCCTCCAAGGTGGCCGCCGACGTGATGGTGCAGGAGTACGGCCGCTACTTCGACATGCCCACCTGCTGCCTGCGCGGCGGGTGCCTCACCGGTCCCAACCACAGCGGCGTCGAGTTGCACGGCTTCCTCAGCTATCTCGTGAAGTGCAACCTCGAGGGTCGCGAGTACCGGGTCTTTGGTTACAAGGGCAAGCAGGTGCGCGACAACATCCACTCGCTCGACGTCGCACGGTTCATCCACGCCTTCATCTCGGCGCCGCGGCGCGGCGAGGTCTACAATCTCGGCGGCGGCAAGGACAACTCCTGCTCCATCCTCGAGGCCTTCAAGATCGCGGAAAACTTCACCGGCCGCGCGCAGCAGTTCACCTACGTCGACCAAAACCGCATCGGCGACCACATCTGCTACTACAGCGACCTGCGCAAAATGCGGGCGCACTACCCGGGCTGGGACATCACCAAGTCGCTCGAGCAGACGATTCGCGAGATCGTCGAGGCCTGGCAGCGCCGGGAGGCGCACGCGTGAATCTGCTCGTCACCGGCATCTGCGGTTTCGTCGGCTCGACGCTGGCGCGGGCGCTGCTCGAGGCGCGCCCCGGCCTGAAGATCGTCGGCCTCGACAACTTCATCCGCCCGGGCAGCCAGTCGAACATCACCGACCTCAAGCGCCGCGGCGTCGCGCTGCACCACGGTGACGTACGCGCGGCGAGCGACTTCGAGACGCTGCCCGCCGCCGACTGGGTGATCGATTGCGCGGCCAACCCCAGCGTGCTCGCTGGCGTGGATGGTCGCACGAGCAGCCGTCAACTCGTCGAGCACAACCTCGCCGGCACGGTGAACATGCTCGAGTTCTGCAAGCAGCACCGCGCCGGATTCATCCTGCTGAGCACGAGTCGCGTCTACTCGATCCCGCCGCTGGCCGCGCTGCCCGTGGTCGCCCGCGACGGAGCCTTCGCGGTCGATACGAGTTGCGCACTGCCCGCCGGAGTTTCCGCCGTAGGCGTGAGCGAGACGTTCTCGACGGCCGCGCCGGTCTCGCTCTACGGCGCGACCAAGCTCGCGAGTGAGGCCCTCGCGCTCGAGTATGCCGCGACTTTCGGCTTCACCACCTACATCAACCGCTGCGGCGTGATGGCCGGCGCCGGGCAGTTCGGCCGGCCGGACCAGGGCATCTTTGCCTACTGGATACACTCCTGGGCGTGCCGCCGGCCGCTGCGTTACATCGGGTTCGACGGTCAGGGACACCAGGTGCGCGATTGCCTGCACCCGGCCGACCTCGCGCCGCTGGTGCTCGCGCAGATGGACGCCACGACACCGCCGGGCGAGCGGGTCCTCAATATCTCGGGCGGCGCCGCCTCCGCGCGTTCGCTGCGCCAGATCAGTGCCTGGTGCGAGTCGCAGTTCGGGCCGCACCCCGTGACGAGTGACCCCGCGCCGCGGCCATTCGATATCCCGTGGATGGTTCTGGATTCGTCCGCCGCCGCACGCGTCTGGAACTGGCGTCCCGCCCGCTCCGTGGAGTCGATCATGGCCGAGATCGCCGACCACGCCCGCGCTCAGCCCGACTGGCTCGACCTCTCCGCCCCGCTGTGAGCACGTCGTCCACCACGGTCCCGACCGGCCAGCCGGAGCTCAAGCGCCTCTCCATCGTCATCCCCGCGCGCGACGAGGAGGGCTGCATCGCGGCCACGGTCGAGCACCTGCACCTCGAACTCCGGCTCAATGGCATCCCGCATGAGATCGTCGTGGTCGACGACGGCAGCTCCGACCGCACGTGGCCGATCCTGTGTGAACTCAAGGCGCGGATACCGGAACTCGCGCCGATTCAGAACACCGGCCTGCATGGATTCGGCCGCGCCATCATCCACGGACTCGACCACATGACCGGCGACGCCGTCGTCATCATGATGGCCGACGAGTCGGACGACAGTCGCGACGTCGTGCGCTACTGGCGCCTGTTGCAGGAAGGCTGGGACTGCGTCTTCGGCAGCCGCTTCGTCAAGGGTGGCGGCGTGATCGACTACCCGCGCGTCAAGCTCTTCGTCAACCGCATGGCCAATGCATTCATCCGCCTGCTCTTTCGCCACGGCCTGAACGACACGACCAACGCCTTCAAGGCCTACCGCAAGACCGTGATCGACGGTTGCCGCCCGTTGCTCTCGCCGCACTTCAACCTCACCGTCGAGATCCCGCTCAAGGCCATCGTGCGCGGCTTCAGCTTCACGACCATGCCCATCACCTGGCGCAACCGCCGCACCGGCGAGGCCAAGCTCAAGATCAAGGAAATGGGCAGTCGGTACTTCTTCATCTGCATGTACGTCTGGCTGGAAAAACGCTTCAGCCGCGGAGACTACCGGACCAAACCGCGCACACCAGCATCCTGACCGAATCGCACCCGCATTCACATCGATCCGCCAACCATGAACATCATCCGCTGCGAAATCTCCGGTCCGCTCATTCTCGAGCCCGCCGTCTTCGGCGATGCCCGCGGCTTCTTCGTCGAGTCGTTTAACAAGACCCGCTATGCCGCCGCCGGCCTCGACCAGGAGTTCGTACAGGACAACTTTTCCTTCTCCCGGCGCGGCACGCTGCGCGGCCTACATTTCCAGAACCCGAATGCCCAGGGGAAACTGGTCTCGGTCTGGCAGGGCGAGGTCTGGGATGTCGCGGTCGACCTGCGACGCAGCTCGCCCACCTTCGGCCAGTGGATCGGGGTGACGCTCTCGGCCGAGAACAAGCGCCAGTTCTGGGTCCCACCGGGATTCGCCCACGGCTTTGTCGTGACCAGCGAGACGGCCCTCTTTCACTACAAGTGCACGGCCATGTATTCTCCATCAGACGAGCGCGGCATTCGCTGGGACGATCCAGCCCTTGGCATCAAGTGGCCGATCGCGGAGCCGATTCTCTCCAAACGCGATGCCGCCGCGCACCTCCTCGCCGACGCGCCCGCCGCCTGGCTCTATTGACTCGTTCGCCACCTCCACCTTTCCAACGTCCGACCTTTTCACCCTTCAACTCTCTCGCGATGACCCTCCCTCGCATCCTCCTCTTCGGCAGAATCGGCCAAGTCGGCTGGGAACTGCGCCGCACGCTCAGCCCACTCTGCGACCTCGCCTGCGTCGAGTATCCGGAAGTCGACTTCACCAAGCCCGCCACGGTCCGCCAGGCGATTGCCGGCGCCCGCCCGCAGATCATCATCAACGCCGCCGCCTACACCGCGGTCGACAAGGCCGAAACGGAAGTCGCGCTCGCCACGGCGGTCAACGCCACAGCCCCCGCCATCATGGCCGAAGAGGCGAAAAAGCTCGGTGCGCTGCTCGTCCACTACTCGACCGATTACGTCTATGACGGCGCCAAGACCACGCCTTACGTTGAGTCCGATCCGACCGGCCCGCTCGGGGCCTACGGGCGCACCAAGCTCGAAGGCGACCAGGCCATCGCCGCGGTTGACTGCAACCACCTGATCTTCCGCCTTTGCTGGGTCTATGGTGCGCGCGGCGCCAACTTCATGCTGACCATGCAACGCTTTGCGCGCGAACGGGAGAAGCTGCGCGTGGTGGCCGACCAGTTCGGCAGCCCTTCGTGGTCGCGCATGATCGCCGAGACCACCGCCCTCGCCCTCGCCCGGATCCAGTCGCCCGACCATGCTGCCAAACTGAAAGGCGTCTACCACCTCTGCTCCTCCGGCCACACGAGCTGGCACGGTTTCGCCTCGGCCATCATCCAGGCGATGCCCGAGACCGAGCGGAAGTGCCGCGAAATCGAGGCGATTCCCACCTCCGCCTACCCGACACCAACCCAACGACCAGCCTACTCGGTCATGTCCTGCGCCAAGCTGGAAAAAGCCTTTGGCCTCCGACTGCCGGACTGGAAACACTGCCTCGATCTGGTGCTCGAGAGATAGCCAAGCCCAGAGGCCAGCTCCGAAGCGCCGAAGGACGTCCCCTGCCCTTCGTACCATTCAAGACTCCGCCAACGCCCTCAGTCCCTCACTCCTTCTTTCCCTCCCTCTCGCCTATCGCCCCTCGCCCCAAACCCTGCCTTTCCCTATGAACATCCTCGTCACCGGCGGAGCCGGTTTCATCGGCTCGAACTTCGTGCGCCAGCGCCTCACCGAGTCGGGCTCACCGCTCAAGAAACTGGTCAACCTCGACAAGCTCACCTACGCGGGCAACCCCGCCAATCTCGCCGACCTCGCCGGCGATCCCCGCTACGTCTTCGCGCACGGCGACATCGGTGACGAAGCTCTCGTCGCGAAGCTCCTCGCCGACCACGACATCGATGCCGTGGTCAACTTCGCCGCCGAATCGCACGTCGACCGCTCGATCGACTCGCCCGAGCCCTTCGTGCAGACCAACGTCGTCGGCACGTTGCGCCTGCTCAACGCCACCAAGCGTCACTGGGCCGCGCTGCCCGAGCCGCGCAAGAGTGCGTTCCGTTTCCTGCATGTCTCGACCGACGAGGTCTACGGCACGCTCTCGCCCACCGACCCGGCCTTCACCGAGGAGACGCCGTTCGCACCGAACTCGCCCTACGCCGCCTCCAAGGCCGCCAGCGACCACCTCGTGCGCGCCTACCAGCACACCTTCAAGCTGCCGACGCTCACGACGAATTGCTCGAACAACTACGGGCCCTACCATTTCCCGGAGAAACTCATCCCGCTGGTCATCCTCAACGCGCTCGACCAGAAGCAGCTGCCCGTCTACGGCGACGGCCAGCAGATCCGCGACTGGCTCTATGTCGAGGATCACGCCGCCGCCATCTGGCTCGTGCTGCGCCAGGGCCGCGTTGGCGAGACTTACAACGTCGGCGGCCTGAACGAGCGTCCGAACCTCGAGGTCGTGCAGCGCATCTGCGCACTCCTCGACGAAAAGTCTCCGCGCAAGGACGGCAAGAGCTACGCGACGCAGATCACCTTCGTCGCCGACCGCCCCGGCCACGACCGCCGCTACGCCATCAACTGCGACAAGCTCCAGCGCGAACTCGGCTGGAAGCCCCAGCAGACCTTTGAGACCGGCCTGGCGAAGACCGTCGATTGGTATCTCGTGCACCGCGACTGGTGCAACGACATCACCCAGAAGAAATACTCCCGCGAGCGCCTCGGCACCAAGGCCTGACCCTCTTCTCCACCATGTCCTCACGCAAAGGCATCATCCTCGCCGGCGGCTCCGGCACTCGGCTCTATCCGTTGACCATCGCTGTCTCCAAACAGCTGATGCCCGTCTACGACAAGCCGATGATCTATTATCCGCTGTCGGTCCTGATGCTCGCTGGCATCCGCGAGATCCTGATCATCTCCACGCCCTACGATCTCCCGCTCTTCCGCAAGCTCCTGGGCGACGGCGCCAACCTCGGCGTGAAGTTCTCCTACGCCGAACAGCCCAGCCCCGACGGTCTCGCACAGGCGTTCACGATCGCAGGCGACGTTGGCTTCCTGAAGGACGAACCGGCCGCCCTCGTCCTGGGCGACAATCTGTTCTACGGCCACAATTTCGTCGACTCGATCCAGGCCGCCTCCGCCCGCGCCGATGGCGCCACCATCTTCGGCTACCACGTCGCCAACCCCACCGCCTACGGCGTCGTGGAGTTCGCGCCGGACGGCCGCGTCATTTCCCTCGAGGAGAAGCCCGCGAAACCGAAATCCAACTACGCCGTCCCCGGCCTCTACTTCTACGACGCCTCGGTCGTGCCCCTCGCCCGCAGCCTCAAACCGTCCGCGCGCGGCGAACTCGAGATCACCGACCTCAACCGCCTCTATCTCGAGGCCGGCAAACTCCGCGTCGAACTCCTCGGCCGGGGCACCGCCTGGCTCGACACCGGCACGCACGACTCCCTCGTCGAGGCCGCACAGTTCGTCAACGTCCTCGAGAACCGCACCGGACTGAAGATCGCCTGCCTCGAGGAGATCGCCTACAAGGCCGGCTGGATCGACCGTGCCGGCCTCGAGGCCAACATCAAGAAACTCGGCAAGTCCTCCTACGGCGCCTACCTGCGCGGACTCCTCGCGCCGTAGACGGTCTGACGCGGTCGCCCGCGGACCGCGCCTGCCAGACGCGGCTACGGACTCGCGAGCGGACCGCGAGTAGCCGTGTTTGCCCAAGGCGGCATTCTTCGCGTCCGGCTCGGTCGTCCCCTCCTTCTGGCTTCCCCTCGCGGCGGCGTTTCGGGTTCACTCCACGAGCACGACCGCCGTGGACGTCTCGTTCATCATCCCGCTGTTCAACCGCCTCGATCTCACGCGCCCGTGCGTGGAGTCGCTGCAGGCGTGCCTGCCGGCGGGACTCGGACACGAGATCATCCTCGTCGACGACGGCAGCACCGACGGCACGCGCGAGTGGCTGGCGACACTCCCGGCGCCACCATTTGTCGTTCAGCTCAACGCAGCCAACCGGGGCTACGCCCACGCCAACAACTCCGGCGCCCGCCTCGCCCGCGGGCGTTTCCTCGCGCTGGTCAACAACGACCTCGTGTTCGCGCGCGGGTGGCTCGAGCCGATGCTCGCGGGGTTCACCCGGTTCCGCGACACCGGCATCGTCGGCAACCTGCAGTTCCGCGCCGCCACCGGCGCACTTGATCATGCCGGCCTGGTGATTGATCCCAAGGGCCGTCCGGAACACCTCGACCACCGGCGCGGCTGGCTCCTGCTCCCCACCGCGTATTCGGTCCGCCCCGCCATGACCGGCGCCTGCTGCCTGATCGAGCGCGAGCGATTTCTCGGCCTCGGCGGCTTCGACGAAGGCTTCGTCAACGGCGGCGAGGACGTCGATCTCTGCTACCGTCTGCGCCGCGCGGGGCTGAAGGTGCGCGTCGCCAACCGCAGCCGCGTCCTGCACCACGTCAGCGCCTCGCCCGGCCGCAAGGCGCGCGACGAGCAGAACAGCCGCCGGCTCTGCCGCAAGTGGCGCGAGCAGCTCATCGAGGACGGCGCGCGCTTCTGGCCGCACGTCTACCTGCACGAGCACTGGCTCAACCCGCGCGAGTACGATCACACCTTGCTCTTCACCGCGGTGCCGCGGATCCTCGGATTGATCCGCCGGCCATCCCCGCGCGCGCTCGACCTCGTCGCCCGCAACATCGACCTCGAGGAACAGCGCTGGCTCGCGATGTTCGGTCCGATGCCCATCCATCCGTGAAGCTCGTCCCGCGATCCATGCAAGCCCCACGATGGAGGGCCGGGCTCCCGCCCGGCCGCGAATGCGTTCCATTCACGCGTCCCGGCTGGAGCCGGGCCCTCCATCAGTCTCCGTCGGCCATCCTCATCGCATGAAACCCATCCCGTCAGGCACCATGCGCAGCCCGCTCGGCACCGGTTTCCGGTGGACGGGCCTGTTCCTGAGCGCGGACGTCTCGGATTCGATGTGGATCCGCGAGCATGCCGAGGTGCACCTGCCGTGCGCGCTCGAGCACGACAATATCGTCGTTGACGGCGAGCTGCGGCCCGATGGCGGCGCGCCCGAGGCCGCGGGACGCCTCGGTCTCGAACTGCGCGTCGGCGGCCGCACGTTGGCCACGTTCTTCCCGCCCGAGGGGCCATTCACCTGGTGTGTGCCGCTGCCGCCCGAATCGCGACAGGCGCCGGTGCGGCTCGAGCTGCGTTTGCTTGGCGCGTTCGCCTCGAACATGCGCGCGTGGCTCGGCCGCGTTTTCGCCCAAGCAGCCTTCGCCCGCCGCTGGCAGCCCTATCGTCTGCAGCCGCTGAACAAGCGTCTGCGCATCCGCCGCCTCGGCGCCGGTGACGAGACCATCGCCGATTTCAACACCAGCGCCTCGGCCTTCGACATCCGCTTCATCACGCGCCACGCGAACATCGGCATCAACCTCGTCGGCTGGTTCCAGGCCGCGCTCGGTGTCGGCGAGTCGGTGCGCTGCGCCGCCCGAGCCGCCGCGGCCGCAAAGATCCCGCACGCCCTCGTGCCGCTGAAGCTCTACTGCAAGGCCGCGCAGGCCGAGCACGCTTTCGACGATCGTCTCCAGGAAACGAATCCGTATCCGGTCAACGTCATCCACGTCGACGCCCCGCAGACGCGCGACATCGACCACCACCACGGCCCGGCCTTCTCCCGCGGCAAGCACACGGTCGGCTACTGGGCCTGGGAGCTGCCGGAATTTCCGGACGGCTGGGTGCGCTACTTCGCCCACGTCGACGAGGTGTGGGCGCCATCGCGCTTCGCCCGCGAGGCCATCGCCGCGAAGTCGCCCGTGCCGGTGTTCGCCATGCCGCACGCGATAGACTTTCGGGTGCCGCCGACCGCCGGGGCGCGCGCCGCGCTCGGCCTGCCCGAGGATCGTTTCCTGTTTCTCTTCGTCTACGACCTCAACAGCTACGCCGAGCGGAAAAACCCGCGCGCGGTGATCCGCGCCTACCGCGAGGCGTTCGGCGCCCAGGGCCGGCGCGACACCGGGCTCGTGATCAAGGTGCACGGTGTGGCAGGCAACGAGCGCGACCTCGCTGCGCTGCGCGCCGAGATCGCCGACCTCGATGGCTGCACGCTTCTCGCCGAGACGCTGCCGCGCCCGCAGGTGACGCTGCTGCAGGCGACGTGCGACGCCTTCGTCTCGCTGCATCGCTCCGAGGGCTTCGGGCTCAACGTCGCCGAGTGCATGTTTCTGGGGAAACCGGTTGTCTCGACCGACTGGTCCGCCACGGCGGAGTTTGTCACGGCGGACAACGGCTGCCCGGTGCGCGCCTCGATCATCGAGCTGACGGAGAACCACGGCCCCTACACCAAGGGCCAACGCTGGGCTGATCCGGAGATCGAACACGCCGCCTGGCACATGCGCCGTCTCGTCGAGGATCGCGCGCTGCGCGAACGTCTCGGCGCGGCCGCAGCGGCGACGATCCGGCACGAGTTCTCGCCCGAGCGCATCGGCGCGATGTACGCCGAGCGGCTGCGCGCGATGGCGCTGTGGTAAGGAGCCTCCGTCGAACACACCCTACCGGTCGACGATCAGGTCGAGTGCGAAGATGCGAAGGGCGAGCGGCCGCCCTTCGGCGTTGGTGACGATTTCGCCCTGTCCCGCGGCGATCTCCAGGGCGGTGACACCCGGCGGCAGGTCGAACGTGGCCGTCTCCACGTCCTGGTGCCCTGCGGTCACCTCGCCCGCCCAGACATCCGCGCCGTGCACCCGCAGCACCACCACACGCGGACTGGGGCTGCGCAACTCCAGGCGCACGCGCGCGCGACAGGCGGTGGGCGCGGTGTTGTGCAGGCGAACGACGGCGTCGCCCGAGGTCCATTGCCAGGTGTTTGAGCCGCGACCCTCGAGGCCGTAGAAGCCGTCGCCCATTTCGACGCTGATCGCCGCACGCCGGTCGTGTCCGCCGGCCAGCGGCGACGAGCCCTGCACCGTCCAGACGGGCTGGGGCGGGCCCGACATCTCGAGCATGCCGGAGAAGATCGAAAGATTGCCGGCGACCAGCAGCACCAGCCCGCGGCGGCCGCGCGGCGCGAGGAGGTTGAATGCCAGCACGAGCGGCAGGAGCACGCGCGCCGAGGCGCCGGGATAGCCCTCCCAGACCTGGGTGTTGAGCGCGGCGAGCAGCAGCACGTGCACTGCGCCGATGCGCCACCAGCGGTCGGTCCAGCGCGGACGCACGAGGATCCAGAGCATGTTGACCGTGAGAGCGAGATGCGCGAGCAGCGCGGCCCCGGCCGTCTTCTGCCAGCCGCGCTCGAGGAGCGTGTGCACCAGCTCCGCCCAGCGCTCGACGAAGCCCGCGAAGGGCCAGGTGAAGTTCGCGACTCCGGAATTGTGATACGCAGTCGACGAGGCGAGGTCGCGCAGGCGCCACATCCACAGGGCGAGCGGCAGCACGAGGATCGCGCCCTCGGCGACGGCGCGGAGCCAGCCGCGACCATCGCGCCAGCGCTGCGGCAGGAAGGCCGCGCCCAGCAGCACCGAGGTCTCGCGGGTCAACCCGGCCGCCGCGCCGGCGCCGACCGCGGCCCAGCGCCGGCCTGATTCGGCGAGCGCCACGGCGCCGGCCAGCGCGAGCAGGGCCGGGCCGTCGGTCACGGCGTGTCGCATGCTCGAGAGCATGCCGGCCGAGAGGAGCACGCCGGCCCAGCGCACAAGGCTGTCGACCCCGTCGCGTGGCGAAAACCAGCGCAGGAGCAGGACCGAGAGCGCGAGCCAGCAAGCGAGATTGAGGCAGGCGTGCACATT
The DNA here is from genome assembly GCA_014879845.1 of Opitutaceae bacterium. GTDB lineage: Bacteria > Verrucomicrobiota > Verrucomicrobiia > Opitutales > Opitutaceae > JAEWQP01. The sequence continues at coordinate 29,553 of JACSRI010000223.1, forward strand.
GAGCACCCACCACGGGCGACCGAATCCAAGCACCCACGACACCCAGCCCATGAAGGCGCGCCGGGCACGGTAAGGCGGGTTGTCGATCACCCGCAGCAACTCGGGATCATCCGCCGCAGGCCGCAGGGCCAGCTGCGCGTACATCTGCCCGTCGTAACCCGGCACGGCGGGATGGATATACGTCGGTGTCGCGTCGATCTCCGGCAGACGAGGCAGTCCGAGCGTCTCCCCGAAATCGAAGACGTAGGTGAACCCATGCCCGGGCAGCCGGAACTGCAGGAAGGCGAACACGACCGTCAGCGCGATCGCACCCGCGGCCACCAGCCAAGCCAAGCGCGGCCAGAGGCCAATGCGCACGGGCGCGGGCTGGGATGGATCGGGAGTCGAACCTGCCATGATCCCCACGAGTGGGGCGGACGCGCCGGAGTGTGACAACTCCGTTCCCACCTCCAGCCTCGAGGCGCCCGCGGGCGGATCGCCTACGGGGCGAGGCCGAACGCCGCGACGTCCTCGACCGCAAGCGGTTTCCCGAGTTGGCCGAGCGACTGCAGGATCTCGATCTGACGCGCGATGCGTTCGCGCGTGATCAAGCCGGTGCGCTCGCCGCGCGCCGGATCGCCCTGCACGAGGCGCAGCGATTTCATCGCCTCGCGGGAGAAGGCCATGACGTCGGGCGTCATGAGGGCGTTGGCTTTCTGCAATGCGGCAAAGGCCGGCGCGGGATCGCCGTCGAGCAGGTCGTCGAAGCCACGCACCGTCGCCGCCAGGAACGTCCGCACGACCTCGGGCCGGCGCGCGAGATACTCACGGCTCGTGTAGATGACGCGGTAGGGCGAGTATCCGGAATCGGCGATAAGCAGCGTGCCGACCTTGGCGCCCTTTTGGCGCGCGAAGAACGGCTCCTGCGTGACGAAGCACTGGCGCACCATCGTCTCGTCGGCGAGGAAGCTCGTGAGATCGGCCGTGAGCGGCAGCAGGTCGAAACGGATCCCCTGGCTGCGGCGCAGATATTCGACCCATGCGCTGCCCGGTCCGGCCATGAACGTGCGCCCCTGCAGCGCGCGGAAATCCGCGAGCGGATGCGATTCGTGGAAGAGGATGCCCTGGGGGTTGCGCTGCATCTCCGCCGCAACGATCACGAGCGGCACGCCGCGCGAAATGGCCACGATCACGTCGTTGCCGTCGGTGCAGCCGATCTCGGCGCGCTCGAGCGCGACTGTCTCCTTGAAGGGCACTCCGGGCCCGCCGCTGATGATCTCCACGTCGAGACCGGCCTCGCGATAGAAACCGCGCTCGAGCGCCTGGTAGTACCCACCGTATTCGGTCTGAGGATGCCAGTCGAGGTGCAGCCGCACGCGCTCCAGGGCCGGACCGGAGGCGGCTGCCGATGGCGCATCCTTCCGGCCGCAGCCGGCGGAGATGAGCGCCACGAGCGCGGCGCAGACGACGGCGAGGATTCGGATCGGATTATGCATCGGCAGGAGTAGCGGAGGCATGCCAGCGGCGCAGGAGCAGACGGTTCACAGTCGCGATCACGGCGAGAAAGACAAATCCGAGCACGCAACTGGTCAAGGCCACCGCCAGCAGTTCGGCGCGCATCTGCCGCTGGTTGAAGACGGAGGCGAGGAAACCCAGGCCACCCGTTCCTCCCGCGATGGAGCCGGTGACGTACTCGGCGAAGATCGCGCCGATGGGCGCGAGGGTCGCGGCGATGCGCAGGCCCGCGAAGTAGTACGGCGTGGCGAACGGCAGGTGCAGCAGGAAGATGCGCTGCAGCGGGCCGGCGTTGCACACGTCGAAGAGTTCCACGAGCCCGCGGTCGGTCGAGACCATGCCGTGCGTCGTGTTCACCACGACCGGGAAGAAACTCACGATGAACGTGACGATCACGATGCTCCCCATGCCGCGGCCCGCCCACAGCACGATGAAGGGCGCGAGCACGATCACCGGGGTCATCTGCAGGATGAGCAGGTAGGGATAGAGCGCGAGCCGCACCGGCCGGCTGCTCGCCAGAAGGATGGCGCATACCAGTCCTCCCGCGGCGGCCGAGAGGAATCCCAGCAGCGCGCTCTGCGTGGTCTGCCAGGCCGCCGCGCCGATCAGCGCACGTTCGCGCCCGAGGGCCTCGAGGATCTCGTGCGGCACGGGCAGCAGCCAGGCCGGGATTCCGAAGGCATGGCGCAGCGCGTACCACAGCCCGACCAAGGCCGTGCCGCCGGCCATCGGAAGGAGCCAGCGCAGGAGCCGTCCGTTCATCGCCCCTCCCCTTTCTCGCCGGCGCGCAGCAACTGCGCGACGCGGTCGACGAGGTCGTGGTAGTCGCGCTGCTCACGCAGCTCCGGGCCGCGTGGATACGCGAAGGGCACGGGCACGTCGGCGACGATGCACCCCGGCCGCGCCGCCATGACGAGGATGCGGTCGGAGAGAAACACCGCCTCCGCCACGGAGTGCGTCACGAAAAACGCCGTCCACCGTTCGGCCTCGCGGATCTCGAGCAGTTCCTCGTTGAGGTGATGCCGGGTCATCTCGTCGAGCGCGCCAAAGGGCTCGTCCATGAGCAGCAGGCGCGGCGACTGCACGAGCGCGCGGGCGACGGAGACGCGCATCTTCATGCCGCCGGACAGCTCGCGCGGGTAGTGCCCGCGGACATGCTCGAGGCGCACGAGCCGGAGCATCTCGGCGGCCCGGCGCTCGCGCTCGGCGCGCGCCACTCGACGGATACGCAGCGGCACCTCGATGTTGGCCTGCACGGGCAGCCAGGGCAGGAGCGTCGGTTCCTGGAAGATGAACGCCACGCCGGGCTGGCCGCGCTCCGGGCTGCGGCCGTCGATGAGGATCTCGCCCGAGGTCGCCGGGCTGAGCGCGGCGATCATGCGCAGGAGCGTGGACTTGCCGCAGCCGCTCGGTCCGATGAGCGAGACAAACGAGCCGAGCTGCACCGCGAAGTCGACCTGCGCAAGCACGGGCGGACCGTCGCCGAAGCGCTTGGCCACGCCGCGGAGGACGACGTGGGCGTCGAGCGGTACCGTCACCGGCGCTCGAGGCGCGGCCGGAGGCCGCGCCCTACCCTCGGGCTGTCCCACGCTCACTCGTAAGCCTGCCCCTTCTTCCAGAGCGCGCGGTCGCCGATGGTGGGCTCGACAGGCTCGGCCATCTCGTGGTCGCGCGAAAAACCGAGGAACGTGCGCATGCGCCGGGTCTCGGGCGCGAGAGCCGCGGCGAGAATCTCCGCGAGGCGTTCCTTGTTGAGCTTGAGCAGCGCGGCAAGGGTCTCCTCGCGCCGGTCCCAGTCTCCATCGTAGTCATACGCGAGGCCGAAGAGGCAGCCGGCGCGCTCGGCGATACTTTTGTCCTTCTTCTCGAGTTCGGCGCGCACGCCGCCGACCAGCGTGGCCCAGTCCTCCTCGGTGAGGGACGGCAGCATGCCGGGGATCTGCGCAATGAACGCCTCGGCCCGGGAGCGCAGCTCGCCGGCCGGATGGTCACCGGACTGGATGATGAAGAACGCGAAACACGAGTTCTCCTCGTCGCCCGCGCCGCCGAAGACGATGTAGCCGAGCTGCTGGCGCGTGCGCAGCTCGCTGTAGAACGGCTCCTCGATCAGGTTCGCGAGCATCATGGTCGCCGCGCGAATCTCGGGCGTGGCCTCGCCGAGCAGGTATTCCTGCCGGTAGGCGGAGTTGTTCACCACGAGCTTCTCGGTCGTGAGGATGGTCGAACCGGGCGCCATGGTGAGGAGGCGGCGACGGAGCACATCCGCCGGTGCGATCGCCTGCGAGTGGAGCGCGGCGACGAGACGGCGCGTGGCGGCCACGGCATCGTCGGCCGTGACGTTGCCGTGGATGAGCGCCTCGACCCGGCCGCGCGAGTAGAGGCGCGCGGCGAACTCGCGGACCTGGGCGAGCGTGACCGTGCGGGCGGCCTCGAGCTGCTCGTCCGGGCGGTAGTGAAACTCGCGCACCACGGCGCGGCGCGTCTCGGCGAGGATCTGCCAGGCATCGGCGCGCGGGAAGTTGGCGAGGTCGCGCACGATCTTGTCCTTGAGCGCGGTGAAGCGCTCCTCGGAGAGTTCGAAAGCGATGAGGTTCTTCGCCACCACCTCGAGCAGGCGCGGGGCCGATTCGTCGTAGCCCTCGATCGTCACGGTCACGCCCTCGAGCGAGGCGCCGAGCTGGAACTTCAGCCCGGCCTCGGCGGCAGTGTAGGCGACCTCGTTGAGCGCCTCGTTCACGCAGGTCGCGTAGTAGCGCAGCAGCACGGCAGTCTCGACTGAGGCGAGTTCGCGCGGCAGGCGGAAGCGGTAGACCTGCGCCACCATCGGCCGGCGGAACTCGGCATCGGGCAGGTAGAACAGGCTCAGGCCCGGCTCATCGATGAGGCGCTGCGGATCCTTCACGTCGGCCGGCGCATCGAGGAGCGCGGACTTGGTCGGGATGAAGGGATTGGGCTTGGGCACGTGGATCGCGGCCACGGGCGCCGGGCGCGCCAGCGCCTCGAAGGCCGGGCCGGTGATCTCGGTGTAGCTGTATTTGGTGCCGTAGTACTTCTCGGTCCGGTCGGTCGGCACACCCTTGGCGACGAGCATGGCGATGGTGTTTTCCGGGCGGACGTGGTCGAGCAGGCCGAGGTAGGCGGCGGCGTCCCGCTGCAGCCAGAGGTAGGGCTCACGCTCGGCGACCTCGATCGGGTAATTCATCACCTGGTTGGCGAGGAACGTCGCGCGGTCCGCGCCCTCGCCCTTGTCGGCGTAGAGTTCGTCGAGACCGGCCATCGTCGCACGCTCCTGGAACGTCACGGCCGGGAAGCCGGCGCGGCGCATCGTCTCGATGCCGGAGTAGAAGATCTCGAGCACGCGCTGGTATTTTTCCTGGCCGGCGGGCGTGAGCGAGATGTTGACCGGCAGCATGCCGTAGTCGGCGGTCTCGTCCCAGATGCCGGAGCCCATGCCGGTGGCGAGGCCCTCGGCCTTGAGCGCCGAGAGGATGCTGCCCTCGCCCTCGTAGCCGACGAGGAAGCTGATGAGGCGCTCGGGCTTGGCCGCCCACTTGTCGAAGAAACCCGGCACCGGTATCCAGAGCACCAATTCACGGAGATCCTTGACCGGCTCGACGTGCACGAGGCGGAGGGCATCCTTCCCCTCGAGGAGGTCGGAGGGATAGCGGAGCGTCGGGAGGTTGCGGTTGACGATGGGCGAGAAGTACTGGCGCGCCCATTTCTCGAGTTCGTCGAGGGTGGCGCGCCCGGTGAGTGCGAGCGTCATCTGGTTGGCCGAGTAGTAGGACTCGTAGAACTTGAGCAACTCCTCGCGCGTCACGCCGCCGAGCGTCTCGCGGCTGCCCGTGCCGAAGCGGTTGGCCGGGTGGTCGGGCCGGTAGAGCGAGTTGGCCAGCTGGTACTGGCGCCACATGTCGTTCTCGAGGTTCTTCTGGTTCTCGGAATTGACCGCGTTCATCTCGCGGTCGGTGAACTCCGCGGTGAAGAGCGGCGCGATGAAGAACTGGGAGAAGCGGTCGATCGCGCCCTCGAAGGCCTCGTGGCGGATCTCGAAGTGGTAGTTGGTGTGGCCGCGCGAGGTGTAGGCGTTGGAGTAGCCGCCGTTGGTCTTGAGGTAGTTTCCGTACTCGGCCTCGTCGGGATACTTCTCGGTGCCGAGGAAGAGCATGTGCTCGAGGAAGTGCGCGAGGCCCTGGCGCTCCATCGGGTCCTTGAGGTTGCCCACGCCGACGGCGATCGAGGCGGAGGACTTGTTGAGCTTCGGGTCGGAGAGGAGGATGACCTTCAGGCCGTTTTCGAGGACGAGGCGGCGGTAGCTCGCGGTATCGTTCGACGCCTGACGCAGCGGCGGGATGGCCGGCAGCGACGCCGAGGCGGCAGCGGGAGCGGCGGCCGGGACGGCGGGCGAGGCCGTGGACGCAGCCGGCGGCGGTGCGGGACTGGCGGGCTTGTCACCCCGGGGGGCGACACATGCGGCGACGGCGACCAGGACGAGGGAGAGGACGGCGAACGAGCTGAGTTTGCGCATACGATGAGAGACTGCCCGGGATCGGGCGGGTTTCGCACGAAAGCCGTCAGCGAAACGAAATCCCGCGGCGGCGCAACTGGCATGCGCGACCGCCGCCCACGCCGGACGTGCGCCGCGACCGACCGCCCCCAGACCCGTCGCACCTGCGGGCGGCGCGTCGCCCGGCCGCCTACAGCTCGTAGGTCTGGCCGGGCACCGGGTCGAGCACGCGGACCTTGGAATCGGCCCCGGCGATCTGCTCGGCGAACCAGGCTCGCGCCGGCGGATCGCCATGCGTGAGCACGATCTGGCGCGGCTCGCCGTGCAGGGCGAACTCGAGCAATTCCTCGCGGTCGGCGTGGCCGGTCATCTCAAAACGCTCGATCGAGCAGCGCACGGGCGTCTGGAACTGCAGCGCGTCGAAAACAAAGGTCTCGCCCTTGCGCGCGGCGAGCAGGCGCCCGCCCGGGGTGTCCGGGTCGCTATAGCCAACGAAACAGATCGCGTTGGCCGCGTGGCCGAGGAGCGAGGCTGCCATGGCGTAGGACGGCGTGTTCTCCACGAGCATGCCGCTGCTGAGGACGTAGATGCCCTTCTCGCCGGGCTCGCGGCCGGGCGTGAGCTTGCGCGGCGGCGGCTTGACCTTGAGTTCCTTGGTGACGGCGCGCGTGAAGTGGCACAGGCCGGTCTTCTTCGCGACGTCGTCCATCAGGTCGCCGAGATCCATGCCGAGGCCGGCGGCAAACACCGGCACGGGCGGAAGTTTCTTTGTGAGCCGCGCCTCGTGCAGCAGGAGGAAAATCTCCTGCATGCGCCCGAGCGCGAAGACCGGAATCAGCACGGAGCCGCCGCGGCCGATGACGTGGTCGATGGTGCGGATGAGCCGAGCGACCTCGCTCGCGCGGTCCTTGCCGCTGTCGCGCTCCGTCGCGCCGCGCGTGGTCTCGGTCACGACGACGTCGAAGCGTTTGGAAGGGAACTTCGCCCCACCGACCAGGCGCTGGTCGTCGAACTGCACGTCGCCGGTGAAGAAAAACGTGCGGTGCTTGTGCGCGAGTTGCACGCCGGCGGCGCCGGGCACGTGCCCCGAGGGGAAGAAGGTGATCTCGACGTCGTCGTGGCCGACCGAGAGCTTGCGCGGCTGGCCGTAGAGCATGGGGACGATGCGCGCGACCGTCGCGTCGACCTCGGCCATGGTATAGAGCGGCAGGTCGAAGGCGCTTTTCTCCTCGCGCTCGCGCTTCATGACGTTGACCGAGTTGCGTAGCAGGCGTTCAGCCAGCAACTGGCTCGGGACGGACATGAGCACGGGCACATTCGGACACTGGCGCACGACCAGCGGGAGCGAGCCCAGATGATCGAGGTGGCAATGCGTCACGATGATGAGATCGGGCGGCCGCTGCTCGAGCAGGCGCAAGTCCGGCGTGGCGTCGCGGCCCGAGCGCTTGGGATGCAGGCCGGCATCGATGAGGATGCGCGCGCCGCCGAGCTCGACGAGCATGCTGCTGGCCCCGACGCCGCCGTAACGATTGAGATCCGTCAGTTTCATTCAGAAAGGCGCCGAGCGCGGCCAACACGAGGGACCGCGCGGCGGTTGCTGCCAAGTTCCAAGTTTCGGGGAGTCGCCTCGCCTCGCGCCGTTCGCGCCTCACCCGCGCCGCGCGCTCACATCCCGCACCACTCGCGCACCTGCATCCACACGCCGGGCAGCACGCCGTGCAGCCAGTGCCGGCCCTCGGGAAAGGCCCGCAGGATCGTGAAGACGCCGAAGACCACGAGCAGCACACCGGTCACACGCACAAGGATACGCCGCCAGCGCATGCTCCACGCGCTCGCCAGCCAGCCGAAAAGGAAAAGGCCCGGAAAGGTCGCCGCGCCAAACACCGCCGCGCCGAGCGCCGCGGCGAGGACCGCGCCCTGGCTCGCCGCCTGGAAGAGCACGGCCAGGAGCAGGCCGCAGGGCAGGAAACCATTCAGCCAACCCGTGGCGAACGCCGGCAGGACCCCGCGCGCCGCGATCACGGCGGCGATCGCGCGACACGCCGGCAGCGGTTCGGCCAGGCGCCGCCACCAACCGGAGGCCCGCACTTCCGCGGCCTGCATCAACCCATACAGCACCATCACCGCGCCCGCCACCACCGCCAGAACGGTCTGCGCCGAGGAAAACCACCCGGCCCGTCCGACCACGCCGAGTCCCGCGGCCAGCAGCGCCGCGAGCGACGCATAGGTCAGCGCCTTGCCCGCCTGATAGGCCGCGTGGCGCGCGAGCAATCCGGGCGCGCCCGCCGCGCCTTCACCAATCGCGAGCGCGAACCCACCGCACATGCCCACGCAATGCCCCGAGCCCGCGAGGCCGAGCAGCACGAAAGCGGTGAGTTCCGACCACGACATACGCGCGCAGCGTCGCGCCCGTCCGGCCCCGGA
>JACSRI010000101.1 GCA_014879845.1 Opitutaceae bacterium
CAAGATTTACCGGAAAATTCGCGCCCGGCGGCTGTGGGACTTGATCATGGCCTCCACCTACGATTACGCGGAACCGGGGTTCATCCTCATTGATGAAGTGAATGAGATGAACAATAACTGGTTCTGCGAAAATATCAGGGCCAGCAATCCTTGCGTCACTGCCGATACCCGGCTGCATACGCAATATGGCCTGATTCCTATAGGCGAACTTTATGAAAAAAATTTGCCCTTGGAAGTCAGCGTAGACCAGCGAGCACTTGGCTTAAATACCCGTGGCATAGAGCAACGTCCGGCTATACCAGCATTCATGACCGCAGTGGATGCCGAGGTATATTGCGTGCTAACGAAAGAGGGCTATGAAATTAAAGCCACGGCTTGGCATGATTTTTACACGACCAGAGGTAAGATCAAACTGAAGGATTTACAGCTTGGCGATAAATTATTAGTACAATCAGGAAAAGGCCAATTTGGCAATCAGGGTAGTGCTGAACTTGGGCAATTAATCGGACTGATTACTGGAGACGGTCATTTTACTAAAAGAAGTGATAATCAAGATATTGTTGTTATCAGTTTATGGGGTGAAGATCGCCATTTGGCCGAAGAAACTACCGCTTATATCAATAATCTAATCAGCACTATTGCTAAAACTAACCGGCATTATAAGGTAAGCCCAGTCACTGTGCCTGCCCGTAATATGATCACTATCGGTTCGGCATTATTGGCGCGTCTCCTTGAGGATGAATATGGCTTCACCGCCAGAACTAAATATCGGGTACCAGAAGTAATATGGCGCGGTACCGAAGCTTGCGTCAAGGGGTACCTATGCAGTCTGTTCCAGATGGATGGCACCGTCAATGTATCTAGTAACCGCCAGAGTTGCTCGGTTCGCTTGGCGTCGAGCCATCGTGAACTGCTCAAGGATGTGCAATTACTGCTGACCAATTTCGGTATTTTCAGCCGCATCTATCAACGTCGAGATGCCGAGCAAAGACGACTACCTGATGGTAAAGGGGGATACAAGCTCTATAATTGCCAAGCTGATTATGAACTTATTATCGATGGGGAATCCCGTAATTATTTCATACGGGAAATTGGTTTTTATGGTAATTCTAAAAATCAGCTCTACTGGGATTGGGCTAAAAATCAGGCACTCAAGAAAACCCAGTCATTTGCTACTAAGGTCATCGATATTAGCTATGTGGGCAGGGAACCGGTATTCGATACCACTCAACCCGATCACAATACGGTGATATTTAATGGTTTGGTCACCGGTCAATGCGGCGAACAAATGCTCCCACCCTATGGGTCGTGTCTGCTCGGTTCTGTCAATCTAACGCCATTTGTCCAGAATCCATTCACCGACCGGGCCAGGTTCCTCGACCTCCTGAAGGCGCTCCCGGAGCTCCAGGAGAAGATGGGTGCGGCCAACGAAGCCCAGGGCCTCGCCGTCGACGTGACCTTCGGCGAAATCCAAGACTACCACGGCGCGTCGCTCGTCGACTACTCCCAAACCTACCGCGCCCTCACCCCCGCCATGGAGGAGGCTCTGACGGCGCTGCGCACCATGGGAATCGAAACCTTCACCGCCACCTATGCCATCACTTCTGATCAAGTCCTCTACGCCATGGGTGACAACTCCCGCGCCAGGGCCGAAGCCTTGGTCGACGCCAAATCCGTCCCCGCTGCTGCGGTCACGCCCGCCACCTACGGCCTGCCCACCGACGCCACGATCTTCACCGCCATCTCGCTTCCGCGCTACCTGGCCTGGATCTCGAACATCGCGCCGATGCCCTTTGCCGCATCCGCACCGCTCCCTGCCGATCTGAAACCCGGCCTCGCCATGACCGCCGATCTCAACGCCGGCCGCGCCGACCTCCGCCTGCACCTCGCCGCCTCTGAAGTCGCCGCTGTCGTCGGCATGACCCGTCCGCAAGCCAGCGCGCCGGCGGCCTTGCCCGTGGTGGAATAGAGTCACGCCCACCGCGGGTCACCAAGCGCAGGATACAGCAACGTTGTCCAACGTCGCGGTTCGACCATGCGGGCAAACTCGCGCTGGTCAGCGGTAATGTCGACGAGCGTGCCATCACCCTCGGCTTGCGCCGTATGCAGCAATATCTCGCGACCATCGGTGGCAGACCGGTGGGTGCAAAACGGATGATCCGTGCCGAGCTTGGCCTTGGCGGCACTATGCGCCTCGCGCATCGTCTTCCAAGTGAACCGTGCATACCATGGCATCCGCCCAGGATACCGTCGGGGATCAGCCTCAGGCCTAGAGCACCACGCCACCACCACCCTACTGCATCGGCAAATGGCGCAATGCCGCCCGTCGCCGAGTCTGGCGCGCGGCGACGGTCTCGCACTTGTCTCAACGACCCGGCGACGATCGCGGGACCTCGGTCGATGCCCGGGACACGCGCAGCTGCTCCAGCACCGCCTTGAGCTGCTCGCGTTCGAAGGGTTTCTCCAGGGTCGCGACGGCGCCGAGTTTTCGCGCCATGTGCAGGTAGTCGGCGCTGCTCAGGCGGCCGCCTCCCGAGATCGCGATGACACGCAGGGACGGAGCACTGCGACGCAGCTCCAGGATCGTCTCGATCCCGTCCTTCTCCGGCATGAGCAGGTCCGTGATGACGAAATCCGGTGTCGCTGTCTTCAGGAGGTCGAGCGCGATCCGGCCGTTGGCGGCCGGGATCACGTCGTATCCAAGCCGGTGCAGCATCTGCACCAGCATCGCTCGCATGGCTTCGTCATCCTCGATGACCAAGACCTGGACAGGGCGTTCGCTCATAGGGTTTCGGATGGGTGAATAAAGGTGTCGGTGTGCCGCCTAAGAATCGGCCACACACCCCTCAGTCGTGCACGTGCGCGGTGCGGCTGGCGTCGGCGTCGCCGGAAGGAAGACCGCAAACTCCGTTCCCCGTCCCGGCTCGCTGCTGACCCGGAGCGCCCCGCCATGCGCCTGCACGATGCCGTGCGCCACGGAAAGGCCGAGACCGGTCCCCTCACCCACCGGCTTGGTGGTGAAGAACGGTTCGAAGATGCGGCGCATCACCTCCGGGGTCATGCCATGCCCCGTATCCGCCACGTGAATGCGCACATACCGCCCGGGTGGCAGCTCATCGTCGCCCTCGCGCAGGTCGACTCCACGCGAGCCGATGCGCAGGACGCCCCCGCGCGCCTTCATCGCATGCATGGCGTTGGTCCCGAGGTTGAGCAGCACCTGCTGGATCTGGGTGCCGTCCGCGACGATGTGCTGCTCCTCGCCCTCGCACTCGAGCGCGAGCGAGATCGTGGCCGGCACGGCTACGGCAAGAAAACTCACCACTTCGCTGAGGATCGGCGGCACCGCGAGGACGGTGCGCTGGTTCGCGTCGGCGCGGCTGAACATCAGGATCTGCCGGACGATTTCCCGGCCCCGGCGGGCGGCAGCAATCACCTGATCGAGGTTGTCCGGCGGGATGCCGCGATCGCGGGCGTCGTCGCGGCCCATTTCCGCGAAGCCGGTGATCGCGCCGAGGATGTTGTTGAAGTCGTGGGCGATGCCGCCCGCCAGCGTTCCCAGCGCCTCCATCTTGTGCGCCTGGAGGAGCTGCCGCTCGAGCCGGATGGCCGCGGTCTGCGCGGTGCGCCGCTCCGTCACGTCCTGGATCATGCCCTCGTAGGCGACGATGCGCCCGCCGCGGCTGCGGATGGCGCGGGCGTTTTCGCAGATCCAGATGGCGGAGCCATCGCGCCGGCGGACCTCGTACTCGAGGTTGCGCACGATGCCGTCGCGTTCGATCAGGCTGCGGAACTGCTGGCGCATGGCGGGATCGACATAGATCTCGCGCTCGATCGAAGCCACATCCGCCAGCATCTCCTCCGGGCTGGAATACCCGTACATGCGCGCCAGCGCCGGATTCGCATCGAGGTATCTGCCATCCGGCGTGCTGCGGTAGATGCCTTCCACGGCATTTTCGATCACGCTGCGGAACTTCTGCTCGGTCGAGCGCAACTCCTGTTCGACGCGCTTGCGCTCGACGATCTCGTCGTAGAGCTGCTCCAGGGCCTGGCGCATGTCGGCCGCTTTCAGCGCCGCACGCTTGCGGTGGGCCTGGGTGGAGGCCCGGATGTCGTGCTCGAGTTCGACGCGTGCGGTGACATCGCGCTGCGATTTCACCACCAGGCGTCGGCCGCTGGGAGCGTGGTTCACTGAATACAGACTGACCTCGTTCCAGAAAAGGGATCCGTCCTTGCGGCTGCACTGGAGCACCACGCGCGTGGGCCGGCCTGTGGCCATCGCCTCACGCATTTCGTCCAGCGCGGCGGCGTTGCCCGATGCGGCGACGTGCCGCTGCAGAAACGCCACGCCCTGGCCGAGGACCTCCCCGGCCGAGTACCCGGTCAGGTCGCAGAACGCCCGGTTCGCGAACAGAATGGGACGGTCCGGATCGTCGGCATCGCGAACGATGATGGCGTTCGGGCTGCACGACAGAATCTGTTCAAAATCATGGAGGTCGAGTGATGCCGGCATCGGCGGGTGCGAGCCGCGCCCGGTTCGGTCGGGCGAAACTCGCTTCGGCAATCGGCCGGCGCCGCCGCGAGTTGACGCCGAACACCCTGCAACCCTTGGGATTTATGCCGCAGACAGGACCCAGCCGTGCCTCGCGCGGCGTTCATCATGAATGCAACAGGCGCCCTCGCCCGCGCCGATCGATCACGTTCATTGAGGCGGCCCAAGGCGCCCGGGCTCGTGGACACGCGCGGGCCCAGTCGGCCAACTCCGCGATCGGCCGCGGTGCGGGGCGAAGAAGCCTTCACGGCCGCGTCTGGCAGCCGCGGCTACGGGTCAGGTGCGGGGCCGAGCACGCCGGGGGAGCCGTACGCAGAAGCGCCACGCCTTGCGGGCGTGGCGCCCAGGGAGATGGATACACGCGAGAGCGTGGTTGCCATCCCGATTGGCGCAGCATGAGGGGGATGAACCCCGGATGCATCAGGCAGCCTTGGTTGCCGACATCATGAGTGGCGTCTCCACCCCGACGGTGGCGCGGAGATCATCCTGCGCCTGAATCATCCGACCGACGCCGTCATCGCCGTGCTGCGCTGGCGCCGGCATGCGGAGGTGCTTTTCCCGGCGAGCCTGCGCCGAACCCCGGACGAGGAACTCGCGTCGGCGCTCGAGCGGAATCGCGAAAGATCATAGGTGATCGAGGACGAAGATATGAACCACAGAGAACACAAAGGGCGCAGAGTCCCGGCCGGCTGAGGAATCACGAAGAGTTGCACAGGAACGCGGAGATCGATCGGAAGAAGAGCTGAATGCCTACCATCGATGCAGTTCTGTCCTTCTCTGCTTTCTCTGCGGCCTCCTGTGAAATACTTCAGGGTTTGTGGCCCAGAAGGTAACAAATGAAACGAAGGCTCGAGGTGAGTCTCCGTCTCCTCGTGGTATCGGCCTGCCGCTCCGTGACCTCGGTGCCTCCTCCGTGCTCTCTGTGACCTTCTCCTTGGCCCGGGTCCGGTATCGCGGGATTGCTCCGAAATTCGGCGGACGACACGCGACGGCGGGTTGTGCTACCGTGCGCCAATGCGGATGACCGATGCCCAGATGTATGCGCGCGTGCTGGCGAGCGACGCCGACTTCGACGGCCGCTTCTTCACCGGCGTGCTCACCACCGGCATCTACTGCCTGCCCTCGTGCAAGGCCCGCAAACCCAAGCCCGGCAACGTCCGCTTCTTTCCCACCGCCGAGTCCGCCCGCGCTTTCGGCCTGCGTCCCTGCCGCAAGTGCCACCCCGACGACTTCGCGCGCGGGGCCGATCCTGTGCTCGAGTCGATCGAGGCGCTCGTCGGCGAGATCCGGCAAAACCCCGCGGCCTTCGCCGACGCGCGCGCGATCGTGCGCCGCTCGGGCTTCGGCACGACGCGGTGCTTCGAGCTCTTCCGTCGCCACTATCATGCGACGCCCGCCGAGGCACTCATGCGCGCGCGCATCGCCAGTGCCCGGCACGCCCTGCTCACCTCGGACACCGGCGTGGGCGAGATCGGGTTCGCCGCGGGTTTCGAGACGCTCTCGGCCTTTCATGAGAACTTCCGCCGTCTCACCGGCCTGACACCCGCCGCCTACCGCACGTTGCGCGAGCGCGCGACCACGTCGTTCGCACTCGCACTGCCCGAAGACTACGCCCTGACCTACCTGCGCCACGCCCTCGCTCGCGATCCCGAGAGCCGCGATGTGCGCCTCGAGGGAGACAACGCCTGCGTCGCCGCGCGCCTGCCTGGGCCGGCCGTCCTCCGATTCACGCTCTCGCCCGAGAGCATCGCCGTGGACTGCCCGGCCGGCACCGCGGTCGAGGCCCATCGCATCGCCGTCGGGCTGCTGGGGCTCGAGCAGGACGCGGCCGCCTTCGCGCGGCTCGCGCGCAAGCTCGGCTTCGCCCGGCTGGTCGCGCACGCGCCTGGCCTGCGCATCAGCCTCACACCGTCGACCTTTGACGGGCTGCTCTGGGCCGTCATCGGCCAGCAGATCAACTTCAGCTTCGCCTGCCGTCTCAAGCGCCGCCTCCTCGAGCGCTGCGGCACACCGGTCGAGGACGGCATGATTGCGCCACCCACGGCCACGGACGTCGCGCGCCTGTCCGCGGACGATCTGCTGCCGCTGCAATTCTCGAAACAAAAAGCCGGCTACCTCCTCGCCACCGCGCGGCTCATCGCCGAGGGGAAGCTCGACCTCGACAGGCTCGCGCACGCCTCGGCCACGCGCGCCGAGCGCACGTTGCTCGCGGTGCGCGGGCTCGGACCGTGGTCGGTCAACTACCTGATGATGCGCGCGCTCGGTTTCGCCGACTGCGTGCCACTCGGCGACACCGGCGTGACCAGCGGCCTGCTCGCCCTCATGCACCTCGACGAGCGGCCGGACATCGATGCCACGCGCCGGCTCATGTCGGTGTTTTCCCCATACCGAAGCCTCGCCACCGCCCACCTCTGGATGCTCAACCGCACGGTGCCTTAAGTCCCACCTAGGCGCGCCCGCCCGCGGGCGCGCCTACGACTCACGTCCGCCAATCAAGCGCCCGCAAGCGGGCCGCCTACACGATCGAAACCAATTTTGACCCATGCTCTTCTGCTCCACGTTTGATACGTCATTCGGCCCGTTCTCCGTCGCCGTCGATGAGACCGGCGCGGTCGTCGCCACCGCGTTCGGTGAGCTCGACGCACTGCTCGCGCGCTGCCGCGGCGACGTGGAGTTGATCGCCGATGAGAAGCATACGGCGAAAGCGCGCGCGCAGATCACCGCCTACCTCGCCGGCAAGCGCCGCGACTTCGACCTGCCGCTCGCCGCGCAAGGCACGGCGTTTCAGCAGCGCGTGTGGCGCGCGCTCCGCGAAGTCCCGCGCGGCACGACGCGCAGCTACGGCGCGCTCGCGAAGGATTTGCGCAGCTCGGCGCGCGCGGTCGGCCGGGCCAACGCCACCAACCCGATCTGCCTGATCGTGCCCTGCCATCGCGTGATCGGCGCGGACGGTTCACTCACGGGCTTCGCCTTCGGCGAGGCGATCAAGCGGCGGTTGCTCGCGCTCGAGGGTGCGACTTCACGGTAGCATGATGCGCGAGACCTCGGGCCGGGCCGACACCGTACGCACATTGTCTACGCGGCTCGGCCGGAGGCCTCGCCCTACCCGCGAGCCGCGTGATCGCTCATGAACCCGCGCCCAGCGGCACGTGCTCGACGATCTCGAGGCCGAAGCCCTCGAGCGCGACGACGCGGCGTTTGCGGCTGGTGAGCAGGCGGATCTTCTTCAGTCCGAGATTGGCGAGGATCTGCGCTCCGATGCCGTAGTCGCGCAGGCCGCGGCTGACTGCGCCGCCCGGCGCCTTGCTCGCGGCGCCGTCGGCCGTCGTCTCCGCCGGCACGCGCATGGTCGGGTCCTGCATGTAGACGAGCGCGCCGCGGCCGGCCGCGCGGATCTGGCGCAGGGCCTCGGTGAGCGACGCGTGCCCCTCCTCGCCGCGCGCGTGGAAGACGTCGGAGAGGACATTTTCCACCTGCACACGCACCAGCGTGGGCGAGGCGTCGAGCTGGCCGAGTGTCAGGACAGTGTGGACACGCTGGTCGAAACGACTGCGGAACTTGTGCGCGGTGAACTCGCCGTACTCGGAGGCGAAGGGCCGCGAGTCGATCCGCTCGACCAACTGTTCGCGCGCCAGGCGATACTGGATCAACTGCGCGACCGAGATCATGGGCATGCCGAAGCGCTTGCGAAACTCGATGAGCTCAGGCAGGCGCGCCATCGAGCCGTCCTCGTTGAGGACTTCGCAAATCGCGGCGCACGGTGCGAGGCCCGCGAGCGAGACGAGGTCGACCGCGCCTTCGGTGTGGCCGGCGCGCTCGAGCACGCCGCCCGGACGGGCGCGCAGCGGAAAGACGTGTCCCGGCTGCACGAGGTCGTTGGCCGTCGTCGCGGGATCGGCGAGCAGGCGCACGGTGCGCGCGCGGTCGTGCGCGCTGATGCCCGTGGAGATGCCCTCGGCCGCGTCGACCGAGACGGTGAAGGCCGTGCGGAACGATTCGCGGTTGGCCGGCGACATGTCGCCGATGCCGAGGCGCTTGAGGCCGTGCTCGATCATGGGCACGCAGAGCAGGCCGCGCGCGTGGCGGATCATGACGTTTATCGTCTCGGGCGTGGCGAGTTGCGCGGCCATGATGAGGTCCCCCTCGTTCTCGCGGTCGGCGTCGTCAGCCATGATGACGATGCGTCCGGCGGCGATGGCATCGATCGCGGTCTCGATGGAGTCGAAGGGAGAGTCGGCGGCGTCGCTCATGGAAACGCGCACCATCGGCGCGGGCGGCGTCGCGGTCAATCCCATCGCCCGCCTGTGCCGGCAAGGTTTCTCCAACAAATCGCGGTTTTCTTCGGCCCGGCCCGATGGCCACCGAAGGCCCGGGCCACAGCCTCGGAATCGTCGCCACCCCGACGCGCTCATCCCGCTCCGACCATGGACGCTCCGCGCCTTCATCACCCCGTCGTCGCCCTGTTTCTCGCCGCCGCGCTGCTCGCCGCCCGCCTCGCCGGCTCGAGTTGCACGATCTCACCGGCCGCACGGGTCGCGGGCGAGCCCGTCACCGTGATCTACGACAAGACCGGGGGCCCGCTCGCCGCCTCGGCCAATATCCGCCTGCACCGCGGCATGAATGGCTGGTCGCCCGTCGCCTCGCCCGATCCGCAGATGACGCGCGACCCGGTGGGCGGCACGTACTCGTGGACGTTTCTCGCGCCCGAGTCGGCGTGGTCGATCGACGTCGCGTTCAACAGCGTCGAGTCGCCCACGCTCTGGGACAACAACGGCGGGCAGGACTGGCACTTCGAGGTCGCCGCCGCGACACCGCCGGAGGAGGTGCCGGGCCCCGCGCCGCTGCCGGAGGGCGCGAGCCCGGCCGGCGTGATGATGCAGGGCTTTTATTGGGATGTGCCGGCCGGCGGCACGTGGTACGACTTCCTCGCCTCCAAGGCGGCCGCGCTACGCGACATGCGCGACGGCCAGGGCATCGACCGCATCTGGTTCCCGCCGCCGAGCAAGGGCCAGAGCGGCGCGCTCTCGATGGGGTATGACCCCTACGACTACTACGACCTCGGCACCTATTTCCAGAAGGGCACGACCGCCGGGCGCTTCGGCACGCAGGCGCAGCTGAGAGCCGCGATCGCCGCCTATCACGCGCAGGGCATCGCCGTGCTCGCGGACATCGTCTGCAACCACCGCTCGGGCGGCGCGTCCGAGGCCAATCCCAACACGGGTGGCTCGACCTACAACGACTTCAGCGGCGTCGCGAGCGGCCGGGCTACGTGGCGCTACGACCAGTTTCATCCGTCGACCTACGAGCACAGCGACGACATGGCATTCGGCGACTTCCAGGATGTGTGCCTGGCGGAGGCGACGCCGGATGTCGTGGGATGGCCACGACGCGACCTGATCGACTGGCTCGTGTGGCTGCGCGACCCGACCAACGCGGGTTTCGACGGCTGGCGGCTCGATCTCGCCCAGGGATACCGGCCGTCGTTCGCGGCCGAGCTGCGGCGCACCACGGGCGACAGCTTCGCCGTGATGGAGAAGTGGGACACCAGCACGCGCAACCTCGAGGCGCACGTCGTGGCGGCCGGCGGCACGGCCACGTTTGACTTTGCCGGCTATTACACCTTGCGCGACATCTGCCTGTCGCCCGCGACCGCCGACCTGCGCACCCTGCTCGACCCGGCGAAGGTCTACGCGACGAAAAACCCGGCGAAGGCGGTCACGTTCTGTGAGAACCACGACACCGACAAGGAGCCGACTCAGTACCTGCAGAACAAGATGCTCTCCTATGCCTTCATCCTCACCTACGAGGGTTACCCCTGCCTGTTCTGGCGCGATTACTTCGACTATGGCCTGGCCACGCTCGGCGGGCAGAGCGGCAACGGCATCGACGCGCTCGTGTGGGTGCGTGGCGCTCTCGCGGCCGGGCGACCCGATCTCGAGATGCTGAACGACGACGCACGCGACCTGCTCGTGTACGGCACGATCGCCGGCTCGCGCAGCGCGCCCGGCTACATCGCCGCGTTCAATCTCGACGCGACCTCGGCGCGCACGGCGACGATCACGACGACCAACGCGCGGCTGCACGGCCAGACGCTGCGCTGCTACGCGTGGTACTCCTACGCGAGCGGCGGCAATGTGCAGCCGGCCGACGTCGCCTGTGATGCGACCGGCGGCGCGACGATCACCGTGCCGCCGCTCGGCTACGCGGTCTACGGTCCGGCCACGCTGCTGGGCGCACCACCCGCGATCACGATGCAGCCGGCCGCACAGGTGGTCACCGCCGGCAACGCCGCGACGTTCAGCGTGACCGTCGCCAGCGACTATCCTCTCACGTATCAGTGGCGCCTCGACGGCGTGGCCATCGACGGTGCGACATCGCCGGCCTATACGCTGCCGCGCGCGCAGGCGTTTCAGGCCGGAAGCTATACCGTGGCCGTGTCGGATGGCATCGACACCGTCGTAAGCGAACCCGCGACGCTCGACGTGCAGCCAGCGCCGGCCTCGGACGGCCGATTGGTCAACATCTCCACGCGCGGTTTCGTCGGCGCCGGCAGCGAGGTGATGATCCCGGGTTTCGTCGTCTCGAGCGAGGGGCCGCGCACGCTGCTCATCCGCGGCGTGGGGCCGGGGCTCGCGCGCTTTGGCGTGCCGGGCACGCTCGCCGATCCGGTGCTCCTTGTCTACGAGAAGGTCGCGGGCAATCCACCGACCGACCAGCTCATCCTCACCAACGACAACTGGGACGGACTCGCCGGCTCGGCGACGACCGCGAGCGTGGCGGCGTCGCTCGGCGCGTTTTCGCTGCCGGCCGGCAGCGCGGATGCGGCGTTTGTCGTCACGCTCCCGCCCGGCGCCTACACGGCGGTCGTGCGGGGCAAGGACGACGCCACGGGCACCGCGCTGGCCGAGGTCTACCTCGTGCCGTAGGGCCGGCGTTTTCCGCCGACCGCGGGAAACAGACTCAACTCGCGCACAACCCGTCTCATTCCCGGCGGGGCCGCTTCGGACTACGCTGCGAGCCTGCGCTTACCCCGACCGCACGCCACCGCGTGCGCGGGAACCATTGTTCGAGCGCAGGCTGCATTTCCACCACGCACGAATCCCGATTTCGTTCACCCACTCCATGAAGCTCAAGATCGTCGGCAACCCGCTCCCCAACATCCCGTGGCAGCCCCGTCCGAAGGGCAACTCGGACCTGCTCTGGCGCTACTCCAAGAACCCGGTCATCGGCCGCCGCCCGCTCCCGCACGTGACGGGCATCTACAACAGCGCCGTCGTGCCGTGGAAGAAGGGCTTCATCGGCGTGTTTCGCACCGAGGGCATGTCGCGCGTGCCGCACCTGCACGTCGGCCGCAGCCCGGACGGCTACAAGTTCACCTTCGAGCCGAAGCCGATCGTGCTGAAAAACGCCGACCCGGAGGTCACGCGTTTTGAATACGCCTACGATCCGCGCGTCACCGAGATCGAGGGCGTGCACTACATCACCTGGTGCAACGGCTACCACGGCCCGACCATCGGCATCGCGCGGACGACGGACTTCGAGAACTTCGAGCAGCTCGAGAACGCCTACCTGCCCTACAACCGCAACGGCGTGCTCTTCCCGCGCAAGATCAACGGCAAGTTCCTCATGCTCTCGCGCCCGTCCGACACGGGGCACACGCCCTTCGGCGACATCTTCACGAGCGAAAGCCCGGACCTCGTCTACTGGGGCAAGCACCGCCACGTCATGGGCCGCGGCTGGCCGTGGTTCCAGGGCACGAAGATCGGAGCCGGCCCGTCGCCGATCGAGACGAGCGAGGGCTGGCTGTTGATCTACCACGCCGTGACCGGCACCTGCAACGGCTTCGTCTACTCGATGAGCGCGATGCTCCTCGACCTCGAGCAGCCGTGGAAGGTCATCGCCTCGGCCAACCAGGCGCTGCTGTGCCCGGAAGCCGAATACGAGCTGCAGGGTTTCGTCCCCGGCGTGTGCTTCCCGGTGGGCTGCCTGTGCGACGCCAAGACCGGCCGCCTCGCGATCTACTACGGAGCGGCCGACACCTTCTCGGCCCTGTGCTTCGGCAACGTGCACGACATCGTGCAGTTCGTGAAGGACAACCCGCTCAAGCGCTAAGCCCCAGGCGGAGCCTCGCAGGTAGACCCTCCGGGTGAGCCGCGGCTCGGCGAGGACGCCTCGCCCTACCTTCGATCCCACCATGCGCGTCCTCCCGCTCGCCCCCGTCTCCTGGCAGTTTCGCGACGCGACCCGGCGCTCGCCGTGGCGTGCCGCCGTCGTCCCCGGCTGCGTCCATCGCGACCTCCGCCGGCACGAGCTCATCCCGGATCCGTTCTGGGGCACCAACGAGGAGAAACTCCAGTGGATCGAGGAGCGTGACTGGGAGTACCGCACCCGGTTCACCGTGTCTGCGGCCATGCTCGACGAGGAGGTCGTAGAGCTTGTCGCCGACGGCCTCGACACCGTCGCGACCGTGCTGCTCAACGGCCGCAAGGTCGCGCGCACGGAAAACATGTTCCTCGGCTACCGCTGGAACGTGGCCGGCCTGCTCCGGAAGGGACGCAACGAGCTGACCATCCGCTTCGCCAGCGCGATGGACTACATCCGCGCGCACCGCACCGAGCACCAGCCGCGGGAGTTCAACGACCCGGTCGGTCGCTGCACGGTCATCCGCAAGCAACAGTGCCAGTTCGGCTGGGACTGGGGACCGCGCTTCGTCACCGCCGGCATCTGCGGCGACATCCGCCTCGAGGCGTGGACGGGCAACCGCCTGGAGAGCGTGCGCGTGGCGCAGGATCACCGCGCGGACGGCTCGGTCGCGCTGCTGCTTTCGCCCGAACTCGCGCGGGCGGACTCCACCGTGACCGTGCGATGGCAGCTCACGCTGGGCACGGCCTGCGCCGCGACCGGCCAGGGCACGGAGATCCTCGTGCCACATCCGCAGCTCTGGTGGCCCAACGGCCAGGGTGAGCAGCCGCTCTATCGCCTCGAGGTGGAGGTGAGCGCCGCCGACGGCACGCTCATCGGCCGCTGGTCGCGCCGGATCGGCCTGCGCACGATCGCGCTCGATCGCCAGCGCGACGTCTGGGGCGAGTCCTTCCGGTTTGTCGTCAACGGCCGTCCGGTCTTCGCCAAGGGCGCCAACTGGATTCCCGCGCACACCTTCGTCGCCGGCCTCACCCGCGACGACTACGCGCGCGACCTGCGCGCGGCCGCCATCGCCCACATGAACATGATCCGCGTCTGGGGCGGCGGCATCTACGAAAGCGAGGACTTCTACGACCTGTGCGACGAGCTCGGGCTGATGGTGTGGCAGGACTTCATGTTCGCCTGCACCCTCTACCCGGGCGACGCGGCCTTCATCGACAGCTCGCGCGCCGAGGCCGTCCACCAGGTGCGCCGCCTGCGCCACCGCGCCTCCCTCGCCCTCTGGTGCGGCAACAACGAGGTGTTCGGCATCAACCACCACGAGCTGCTCGACCCGCGGAAGAAACACCTGCTCACCCTCTACGAGGCGCTCTTCCACCACGCGCTACCCGAGGTCGTGCAGGCGCATGACGCCATCACCGCCTACTGGCCAAGTTCACCGTGGCGCGGCGACCAAGCCGCCGACCACGCGGCCGGGGAGCAGCGCGGCGACACGCACTTCTGGGACGTCTGGCACATGCGCCACCCGGTGAAGGACTACGAGAAGTACCTCTTCCGCTTCGTCTCCGAGTTCGGCATGCAGAGCTTCCCGTCGCCGGAGTCGATGGCGGAGTTCTGCCCGCCCGACGACCGCAACATCTTCGGCCCGACCATGAAGGGCCACCAGAAGAACCGCGGCGGCAACCAGATCATTCTCGACTACATCTCGCGCCGCTACCGCTTCCCGAAGGACGAGGCCTCGCTCATCTACCTCTCCCAGCTCAACCAGGCGGACTGCATGCAGATCGGCGTCGAGCACTGGCGGCGCAACATGCCGCGCTGCATGGGCGCGCTGTATTGGCAGCTCAACGACTGCTGGCCCGTCGCCTCGTGGAGCTCGATCGAGTTCAACGGCCGCTGGCGCGCGCTGCACCACGTGGCCCGGCGCTTCTTCGCGCCGGCGATCGCCAGCGCACACGTGCCGGGCGAGGAGTATGACATCATCGGCAACTACCGCCGCTCCTCCGTGCGCGAGGTGCATCTCTACACCTGCTACGACGCACCCACGTCGGCGCGCGGCACGCTGCGGTGGGACCTCCACCACCTCGACGGCCGCCACCTGCTCGGCGGCAGCAAGGCCGTGGCGCTGCGCCCCGGCGAGAGCGTGAAGCACAAGACCCTCGATCTGCAGAAACACCTGGAGGCGCACGGCCGCGACCATCTCTACCTTCGCGTCGCGCTCGATCTCACTCCGCCGGCCGGACGCGACCCGGCGACGCGCGTGAGCGAGGAGACGGTGTTTCTCGCGCCGCCGCGCTACCTCGCCCTGCCGCGGGCGCGCACGGCCGTCGGGATCGAGATGAAGACGGCCACGCTGGCGGCCGTGACCTTCACCTCGGACGCGCTGCAGCACCGGTTCGTCTTCGACCTGCCGGGCATCGCACACAGCGTCAGCGACAACTATTTCGAGCTCTACCCGGGCGAACCCAAGACCATCGAGGTCGCGCTCGCGCGCCCGGCGCGCGCGGTTCAACTGAAACGCGTGCTCACGCATCGTTCGCTCGTCGACAGCACCTAGCCGAGCTCTCACGCTGCGCCCGACTGTCCGCATGACCCCGCGCCCTCACGTCGGTCCGCACCGGAATCCACGATTGACATCCCCAAATCAGACCCAACGGTGATTTAACGACAAATCGATCACCCCAGAACGCCTCAGTTCCCCATACTCCCATGAGCGAGCCCGCGTCCCATTCACCTGCACCTTCGGTCCCTCGGAGCCAGACCGCCCCCGAGGACAAGGTCCCAGTCATCCAGAAGGTCGCCTACGGCCTCGGCACCACGTTGGACATGTGGGGCAATTGGCTCTACCCGGGCTTGATCTGGATCGTGTTCAACATCGCGCTCGGCGTGCCGCCGTGGCTGGTGAGCACGGCGCTGATGCTCAACCGCCTGTTCGACGCGGTCTCCGATCCTCTTTTCGGCTGGCTCTCCGACAACACGCGCACGCGCTGGGGGCGGCGGCGACCCTACATCCTGGTCGGGTCGATCGCCGCAGGCATCTGTCTTCCGTGCTTGGTGTGGGTGTCTCCGGGCTGGGGGTCGACAACGCTCTTCGGCACCGTCATCCCGAATTACTTCTGGTACATGGTCGTGTCCTCGGCCATCTACATCACGATCGTGAGTTGCTTCAACGTCCCGTGGCAGAGCCTCGGCGCCGAACTCACGCCGGACGTGCACGAGCGCACCAGCGTCTTCACCTACAAGACGGCGCTGCAGAAACTGCCCGAGATCGGTCTGTTCGCCGGCGCCGCCTTCTCGACCTCGACAGTCTGGGCGGGCGCGACCCGGGAAAACGCGGGTGAGCGTTTCCTGCTCATGTTCGAGCGCGCCGGCACGTGGTTTGCCGATGTCTTTGGCGCCCTGTTCTCCTTCGAGTTCGGACGTCTCCCCGCCCTGCTCGGCAATGCCTTTGGCTGGGCCACGCCGACCGAGGGCGAGGTCAATCAGATCCTCGGGGCCCAGGTCTACACGATGCTGCTCGGGGCGATCATGGTGCTGGTCGGCATCTTCGTCTTCGCGACGGTCAAGGAGCGCTATTACCACTCTGTCACCGAGCGCAAGCAGGAGAAGGTGCGCATCCGCGAGACCATCTGGGAGGTGCTCAAGTGCCGCCCCTTCCGCGCCAATCTCGCCATGGCCTTCGCCTACGCCATGGGCACGGCGATGGTCGGCACGCTCGGTTATTACGCCACGGTCTACTACGTCTGCAAAGGGAACGTCTCCGAGGGTTCCGTATGGAATTTCTGGATGGGCGCGTCGAACTCCGTGCTCGGCCTGGTCGGCGTGGCGGCGTTCGCCCTGATCGCCCATCGCCTGGGCAAGCGCGGCGCGATGGCGTGCGTGCAGGTGGCGGCCATCGCGGTGTTCATCGCCACGTGGTGGCTCTATACGCCGGATATCGTCTGGCTGCAGATCTTTGCGTCGGGGCTGATCGCGTTCACCGGCGCAGGCTTCTGGATGCTCTACGGCTCGATCGGCGCCGACATCATCGATTACGACGAACTCGAATACGGCAAGCGCCGCGAGGGCGCCTTCACGGCGTGCGGCAGCTGGATCATGAAGGTCGGCCAGGCCGTCGGAATCGGGGCCTCGGGCTACGTGCTCTCCGCCACCGGTTTTGACTCCGCCCTCGGTGCCAACCAGTCGCCGGAGGCGATCTGGAACATCCGCTTCTATCTCGCGGCGATTCCGGTCGTGGGTCTCAGCATCGCACTGATCATGCTCGCGCGCTTCACGCTCACGCAGCAGCGGTCGCTCGAGATCCGCGCCGCGCTCGAAGCCCGCCGCGGCAAGGTCTGACCTCGGCTCGCCCTGCGCGAACCGTCCACGCGCGCCAGCGCCGGGACGGTTCTCACGTTTCTGGACCGGGCCAACCGACGCCCGTGCATGCAACCGAGTCGACACCCCGGCGCGAGCCACCATCGTCCCACGCCGTGAGACCGCAGGTGTTGCTCGTGTTCATGACCCGCTTCGAGGAGTGCAACGCGATGCTCCAGGGCATCGCGCACTACGAGCGGTCCCACAGCCCGTGGGCCGCATTCCTCGACGACGAGGCGCGCTCCGAGCACGACCCGCGCTGGCTGCGCAGCAACAAGTGGCATGGCGTGATCAGCCGTCATACCACACCCGGCCTCGTCCAGACCTGCGCCGAACTCGGCCTGCCGCTCGTCGACGTCAACGACACGCCGCCGTTTCCCGGCATCCCCAAGATCCGCCCCGACAACGTCGCGGTCGGCCACCTCGGCGCCGAGCATTTCGTCGAGCGCGGCTACCGGCATTTCGCCTTCTGCGGGTTCACCAACGACGCCTGGGCCTGCGAGCGGCGCGACGGTTTCGTCGAGGGCCTGCGGCTCGCGCACCACAGCTGCGACGTGTTCGACGTGGAGTATCCCGGCGACCTCACGCCCTTCTGGGATGCCAAGCAGACGACGACGCTCAGCGCCTGGCTGCAGAGCCTGCCCAAGCCTGTCGCGGTCATGGCCTGCAACGACATGCGGGCTCTCCAGGTCATCGCGGCGGCCCAGGCGGCCGACCTGCTCGTGCCGGAGGAGGTCGCCGTGCTCGGCGCGAACAACGACACCAACCGCTGCGACCTCGCCTACCCGCCGCTCTCCAGCGTGGCGACCAACTCGTTCCAGTCCGGCTACCGGGCAGCCGAGACACTCGCCGCACTCATGGCGGGTGACCGCGACCACCAGGTTGACACGCGGATCGACCCCGTCGGCGTCGTGACGCGGCATTCCACCGACATCCTGGCCATCGATGACAAGAACGTCGCCGCGGCGCTGAGTTTCATCCGCGAAAACGCCTGCCGCGGCATCACCGTCGACCAGGTCCTGCGCCACGCCTACGCCTCGCGCAGTCAGCTCGAGAAGAAGTTTCGCCGCTACCTCGGCCGCTCGCCCCAGGCGGAGATCCGGCGCGTGCAGGTGGCCAAGATCCGGCAGCTGCTTTTCGAGACGGATTTTCCGCTCAAGAAGATCGCCGAACTCACCGGGTTCGAGCACGTCGAATACATGTGCGTCGTGTTCAAACGACTGACGGGTGAGTCGCCGGGCGGGTATCGCAAGAAGACGCAAACGCATCCGGGCAACTGAGTTCAACCGTCGGGCCTCCGGAGCGTCGCCCCAAGCCCGTTCGCCAGGTGCCGGGCTATCCGTGCCATCTGCAACACGTGTTGGAGGGGAAATCGGCAATTAGGCTCAATTTAGCGACAAATTAGCTCATTGGCAGGTTTCCCGCGATTCTCTATATTTGGCGTTAAATCGGGTAAATCCCGACCTCCCCTCTCACCCGACTTACCTCGTCTCGGCGAATTGCCCCATCGTTTCGTCCATCGCTCTACCTCGAGCCATGCGTGCGACCGCGACTCGCCCAAATCCATTTCCCGTACGGAGTCCCACTGGGAGTCCGGCCGCGAAAGTCAGAACACAGATACCCAATACCTCTAAGCCTAATGAAAAAACAGACGCTAGCTGAGTTGCTGCGCGCACCCCTGTGTTGCGCAGCTCTTTGGTTCTCGTTCGCGGCGACCGAAGCCGGAGCGCAGACCACATCGACCGGCGCCGACGCCTCGAGCGCCAGCACACCCACCGCGACTCCGGAGGCCGCCCCAGAGGACGAGGCCGTTGTCGTGCTCGACCCGTTCGTCGTTTCCGCGCAGGAAGACGAAGGTAGCTATCGGGCGACCAGCACCCTCGCTGGCAATCGCATTCGCACCGACCTGAAAGACGTCGGAGCCTCCATCAGCGTCGTGACGACCGAGTTCCTCAAAGACACAGGTGCCACGAACAACGAGTCGCTGCTCCAATACACGACGAGCACTGAAGTAGCTGGTGTTGCCGGAAATTTCGCCGGCTTGGGCAACGGTAACGTCCTCGATGATACCGCCCAGCGCATGGCTCCCCACGAGTCCACGCGCGTTCGAGGACTCGCGGCCGCAGACAATACGCGCGATTTCTTCCTGACCGATATCCCCTGGGATTCGTACAACGTAGGCCGCATCGATCTGCAGCGCGGACCGAACGCCATTCTCTTCGGCTTCGGTAGCCCAGCAGGAATCATCAACGGTTCGGTCAACGGCGCCTCGTTCGAGACCGGCGGCAACGTCGAGTTCCGCATCGGAAGCTACGGTTCATACCGCGTCTCGTTGGACGCCAATGTCGCGATCATCCCAGATGAACTCGCGGCGCGAGTCGCGATCCTGGAAGACAACGCCCAGTATCGTCAGGACCCGGCCTACAACGACGATGGGCGCATCTACACTGCTCTGCGCTATGATCCGAAGTTCCTCCGTTTCGAAGGCGCCCGGACACAGTTCAACCTGAAGTATGAGAAGGGAAACATTGAGGCAAACCGACCGCGCATTCTACCCCCTGGCGACCTGATTACGCCATGGTGGTCCCGACAGGATCTCAACGATATCCGTGTGGCAGGCGGCCTCAATCCCCTCACCGTCGGGCTAAACGACAGCGCGACGATCGCAGCAGCACGTGCTGCAGGTGATCTGGGGGCAGGCGTCCGTGGCGACAACTCGGCCTACTACAATCGAAAGATCGGCGCGTTCGGTCGCAACTATGGTGGCGTCGTAGCCGTGTTTCCGGATGCGCGCAGCGAAAACAGCTACCTGCAGTACACGGAACTGTCGAAGGACGTCACTTCAGTGATCAAGTCCGTGCCGTGGACGATCATGTCAGGTGTCACTCCCAGAAGCGTACTCGAGGGAACAGTCCAAGAAGTGCCGAACTCCGACTTCTATAAGGACGAGCGACTCCGCGATCGCACGATCTTCGACTTCTACAACAACCTCCTCGACGGACCGAACAAGCACGAGTGGTCGAACTTTGACGCCTTCAACGTCGCCCTCTCCCAGACATTCCTCGACAACAAGTTCGGCTTCGAACTGGCCTACGACGACCAGACCTACGATCGCGGCCAGACGAATCTGGCCTCCGACTTCGGTCAATCAATCACGCTCGACATGAACAACCACCTTGTCGACGGGTCGGTCAACCCGAACTACGGCCGAGCAGTGATCGTTTCCGACCAGTACCAGAACAACATCTACAAGTCATGGCGCGAAGCCAAGCGTGCCACCGCGTTTCTCGATCTGGACGCCAAGGACTACCTCGGTGACAGCTTCTTGGGGAAGCTGCTCGGCCGCTCCGTCATCACCGGCCTTCTGAGCCAGGAAGAGGCCCAGATTGAGCGACGCAACTGGTTCCGCTACGCCGCTGACCTGAACTATGGACTCGAGGTGCTCGACGACCCGGTTCTGCGCAACCGGACCGTGAACACGATGAACTACCTGTCCGACTCCATCGCGGATCGCGCGACGATCTCCGGAGCCGGTATCGGACGCATCTACGCCCGGCAGATTCCGCAGGGTGGCCCTCTCAGGAACTTCAGCACGGAGTGGACGGCGACCAACGTGAGCCCGACTGACCCATGGGTGAATCCATACGGCCAGACGGTCACTCAAGTCGAGAATCCCGCCAACTATCTCGGCTGGGCGGGTCCTGACTACCCGCTGACTCTGATCAGCGATGCCGCAGGTCAGCGCGACGAACTCACCGTTGGCGCCGAACTCAACAAATCGATCACCGACTCCTATGCTGGCAACTGGCAGATGTACATGTTCGACGGCGTCTTCGTGCCGAGCTACGGCGTCCGCATTGACAAGCAGAAGTACTACGCGATGCCGAGCGCGCCGCTCTTCGTTGGAAGCGACGTGATCCCCACGGAGACGGTCAACCTCGACCCGGCGGTATTCCGTCTGCCCGACGATCCGACATTCGAAAAGTCCAGTCGTTCGGAGAGCATCAGTCTCGTCTTGCACACACCGAGAGCCATTCAGGAACGCATGCCGTGGAACACCGGCCTGTCGGTGTTCTACAACAAGTCCGAGAATGTGGATCCGGCGGCGGGCCGAGTTGACATCAATGGCAACCCGCTCGAGTCACCCAACGGCGAAACCGAAGAGTACGGCTTCGTGATCAACACGCTCGATGGCAAGGTCACCTTCCGGGCTACCTACTATGAGACGACCGTCCGGAACGCCGCTTTGGACAACTTTGGCGGCACCTACATGATCTGGGGCGCTGAGGCGTGGGCCCAATCATTCGCATGGGCCAATCTCCAGCGCGGCCGCTCGGGTGGCTGGGCGGACTTCACCAACGGGTACGATCCCACCGGTATCGTCGCCATGAACACGCCTGCCGATGGTTGGTCCGACGCAGACATCCTGCGGGCGCAGCAGGTCGGTGACGCCATCTCTCAGGCCTACTTCGATACCGCCCTTGATGACTCATGGTACCAGCTCTGGAACATCAATGTCGCCTCATTGGAGGACGTGCCTCCCAACTCCAACACGCCATTCCTCACAGGCACGCAGCCTCCCGGTCTGACGATCACGGGCGACACCTACTCCGAAGGCTACGAGTTTGAGCTCATGGCCCAGCCCATCTCCGGGTTGAATCTCTCGATCAACGCCACCAAGACCGAGGCCATGCGTATGAACATGGCTCAGTCACTGGTCGATTGGGTCGAAGAGCGCTGGGCCACCTACAACACGCCCGTCATGCTCAACGGCCAGCAGGTCGGAGTCATCGGTGATGTGCGTTTCTGGAACGGCGGATACAGCCCGGGCGAGTCGCTGAAGGGCAAGTTCGGTCGCGAGTTCATGGGACCATACTGGCTCTACCGCATCCAGGAAGGCTCGAGCGTCCCCGAACTCCGTGAATGGCGCTTCAACGCCGTCGCCAACTATTCGTTCGGCGAAGGCGTGTTGCGCGGTTTCAACATCGGCGGCGGCTTCCGCTGGCAAGACAAGCAGATCGTGGGATATCCGGTGCTCCCGGGTGCCACGGTTGACGACCCGCGTGCGTTTGACCTCGAGAATCCGTATATGGGACCGAGCGAAAGCAACTTCGACTTGTGGGTCGGCTACAACCGCCAGATCACCGAGAAGATCGACTGGCGCATCCAGCTCAACATCCGCAACCTCTTCGCGGACGAAAGCCTGATCCCGGTCACGGTCCAACCCGACGGATCGCCAGCCGTATCGCGCATTCCAGACCTCACCACCTGGACACTCACGAACACATTCTCGTTCTGAGTTAGTTGTCACATCGCCTTCGCGGCGCGTCAGCTGCCGCGAAGGACTCACTCGAGGCGCCGGAATGAGTTCCGGCGCCTTTTTTCGTACACTCTCCGCAACGTGCAACGCCTCCCGCCCGCCCAAGCAGCGATTTTCCCGATTGTTTGTGCATCGCCTTGCGATCGCACGCGTCGCAGATTTCTACACTTGGCTCGCGTGCGGCTTCGAGAGCCCGCACCGCTCCAGTCACCCGATGTCCTTCAGAAGCAGCACACGCCGCCACCTCTGGTGCACAACCCTTCTCGTCTCGTCCGCGGCCATCGTCCTGGCCGGATGCGATCCCGCAAGTTCGTCCAAACCACGGACCTCCTCGGGCACACGCACGGTACGGCACCAGGCCGTGGACCGCACGGGATATCTTCGTCCGGAAGCGGTGGGTGCAGCGATCGCCGCCCCGCCATGGATCGCGCACCTCACCCCCGTGGATCTGGACCGCGACGGGCGTCTGGACCTGATCGGATGCGAATCTCAAGAGAACCGCATCTTCTGGCTGCGGCAGGCGTCGCCTGGGCGCTACGAGGAAGTCACCGTTGGCACCGATCTGCTCGCGCCGGTCCATGTGGAGGCGGCCGACATGGACGCGGATGGCGATCTCGATCTGCTCGTGTCGCTGATGGGCTACGTCTTCCCCAACAACGACAAGATCGGCTCGGTCGTCATCCTCGAAAACGACGGGAGCCAACACTTCGCCCCGCACGTCGTCCTTGACCACACCTCGAGAGTCACCGACGTCCGCGCCGGAGACTTCAATGAGGACGGACGCATGGATCTCGCCGTCGGCCAATTTGGCTATGACCAGGGCGAAATCCGGTGGCTGGAACAGACCTCCCCCTGGCAGTTCAAGGAACATGTGCTCCTTGAACTCTCCGGGGCCATCAACGTACTGGTCGCCGACTTCAACGGAGACCGTCGCCTGGATATCGTCGCGCTGATATCCCAGCAATGGGAGGAAATCTACTTCTTCGAAAACACCGGTGGCGCGTTCAGGTCGAAACGCATCTGGGGATCGACGAACGAGGACTACGGCAGCAGCGGCATCTACCTCACCGACCTCAACAACGACACGCGGCCCGACATCCTCTATACCAACGGCGACGGTTTCGGGCCTGCGGCCCTTCCCGGGCCACGTCCGTGGCACGGCGTCCAATGGCTCGAGAACACCGGCGGCGGATTCTTCCGCTATCACCGCATCGGCGACCTGCCGGGTGCCTACAGCCCCGTCAGCGTGGACCTGGACCAGGACGGACATCTCGACGTTGTCGCGGTCTCCGCCTACTCGGACTGGGACAAGAAGAACCCGCGCGTCGTATCCATGATGTGGTTTCGCAACGACGGCCGCTTCAACTTCGAGCCGCAGATTCTCGCCTACGCGCCCAAGGACCTGATCACACTGGCGGTCGGCGACTTCGACGGCGATGGCTCTCCCGTGCTCGCCACGGGCGGGTTCTACATCTTCGCACCGCACATCAACATGGGACGGATCACGCTCTGGCGGCGCTGAGCCCCTCGCGCACATGGGAAAGAAGACTCTCCTCGCAGGCATCCTCGTCTGCCTCGCCGCGGCCATCGCCGTCGGCACGATCGCGTGGCGCGCGCGCCAAAGAGCCGCCATCCTGGCCGCGGCCCTGCCCGATCGCCCCGATCTCTCGGCGTGGGCGCCCGAGTTGGCCGCCCGGATCACATCCTGCGAGACGCGCGTGCGCGAGCGCACCGACCCGATCAGCGCGCTCGGCGAGTTGAGCCGGCTCTATCATGCCAACGGCTTCCTGCCCGAGGCGTCCCACTGTTACGGCGCGCTCACCGTCCTCGACCCGGCCAACGGCCGCTGGGCCTATCGGGATGCGATCATTCTATCCGGTTTCGGCGAAAATGAACCGGCCATCGAGCGTCTGCGCCAGGTGCCGACCCGGCCGGTTGACTACGTCCCGGCGCGTCTGCGCCTGGGCGAGACGCTCCTGAAGGTGGGAAACATCGACGACGCCATCGGCGTGTATCGGGCGATCCTCGAAACCCACCCCAAGGAATCCTACGCCCTGCTCGGGTTGGCGCGATGCGACATCGAGCGCGAGCGATGGCAGGACGCCCGCGAGAAACTGGAGAGACTTGTCGACCAAACGAACTACATGCTCGGATATGACTTGATCGTCTCCGTGTACGAACGGCTTGGCGAGACCGCCCGCGCGGCCGCGATTCGCGGCCAGATGAGGGCCTGGGGCGCCTTTCGAGACATGCTGGACCCCTGGATGGAGGAACTGCTGGAAGACAGCTACGATCCCTACCAGTTGTCCCTGGCCTCAGGCGCGGCGGCGCGGCGGCCGGACCATGCCCTCGCTCTGCGTCGGCTCGAGCGCGCCATCACCCTCGCCCCCGAGACGGCCGCCCTGCGCTTCCAACTCGCGAGCCTTCTCCTGGAGCGCAAGGAGTACGTCAAAGCGCGGGAGCAGTTCGAGCGTTGCACCCAGCTCGCCCCCAAGTTCGCCGACGGATGGGCCCACCTGAGCGGCCTTCTCGCCACTGTCGGTGACCGCGCCGGGGCCGACCGTATCCTCGAGGAGGGACTGCGCAACTGCCCGGACTCCCCGGGTCTGCACATGATGAACGGCCACCGCCTAAAGAGAATCGGACGCTTGGAGGAGGCCATCGCCGAATACAGACGATCCATCGAACTCCGGCCGACCGAAGCCGACGCCTACATCGAACTCGGCACGACACTGATCGGTGCAGGGCGAAGTGCGGAGGGCATCAGCGTCCTCGAATCAGCTCTTGTAGCCGAGCCCCAGCATCCATTCATCGTCTGCACGCTCGCGTTGCATGCGATCGAACAGCGCGACGAGGCCGCCGCGCGGAAATGGATCGAACAGGCCAGACTTCAGCCGAGGGTAAAACCGGTCGAC
The DNA here is from genome assembly GCA_014879845.1 of Opitutaceae bacterium. Classification (GTDB taxonomy): domain Bacteria; phylum Verrucomicrobiota; class Verrucomicrobiia; order Opitutales; family Opitutaceae; genus JAEWQP01. Next base: position 25,283 of record JACSRI010000101.1, read on the forward strand.
ATGAAGCAGGTCACGGAGGCGTATTCGGCGACTTTCGGTCGCAGAGCGCCTTGATCCGCCTCGTTTGTCATCCTGACTCCGTCTCCCGCGTGCCCGAGGTCGGTCAAATAGCCGCCCACCGGGAGCACATCCCACTGAACTCCGGGTCCTTCGTCTCCGTCCAAACGTGCGCGTGTCATCGATAGCCGGCATCGCCAGAAGCCGATCCTTCGCACTTCGGGTCGCAGGCATCACAGCCGTACTCGCGCTGCTCTCCGTGCGCCTCACCGGCGCCCCCGTCGCCTTCGAGTTCGCCCTGCAGGACGACTCCGCGTCCGGGACGGCTCTCGCACGCGAGATCTTCGCCGACGTGGTCGCCCCCGACGGCACGACGGTGCGCCTGCCAGCCTTCGTCTCCGGACCAGGCCGCTGGACCGTCCACGCCCGCGCGGACCAGTCCGGCGAATTCCGGCTCGGCCACGTCGGCGAATGGGTCGACGGGACCGAGCGCGAACTCGCGGCGCGACCCGCCTCCGCCGCGACACGCACGGTTGCGCACCCGCAGGGCCGCCCGGCGATCGTGCGCCCGGCGGACGACCCGACGCGCCTCGCACTGGCCGACGGCGCGATCTACACGCCGATCGGCGCAAACCTCGCGTGGACCACCGGCGAGCGGGTGCGCTGGCACGAAGAAGCCTTCCGCGAATTCGCCACGCATGGCCTGAACTGGACGCGCATCTGGATGTGCCATTGGGGCGCGATGAATCTCGACTGGCTGCCCGAGGACATGGGCCCGTCGCCCGCGCCCGGCCAGGTGGATCCACGCATCGCCCATAACTGGGACCGCGTGCTCGCCGCCGCGGAGAGGCACGGCATCTACGTGCAACTGGTGCTGCAGCACCACGGCCAGTATTCCTCGACGGTGAATTCGAACTGGGCGTCCAATCCGTGGAACGCCGCCCATCCCGGCGGTTTCCTCAGGTCCCCCGGCGAGTTTTTCACCTCGCCGCGGGCGATCGCGCTCACGAAGCAGAAATATCGCTATATCGTCGCGCGCTGGTCGCACTCGCCCGCGATCCTCGCCTGGGAGCTCTTCAACGAGGTCCACTGGACCGACGCCTACCGCCACGAGCGCGACGAGGCCGCCGTCGCCGCCTGGCACGCCGAGATGGCCGCCTACCTGCGCGCCATCGACCCGTATCATCATCTCATTACGACGAGCCTCGAGGACCTGCGCAGCCCGATCTACGCGGCGATGGACTACCTGCAGCCGCACCTCTACGCCATCAACATGCTCACCGGCGTGCGGGAGTTCGAGCAGCCGTTTGACTCGCTCGATCGTCCGATCTTCTACGGTGAGATAGGCGACGACAAACTCGCGCTCACGCCCGAGGAAAAGTCCGCCGGCAGCGGGCTCGTGCCCCAGGTCTGGGCCAGTCTCATGGGTCCGGGTCCGAGTCCCGCGCAGAGCTGGCTCGGCGAGGCCTTCCTGCGCACCGGGCGAGTCGGCGAACTCGGCGCCGTCGCGCGCTTCCTGCGCGAAACCGGCCTCGCGACTCGCGCGGGCCTTGTCCCGTTCTCACCGGCCGTCTCCGGGCCGGGCACGAGGCCCTTGCGCATCATTCCCGGATACGACTGGGCGACCCACCGCTCCGCCACCGAAACGATCCCGCTCGATGGCAGCGACAGTCTCGCCGCGAACCATGTGCCAGGCATCCTGGTCGGCAATCCGCGCAGCATCGCCGAGGGTTACCTGGCCGAGTTCACCCTCCATCTTGACATGCCTCGCGACACCGACGCGACGATTGCTTTCGCCGACGGCGGCGCGCGCGGCGCGGCCGCCTCGATCCTCGTCGACGGACGTGAAGTCGCGTCGCACCGCTGGGCGCGCCTACCCGGGACGAGCGAGGACGGCCCGCAACCACCCGACACGCCGGAGCGTCCCGCCGCGCTCAGCTTCCCGCTGACAGCCGGCCGGCATGCGATCACGATCCGCAACACCGGCGGTGCAGACTGGATACGCCTCGGCCATATCGATCTGGGGATCGAATCGCCCGTGATCGCCGCAGCCGGCAAGCGCGGGACGGATTTCATCGCCCTCTGGGCTTGGAACAAACGCGGCGTCCACGCGGCCACGCCGGCCAATCCGGCCACCGCGACGCTGCTCCTCGAGGATGTGCCCGCCGGCACCTGGATGGTCACGTGGTGGGACGCCGATCGCGGCGTGCCTCAACCCTCCGACCGCATCGACCACGCGGGCGGCACGCTACGCCTCGCGACGCCAGCGATCGCACGCCACGCGGCCGTGACGTTGATCCGCTGATCACTCGAAGGTCAGCGCGATCGAATCCACCTCGATCGCACCGCCGCGTGCGCCCGCGTCCGCCTCAAGAACCAGCTGCACCTGCTGGACCTGTTCGAGCTGAAGCTTGTCCCCGGCGCCGCCGCGGCCTGCGGCCGCGGGAAGGTGCGTGTTCCATTCGCCCGGATATCCGACCGGGAGCTTGGAGCCGCCACCGAGGGTAAACTCCGACAGCGAGATCCGTTCGTCCCGCGCCCCGGATCGCAAGTGCAACGCATGGCTCCACGACGTGCCGTCGCCTTCGATGAACACCAGGGTCAACGTCGTGCCCTCGGCCTCGGCGTACACGCGCACCCGCACGTCCTGCGCCTCCCGGAGCGTGTCGAGCCGCCCTTGCACACGATCGCGCACCGACCACCCGATGCGCATGGGTGCGCCCTCTCCACTCCACCGCACCCGTGCGGGAAGACCGCCTTTGGCGGCTGCCAGCGTGACCGGCCATGGCGTGCCCCGCATGGCGCGCTGAGCGTGAAATATCCGAGGAAAGTCCACCGCCGGCGCGAGCAGCACGAGTGGCTCGCCCGGGGCCGCGGCCCGAAGCGACCATGAGCCCTCGGCGGGCGCCCTCACGAAATCGCCGTCCGCCTCCACCGTGACAAACCACGCGATCCGCCCGGGGGCGTCGTCAAACGCAGCCCGATAGCGGTACCCGCGGTCGCGCGTCATCACGCGTTCGCGCCACGCTCCCGCGTCATCGTGCCGCGTATGCAGCAAGACACGACGCGGCTCGCTCGCGCTCACGACCTCGATCTCCCAGGGCAGAGTCGCCGAGTCCCGCGCGAGCTGTTCCGGTCCGAGGTGAGATACGATCTGCGGCGGAAGATCCGGCGACGGCGGGCAGACAAATTCGGTGAGGCCCACACGACCGACGCGTTCGGGAAGGTTCTCCGGCCGCGCGAGGCCCGCGCGCGTGAGCAGGTACACGCCTGGACGCACGGCGAATCGTCCATCCGCGGCCCCGGCCCGATGCGCATTGCCGGGATCCAGCGGCTCGACCGCGAACGTGCCGCCGAGGTCCGGCAGGTCGATCGTCATCGGCCATGTCCGCCAGACGAGGCGCGAGGAAATGGTGCGAAAGTTCTGCCGCTGGGCGAAGGGATCCTGCACCAGAATCGCATCAGGGTAGACTTCGAGGCGCCATGCACCGGCCTCGAGGCGATCGAGGAAGTACGCGCCGTTCCCCTCGTAGTCGACGACCGCCGAGCTGCCGCTCGCCGCGATGCGGCGAAGTCGTTCCGGGTACCTTGGCCTCTCGCGGCGGTCTCCCGCATGCATCCAAGTGTCCTCTGTCTCCATCCAGGCCACGCCGCCACTCTCCGCGTCTACGCCGAATGGTCCGAAGCGACAATTTTCCGGATACGCGCCATAGCGCTCCCCACGCGGCAGCCGGCGCATCGCCTCGGCCGCGATCACCGCGCCGACGGCTTTCTTCGGCGAGTAGACGAGGTTGAGGAAATGCGTCTGCCACCCGAGGTTATACGGCGCGGTGTCGAGCATGTCATAAGAAAACATGGTCGCGAACTGCGCCCCGACGCCGCGGAAGGTGCGCACCATCGCCGGATACATCGCAGGCGAAAGCGTATCCGCGGCGTCAAACTCATAGACGATGCGCGGCAGGCCCGCGATCTGCGGATCGTCCATCGGCGGATAGTCGTCGACCCAGCGCAGGAAGTTGTCGGTGAGCGTGCGTCCGGCAACGAGTGCGGTGGGATACCAGCCGAAGGAGACACCCTGCGCGCGCGACGCCTGGATCGGTGCAGCCATGCGGAAGTCCTGGCTGAGGTTGTGGAACAGGATCTTCTCGCAACCCGTGCTGCGCACGGCGTCCGCAAGCGCATTGATGTAGGCGACGGATCCGCCGAAGTCATCCGCGTGGTGCCACGGCTCGTTGATGAGTTCGACGAAGAGCAGCGCCGGCTCGTCCTTGAGCGCCACGCCCGTGTAGGGATTCACGTGCTCGAGGATCTGCCGCAGGTAGTTCGCCTGCGCGGCGATCGCCGCCGGATCGCGGCCCATCTGGTCGCGTGGGAAGTGCTTCGAGAATCCCTGGATATCGTCGCCGTCCTTGCCATCCGGCCACAGCGAGCTGTGTGTATGGATCGGCGTGAACAACATCGAGATCCCGCGCTGCTTCGCCTGGAAGAGCGCGTAGTCCATGAGATCGAGGTGATCGTTGGCGACGAGGTTGCCCTCGCGATCGGAGTTTTCCCAATCCCCCCAGATCGCGAGGCGCATGGCGTCCCAGCCCAGGCGCGCGAAGTGCGCCATGTCGCGCTCGATGAGACGCTTCCGGTCGACGCCGAGGTAACCGGCCGCGCGATAGTCGCTCGCCGAGGGCAGGCAATAGCAGGCGCCGAAGAGTGCGACCTCGCTGGCATCCGCGCGCCAGCGGATCACGCCCACGTCGTCGAGATACACCGCTTCCTCGGCGACCCCGGGCGCGGTCACGGCCAAAGCCAGCACGATCGGCCCGAGTGCGGCGGCGAGTCGCATGGGGAACCCCTACGCAAGCGCCGCGGATGCGGCCATGAGTTCGACTCGGCCCCAGGACTGACTGGCCGGCAACACCGCGGCGGCGGTCGCGTGAATCACGAAACCGCGCCCACCTGCCGGCACGCGCACGACAATGGACGCCACACCAGCCTCCGCCGCCACGGCCGTCGGCCCGACGATCGAACCCTCGCCTTCGATTTCGAAGGTGACGTCGCGGTCTTCCCCGACGCAGAGCGTCCCGTGGCGGTCGACCAGGCGCGCGTGGGCGACCAGCACATCGGGCTCGTCCGCGCGCGGCAGGATGCCGAGGTCGTCGACGGCGATCTCGAGAACCGAAGGCGTCTCGGGCGTCCGTACCAGGTGTGTGGTGACAACCACGCCGTGCATGAAACCCGTCGCCTCCAGCACGCCGGGCGCAAAGTGCGACAGGTCGAAAACGAAGGGCGGATGCGGCAGGTGCTGGGTGTGCCACGTGAGGTCGGGTCGCCGGCGGCCGAGTGAATGGCCGTTGATCCGGAGTTGGACCTCCTCGCAGTTGCTGAACACGACCACCCGCAGGTCCGATGCCGCCGTCCAGTATGAGGCGACAAAGACAACCGGGCCGCCACTCCACGCGACCGCCCCTTCGTGCGGGTCGCGCTGGCTGCGGTAGAACCAATAGGAGAACTTCGGCAGCCGGAACACGTCGGCCACGCCGACGGCGGCGCGCACGGGGTCGTAGCCGCGCGCGTAGTCGAACACCGCCCACTGGCCGTCCAGCGCGGCCGGCGAGCAGAGCGTGTCGTTGAGCGCCAGCGTGTGATTCCACGCCTGCTGGCGCAACGCGCGCTCACCCTCGCCGCGGAAGTGCCGGCTGTTGCTCCAGCGCGCGAGCACGCCGGCGCCGGTCTTCTGGTCGAATCCCTCGTTCGTGGCGTAGAACTCCCAATCGCCATACTCGGAGACGACGAGGGCCTTGTCGCCGTTTCCCCAGGTGTGGATGCGCCCGTGCTGGCGCGCGTGCACGAAGACGTCGTAGCGGTCGATCCACCCGCAGGTGAACATCTGGTCGCCCGGGTACTCCTCGTGGCCGGCCGAGTGCAGGCGCGCCATGAGCGCGTCGTCCATGGCGGTCTCATTGAGCGAGAGTTCCCAGAGCACGACGCAGGGATGGTTGCGATCGCGCCGGATGAGCACGCGGGCGTCGCGCACGCACAAGTCCTGGAACTTCGCGCCGCCCACGAACTGCCAGCCCGGAATCGCGTTCATCACCACGATGCCGAGCTCGTCGCAGGCATCGAGGAAGTGCGGTGACTGCGGGTAGTGTGACAGACGCACGTAGTCGAAGCCCGCCTCCTTGATCAGACGTACATCGCGATACTGGGCGGCCCGCGGTGCGGCATACCCGACTCGTGGATACTCCTGGTGACGGTTGGTGCCGCGCAGGCGCAGGCGGCGGCCGTTGATGACAAATCCACCGGCGCGCGAGAACGCGATGCGCCGCACGCCGAACCGCTCGATCCGCTGGTCCAGCACGAAACCCTCGGCATGACGCACCGTGACGCGGGCGCGATGGAGGTTCGGCGCGTCCGGGCTCCACAACCGGGGGCGCACCAGCGCGATCTCCTCCGTCACATGCGCGGCCGCCCGCCCTGCAAGCTCGAGGGGCGACTCGACCCGGGCCACCGTCGTGTCGCCATCGAGGACCTCCACGGCGACGACGATCCGGACGGCCTCGCCGCCGGAGTTGCGCACATGCGTCTGCACCGCGATCGTCGCGCCCTCTGGTCCGAGCGAGAGCGTGCGCACGAAGACGCCCCCGCCGCCGACCTCGCCCGCACCGACGGGATCGGTGATGTGGATCGGCGGACGCACACGCAGCTCCACGGAGCGGTAGAGTCCGCCGTACCAGCAGAAGTCGAGATCCTCGAGGGGCTTGCCCGGCGGCACGTCAGGGGCGTCACGGTTGTCGAGCCGCAGCGCGACCGTGCAATGCCCGGCGCCCGGCGTCACCGGCAGCTCAACCTCAAACGGCAGATAACCGCCCTCGTGACGCGCGACCTCGCGCCCATCGACGAGGACACGGGCAGTGTGCATCGCCGCACCGACGACAAGGACATGGCGCGCACCGGCCGCCGCGCCGGGCAGCTCGACCGTCCGGCTGTATTCACATTCACCGCACCAGTGATCATGCCCGTCGAGATCCGCGACAAAGGGCGTGTGCGGCAGGTCGACCTCGGACCACGCCTCGGCCGTGCCATCGGCGCGGAGGCGCCGAAACGTCCAACCGCGATCCAGTGAAATCGTCTGCGTCATGGGAATAGCGCTCAGTCGACCTTGCCGCGCCGCGCCTCGAGCTGGGCGCGGATCTCATGGGCGCGCTTGCGGTCCAGAGGATAGGCGCGCAGGAGGACGATCGCAAATACCGCCCACGCGGCCGTCGACAGCGCGAGGATGAGCCGAAGGCGCAGGATCGTCTCGGGGGTCTGATCGCCACCCAGCGCCGCATCGAACCCGGTCAGGTCGAGCGACAGAAACGCGCCGAAGAAGGCGGTGGAGTAACCGACCTTCTGGATCCACGAAAAGATCGCGCCGAACAACCCTTCGCGGCGCAGGCCGCCGCGGAGCTCATCCTCGTCGCAGATATCGGCAAGCATGGCCGGGGTGAGGATGTTGATGGCGATCCAAACCGGTCCGCAGAGCAGCGGATCGATGAGGATCTTCCACTCGTGGCCGGGCGTGTAGAGGAGCCACTTGCCGAGCGCCCCGACGAACACGAGGACGAAGGTGATGGCGACTGTCTGGGTCTTCCCGATACGCTGTGCGAGCCACGACACCGGATAGATGGCGAGGATCCCGACGATCGCGTAGGCGAGCGAAAGATGTCCCTTCCAGGTCTCCCCCACCGCGACGTCCCCATCGAAGAGGTAATAGACGAGGATATAGCGATCCAGATTGCTCGCGAACATGCCCGCGACGATCTGCAGCAGCGTGAGGGCGACGAGAACCGCGAACGCGCGGCTCGAGAAGGCGGCGGCGATGCCCGGCAACAGCCTCACGGTTTCCTGTTTCGCCGTCTTGTGAAAATACCTTTCGCGCACGAGCAGCGCGGGTATCAATGCGACCAATCCCAGGAAAATGAACCCGACGACCCAACCCAGCGTCCGAACACCGACGATGGCCGAGGCGAACATCACCGAACTGGCGATCGGGAAGATATAGTTGTAGCCCATCTCGCCGGCCTTCCCGAAGAAGCCGACGAACGACGAGACGCGCGTGCGCTCATCGTAGTCGGGGGTGATCTCGTACTGCAGCGCCAGGAACGGGACCGAAAAGAAGGAGTAGCCGAGATAGAACACGATCTGGGTCGCGACAAGCCAGGCCGTGAGCGCGACCTGCCCCCACCCCGTCGGCACCATCCAGATCATGCCGAAGGCGAGCGCCTGCACGATCGCGCCGAGCGCGACGAGCGGACGCCGCCGACCGAAGCGGGAGTGGAAGTTGTCCGAAAATCTCCCGACGAGCGGATCAATGAAGGCGTCGAGAAAGCGCGGCACGGTCAGGGCGGCGGCGAGCCACACCGGGTCGAGCTTCAGCGTCATCTGGTAGAACGGCGTGGCGAAACTACCGATCGCCGCGAGCCCGAGGAACATCGGCAAGCCGCCGACGCCGAGGGCGAGCTTCTCGCCGAATCCCACGCGATCGGCAGATGAGGTGGTTGAAGTCATCGTGCTCCAGGGTGTGAACTCACTCTGTCTCAGGCGGGGGCTTGGATTCCGGGTAGGGACGCCTCGCTGAGGCATCCCTACCCGGAATGAGAACGCATCAGAACTCGAACTTCGCCGTGAAGGTGAACTTGCGCGGCTCCTGCAGACCGATGCGTTCGATCTGGTCGGGGTCGTGCCAGGTCACCGTGTAGATCTGGTATTTGTCCGAATCGAGGAGATTGCTGACGTTGAGCTGTAGGTCGACCATGCGGTCGCCGAGCCAGCCGGCCTTGAAGCGATAGCCGATCGAGGCATCGACGAGGTCGAGCGAGCGACCGTCGATCACCTCGTCGTCCACCACGGTGATCGCGTTGGCGCTGCGGTAGCGGTAGCCGCCACCGATGGAGAAGCCGTTGCCGAACTCATAGTGGGAGTAGACGCTGAAGTTGTAGCGGCGCTCTCCGCGGGCCTGCTTGCCCTCAAATGCCTGCTGACTGGCGATGTAGTCGTTCATCCAGCCGATGTTGGCGCCGAGGGTGTCCCAGTCGCCCCAGCCGAGGAGAAAGTCCGCCGGCGCCTCGGAGAGCCAGTAGGCCGTCTCCGTCTCGGCCCAGTCGGAGACCTCGGTCATGATGTTCGTCTTCACCAGTTCGTTGATCGAGAAGTTCGTCGTGATGCGCCAGTGCGCGGTCGGATTGGCGATGAGTTCGAACTCCCATCCCTCGGACTCGCGGTCCTCGAGGTAGGAGTTGGCGTCGATCAGGTGGGCGTCGTAGTCGGCCTGGGTGATGCGGCCGTCGGCGCGCAGCGCATCGAGCACATGCGTGTTGCGATCGCGCACCTGGGAGCCGATGTCGCCCCACTCCGCCTGAGCACGGGCGGAGGTGGTGTAGTACCCGCCGGTCGCATACAGACGACCCTCGAGCAGATCGAACTTCAGGCCGATGTCCTGGCCTTCGCTCTCCGAGACCGGCACGAAGTCGTAGCCGATGATCTTCTGCTGGATGTTCGGGATGGCGCGGCTGGTCGAGTGGTTGGCGTAGACGGCGACGCGCTTGGTGAGGTCGAACACGGCGCCGAGCGTCACCGTGTCGGCGGAGAAGTCGGCCGTGCGCTTGTCCGCGGCGGTGTCGAGCTCCCACGCGTGGGTCGTGGCGTCGCGCACGCTCGGCGTCTCCTCGACCTCGACCTCGTCGCGGCGGTAGCCGAGCGTGAGGGCGAGGCGGTTGTCCTCGAGGTAGAAGGCCTGGAGACCAGCGAGGAACGTGTCCTGCGTGCGCGAGGTGTCGATGATCTCCTGGCCGGGCACCCACGTGGAGTTGAGCGTGACGCCGCCGACGACCTGGTTGGTGACCGCGTTGCGCCAGGAGGGCGGACGGATGTCGTTCACGTCGCCCGGTGTGATGTAGTAGCGGCGCCAGACGCGGTTGGGCTGGTCCTCGGCGCTCCACGCGTAGGGTGCGCCGGCGTAAACATTGATCTCCTCGAGATAGTCGTAATCGCGCCAGGCGCGCTCGAACATGCCGGCGAGGCGGTAGCGGCCGAAGCGCTCGGTCGCGAGATCGTAGGAGGCGGTCAGGTGGACGAAGTCCGAATCGGTCTCGCGCGTGCGGCGAGCCCAGTAGTTCTCGAGGTAGAGGTCGCCAGCGCGGGGGTTGGCCGCCCAGTTGGCTGGGTGCCAGTTGGCGGCGTCGGCCATGAGCTGGTAACTGAACCACTCGGGGTCGTAGCCGGAGAAGTCGGAGTCCTGGTGGTTGTAGGCGAGTTCGAAGGCGAGGGAGTCTCCGACCTTCTGCTCGTAGTTGAGCGTGTAGGTCCGGTAGTCCGACGTGCGGTCGGCGTCGGGTCCGCCGGCGTTGGCCTTGATCGGGATGATGTCGAGATTCTCCCGGGTCATGGGCATGTGCACCCAGTTGTTGTCCGCGTTGGGCCAGGCGTAGGGCTGGTTGACCCAGTTCGCGAGGGTACCGTCGTTTTCGATCCAGACCACGTGGGGCTGCCATTGCTGTGTCACCACGGCGCTGTCCCAGTTGGCACCGTCGAAGGTCGGGCTGCCGGCGGCGCGCCAAGTGTAGGTCTGATCGATGGCGACCCAGGGACGCATGACGAGGTCGTCGATCGTGCCGGTCTCGAACTCCGCGCGCAGCGTCGCGTCCTTCGTCACCTGCCAGCGCGCGGCGAGGTGCATGCGCTTCTCGTCGTTGTACTCCCACTGGCGCCAGGAATCGGCCGTCTCGGCCATGACGTTGGCGCGCAGGGCGAACTTGCCGGGCGCGATCACGGCGTTGTAGTCGAGGGCGGCGCGGTAGCGGTCCCAGCTGCCCATGGTGAGGGCGAGCGAGCCGAACGACTTGTCGAGCCAGGCGCTCTTCGTCGTCGTATTCATGATACCGCCGGCCGAGCCGAAGCCGAAGAGGATGGCGTTGGGACCACGCGCCTGGTCGATGCGCTCGACGTTGTAGAAGTCCGAGGGCGCCTCCCAGGTGAAGTAGTTGCGCGTGTAGGTGGCCGGGAGTCCGCGGATGCGCAGCGCGGTCTCCTGGTTGCCGATCATCGGGTTGGCGTTGAAGTTCGGCGCCGAGTCGCCGTACTCCGGCACGGAGTTGTTCGTGTAGTGGATGACGTCGGCGAAGCTCGTGGCCCCGAGGTCCTGGAGGAACTCAGGGGTGAGCACCGAGATGGCCGACGCGGTGTCCTTGAGCTCGGTGTTGAGACGACTGCCGGCGAGGGTGTTCTGGGCGAGGTAGCCAACATCGCGACTGGCGTTCACCTCGAAGGGTGAGAGGACGACCATGTCGTCCTCGGCGCCGCCCTCGGTCGAAGTGAATGACGCGGGTGCGGTTGTGGCCGCGGCGGGTTCATCGTCCGGGGCGGGCGGAGTCTGC
>JACSRI010000007.1 GCA_014879845.1 Opitutaceae bacterium
GCGGTCAAGGAGCTGTTCCCCGACGCGCAGGTCACGATCGGCCCGGTGATCGAGGACGGCTTCTACTACGACTTCAGCGTCAAGCGCCCCTTCACCCCCGAGGACCTCGCCGCGATCGAGCAGCGGATGGCCGACCTCGCGCGCAAGGACGAGCCGGTCGTGCGCCGCCTCATGCCGCGCGACGAGGCGGTCGGCTACTTCCGCGGGCTGGGCGAGCACTACAAGGCCGAGATCATCGCGTCGATCCCGGCGAACGAGGACATCTCGCTCTACAGCGAGGGCGCCTTCACCGACCTGTGCCGCGGCCCGCACGTGCCCTCCACGGGGCGGCTCAAGGTGTTCAAGCTCACGAAGCTCGCGGGCGCGTACTGGCGCGGCGACTCGCGCAACGAGATGCTCCAGCGCGTCTACGGCACCGCGTGGGCGAAGAAGGAGGACCTCGAGGCCTACCTCCACCGGATCGAGGAGGCGGAGAAGCGCGACCACCGCCGGCTCGGCCGCCAGCTCGACCTCTTCCACCAGCGCGACGAGGCGCCGGGGATGGTGTTCTGGCACCCGAAGGGCTGGTCGATCTGGCAGCAGGTCGAGCAGTACATGCGCCGCGTCTACCAGGACAACGGCTACCAGGAGGTGCGCGGCCCGCAGATCCTCGACCGCACGCTGTGGGAGCGCTCCGGGCACTGGCAGAACTACAAGGACAACATGTTCACGACGGAGTCCGAGAAGCGCGACTTCGCGATCAAGCCGATGAACTGCCCGGGGCACATCCTGATCTTCAACGCCGACCTGCGGAGCTACCGCGACCTCCCGCTGCGCTACGGCGAGTTCGGCGCCTGCCACCGCAACGAGCCCTCGGGCGCGCTGCATGGCATCCTGCGCGTGCGCGGCTTCACCCAGGACGACGGCCACATCTTCTGCACCGAGAACCAGATCGAGTCCGAGGTGCGCGCGTTCCACGAGCAGGCGCTGAAGGTCTACGAAGACTTTGGCTTCAGCGACATCCAGATCAAGATCGCGCTGCGCCCGGACTCGCGCCTGGGCGACGACGCCACTTGGGACAAGGCCGAAGGCGCCCTGCGCGATGCCCTGCGTGCCTCCGGGGTGGAATGGGAAGAGCTGCCGGGCGAAGGCGCCTTCTACGGCCCGAAGATCGAGTACCACCTGAAGGACGCGATCGGCCGCACCTGGCAGCTGGGCACCATGCAGGTCGATTTCATGATGCCGGGCCGCCTCGGCGCCGAATATGTCGACGAACACAGCCAGCGCAAGCATCCGGTGATGCTGCACCGGGCCATCGTCGGCTCGATGGAGCGTTTCATCGGCATCCTGATCGAACACCATGCCGGCCAGTTCCCGGCCTGGCTGGCTCCGGTCCAGGCGGTGGTGATGAATATCACCGACGCCCAGGCGGACTATGTGGAGGGGGTCCGGAAAACCCTTGCAGATCAAGGCTTCCGGGTCGACGACGATTTGCGGAACGAAAAGATCGGCTATAAGATTCGCGAGCACACGCTGCAGCGCGTGCCGTA
>JACSRI010000113.1 GCA_014879845.1 Opitutaceae bacterium
GGTCGTCGAGCTGACCGACGACACCACCGACCCGGCCGTGTGGGGGAAAAACTTCCCGCTGCAGTACGACGACTACAAGCGCACCGTCGACCAGGTGCGCACGCGCTACGGCGGCAGCGAGGCCCTGCCGAGGACGCCCACCGAGGCCGATCCCCGCGGCGTGGTCGCGCAGTCCAAGATCGAGGAGGACCCGCGCCTGAAGAAGATGTGGGCCGGCTACGCCTTCGCCCGCGACTTCCGCGAAGAGCGAGGCCATGCCTACATGCTCATCGACCAGCAGTTCACCGAGCGCCAGCAGGTCAAGCAGCCCGGCACCTGCCTCAACTGCCACGCCTCCACCTACGTGGCGATGAAGAAGGCAGGCGAGGGCGACATCATGAAGGGCTTCGAGAAGATCAACCAGCTGCCCTACGCCGAGGCGACCAAGCTGGTCGAGCATCCCGTTGCCTGCATCGATTGCCACGACTCCCAGACCATGGCGCTGCGCATCACGCGCCCGGCCTTCATCGAGGGCATCGCCGCCGCCAAGGCCGCCGAGGGCGTGCAGGGCTACGACGTCAACCGCGACGCCACCCGCCAGGAGCTGCGCTCCTACGTCTGCGCGCAGTGCCACGTCGAATACCACTTCAAGGGCCCGGAAAAGCGCCTCACCTACCCGTGGAAGAACGGCCTGAAGGTCGAGCAGGTCATGGCCTACTACGACGAGGCGGGCTTCAAGGACTGGACGCATGCCGACACCGGCGCCCCGGCCCTGAAGGCCCAGCATCCCGAGTTCGAGATGTGGAGCCAGGGCATCCACGCGCGCTCCGGCGTGGCCTGCGCCGACTGCCACATGCCCTACAAGCGCGAGGGCGCGCACAAGGTCAGCGACCACCACGTGCAGAGCCCGCTGCTCAACATCAACCGCGCCTGCCAGACCTGCCACAAGTGGCCGGAGGAGGAGATGAAGCAGCGCGTCGAGCAGATCCAGACCCGCACCTTCCAGCTGCGCAACGTCGCCATGGACGCGCTCATGGCACTGATCGACGACCTGAAGGCCGCCAAGGCCGCGGGCGCGACCGACGACGATCTCAAGGAAGCGCGCGACTACCAGCGCAAGGCGCAGTTCTACTTCGACTTTGTCGAGGCGGAGAACTCCACGGGCTTCCACGCCCCGGGTGAGGCTGCGCGCATCCTGGGCGAGTCGATCGACTTCAGCCGCAAAGGCCAGAACGCGCTGCGCGCCCTGCGCTTCCCGACGCAGACCGTCTCGACGCCCGCGGGCACACCCGTGGCGGTGAACTGAACCACCGCCCGGTTCGCAGGCTCACGCGGGCCGCATTCGTCGAGGATGCGGCCCGTTTGTCTTGGCTCACTTCTTCTCGAGCCGCTCCAGGATCGCCTTGCGCGGGATGAGCGGCAGCTCCGACGCGATCTGCACGTCCACGAGCAGGAGCAGCTGGTGCTCGATCTGGACGAAACGCGCCGCCGTGGCCGGGTTGAAGGCCTTGGCCACGCGTTCGTAGTACTTCTCCAAAAGGGTGAGGCGCTTGCGCTGAAACTCGATGCTGCGGTGCGTCATCTCGTCGGCCCGCACGTCGTCGATGCTCGCGTAGTTCAAGGAGAACTCCCGCAGCATGGCCACGCGCTCGCCGTTGAGCTTCGCCAGGGTGAGATCGTACTCGTGGTAGATCGGCCAGAAGCGCGCGAGCTCCTCGCTCGAGAGCTCGAGTGAGTTGGTCACGATCTCGGCCTTGGCCGCGCGCAGGTCCACGCGCAGGAGGTTGACGAAGTCCTCCTTGACCGGTGGCACCGGGGTCTCGGACTCCGCCGTGCAGACGGCCCGGGAAAGGAGGGTGAGGACGACGGCGAGGATGGGATGGGGTCTCATGGCGCGGGAAAGCGGCCCGAAGCATAGGCACAGGTGACGAACATGCAACGACAGGCCGGCGCGCACGCGTCCGCGGGTTTCGGCCTTTCCGCCCCGAGGGCTTTGCGTCTTTCTGGTCCCGTGCCGCTCCTGCAGATCGACCAGCTCGCGAAATCCTACCGCGCCCCCGACGGCACGCGCCACGAGGTGCTCGACGTGCCGCACTTCGCCCTCGAGGCGGGAAGGCACGTGGCCCTGCGCGGCACGAGCGGCTCGGGCAAGACCACGCTGCTGCACTGCATCGCCGGCATCCTCGCGCCCGACCGCGGCCGCGTCGTGATCGACGGCATCGACATGGCCGCCCTGCCCGAGGCGCGGCGCGACCGCACGCGCGCGGCGCTGCTGGGCTACGTCTTCCAGACCTTCAACCTGCTGCAGGGATTCACCGTGCTCGAGAACGTGCTGCTCGGCATGGCCTTCGGCCCGGGGGCGGACACCGCGCGCGCGACCGCCCTGCTCGAGACGCTCGGCCTCGGCGGCAAGCTCCGCCATTTCCCGCGCCAGCTCTCGACCGGCCAGCAGCAGCGCGTCGCGCTCGCGCGCGCGCTCGCCCACCGGCCCCGGCTCGTGCTCGCCGACGAGCCCACGGCCAGCCTCGACCCCGCGGCGGCCCGCGCCGCGATCGACCTGCTCCACGCCGCCTGCCGTGCCGAGGGTGCCGCGCTGCTCATGGTGAGCCACTCGCCCGAGCTGCTTGCGGGCTTCGACGAGACCCTCGACCTCACCGCGCTCAACCGCGCCGCCGCACCCGCCGTCTCCGCCGCACCATGACACTCGGCCGCATCATCTACCGCAGCCTGCGCCAGCACGCGCTCTCCACCTGCGTCGCCGCGGCCTCGATCGCGCTGGCCTGCGGGCTCGCGATCACGGTGTGGGTGGTGAAGGACCAGGCGCAGACATCCTTCAGCAACGTGTCCGCCGGGTTCGACGCCGTGCTCGGCGCGCGCGGCTCGCGCCTGCAGCTGGTCCTCAACGCCGTGTTTCACCTCGAGGCGTCGCCGGGCAACATCAGCCAGGCCGACTACGAGCAGATCACCGCGCACCCCGCCGTGCTGCACGCCGTGCCGATCGCCGTGGGTGACAACTACCACGGGTTCCGCCTCGTCGGCGTGCCCTACGACAAGCTCGCGGCCGTCGAGCTCACGCCCGGACTCACGCTCACCCTGGCAAACGGGCGGCCTTTCGCCGACGGCCACGAGGCGGTGGTGGGCTCGTTCGCTGCGCAGCGCCTCGGCCTCGCGGTCGGGTCGACGTTTCATCCCTACCATGGCCTCTACTTCGACGAGGCCGCACAGCACGCGGAGACCTATGCGGTCGTCGGCGTGCTCCAGCCCACGAATACACCGCTCGACCGCGTCATCCTCATCCCGCTCGCCGGCGTGCAGCAGATGAGCGGCCACGCCGCCGCGACCGCGACCGACGTGAGCGCCGTGCTGATCAAGCTCCGCTCGCCCATGGCCGGCCGCTCGCTCGACCTTCTCTACAACAAGCAGGGCAACCGCCTCACCTTCGCCTGGCCGGTCGCGTCGGTGGTGGGCGAACTTTTTGGCAAGATCGCGTGGTTCCAGGACGTGCTCGCGCTCGTCGCATATGGTGTCGCGCTGGTCGCGATCGGCTCGGTGCTGGTCAGCGTCTACAGCTCGATGACGGCGCGGCGTCGCGACATCGCGATCCTGCGCGCGCTGGGCGCGCGCCGCGCCACGGTGTTTCTCGCCGTGCTGGGCGAATCGGTCGCGACCGGACTGGCCGGCGCGCTCGGCGGACTCGCCTTGCACCTGGGCATGATGAGCGCGGCCGCCGTGATCATCCGACGCGAGACGGGGGTACAACTTGACGTGGTCGCCTGGGCGCCGGTCATGGCCCTGGTGCCGGCCGCCCTGCTGCTGCTCTGCGCCCTCGCCGGATTGGTGCCGGCTTGGAAGGCCTACCGCCTGCCGGTCGCCGACGCGCTCGCCCCGGTCTCGTGACGCCTCCGCCCGCGCCACCGGCACCCCGACACGACGTCGCGCGGGCTTTGACGCGACGCGATTTCCCACCAAGCTGCCCGGTCACAATTCTCGCCGCCTCGATGATGCCAGCCTGCCAAGCCACCTTCCGCCTCACCCTCGCGCTCGCCGGCGCGTTCCTCCTCGCCGACGCCGCGCCCCGGCTCCACGCCGCGGACGCGCCCGCGCCGACGTCGATCACGTGGGCCGACCTGCGTTTTCCTGTCTCGCCTCCGAAGAAGGTCGAGATCGAGGGCGTGAAGCACCCGGTGGAGACGTTCAACGAGCAGATCCCCGACAAGGTGCGCGAACTCGACAACCAGCGCATCGAGATCCGCGGCTACATGATGCCGACCGAGCTCGAAGGGAAAAACGTCCGCTCCTTCGTCCTCGTGGTCAGCCAGAACGTCTGCTGCTACGGCGCGACGCCCGACATCAACGAGTACATCGTCGTGCGCATGACCGGAAAACCCGCGCTGCTGCTGGAGAACATGCCGATCCGCGTCGTGGGAAAACTCCACGTCGGCGACATCTACGACAACGGCTACTGGACCGGGATCTACGCGCTCGAGGGCAGCGAGGTGAAGCTGTGATCCGCGCGCTGATCCTGGATTTCGACGGCCTCATCCTGGATACCGAGACCTCGTGCTTCGCCGCCTGGCGGGCGCTGTTCGCCGAGCACGGGGCGGCGTACTCGCTCGAGGACTACCTCGTGATCGTCGGCACGACCAACGCCGCGCGCGACCCCGTCGCGCTGCTGCACGAGCGCACCGGCCGCACGCATGATCGCGAGGTGCTGCGGGAGCGCCTGCGGGCGCTGGAGCACGCGCGCAACCACACGCTCGCTCCGCTGCCCGGCGTGGTCGCGCTCCTCGACCAGGCGCGCGCGCTGGGCCTGCGCCTCGCCGTGGCCTCGAGTTCGTCGCGCGGCTGGGTCGAGGGGCATCTGCGCACGCAGGGCCTGTTCGAACGCTTCGAGACGCTGGTCAATCGCAGCGACACGCTCCGGGCCAAGCCCGAGCCCGACATCTACCTGGAGGCGCTGCGCCAGCTCGACCTGCGCGCCGACGAGGCACTCGCGGTCGAGGACTCGTTCAACGGCTCGCTCGCGGCCAAGCGCGCGGGCCTGCGCTGTCTCGCCGTGCCCAATGCGATCACACACTCGCAGGATTTCTCCCACGTCGACGCGCGCCGCGACACGCTCGAGGGCCTCGACCTCGCGGCGCTGCTGCGGGAGTTCGAGAGGTAGGGCGAGGCCTCTGGCCGAGCCGCCCGTCTACCCCAGCCGTTGCGCGCGGCTCGGCCAGAGGCCTCGCCCTACCCCAGGGACACGACCTCGACGAGCGCCGCCAGCACCTCAGCGGCCACGGCGTCCTGCATCGCGACGCGCGCGAGGCCGGGCCGCTCGACACGGCCCTCGCGCACGACCACACCGGCGTGTGCGATCGCCCAATACGCGAGCGGGTGCGTGATCCCGCGGGCCGGCGCGGGCTCGGCGTAACCCGTCGTCGCGACGGCGAGATCGCTGCCGAAGAGCCGGCACGCGCCGAGTGCCATCTGCCCGGCGATGGCGGGGCTCACCGCCTCGCAGGCCTCCGCCGCCGCGCGATCCACACCGAGGTGCCGCACCTTCTGGTCGATCGTGTAGGCGGTGATGCCGCCGAGGAAAAACTCCGAGGCCCCGCTGATCGCGCCGATCGCCGCCTGCACGCGGCCGCAGGTCAGGCTCTCGGCCACGGCGAGCGTGCGGCGGGGCGGGCCGAGGAAGAGGACGCGAAGATCGTGCATGCGTCCCGCGAACCCTACGCGGCGGCCGCGCCGGGGCGATCCGTTTCACCGCGGCGCTGCGGCCATTATTCGTTCGCCGCGCGGGGCCCGGACTCGTGTTACTGGGCGCGATGGACGCCCGACACTGGCGGAAACTCGTGACCCTGGCCGAAGGCGCGACGCAGGCCACGCTGCGCCGCCTGCCGGTGGAGCTGCGCGAGCGCGCCGCCAAGGTGCCGGTCGTCTTCGAGCCGTGGATCAGCGAGGAGGTGGCGGGCGAGGATCTCGACCCCGACTCGCTCGGCCTCTTCGTGGGCGACCCGCATGGGACGAGCGACTCCACGCATCCGATACCGCCGCAGATCTTTCTCTTCCTCGAGAGCCTCTGGGACTACGCCGAGGCGGACGAGGAGATCTTCCGCGAGGAGGTGCGCATCACCTACCTGCACGAGCTCGGCCACTACCTCGGGCTCGACGAGGGCGACCTCGAGGAGCGCGGGCTGGAGTGAGGACGGGCGTGCGCGGATTTCACCCCGGGCTCACTCGGCGGGCCGGCGCAGTTGCGCGATGCGCTCGCGGTTGCGGCGGATCTGCTCGTCGCGTTTTTCGATCTCGCGCTTCACAAAATCCGCGCGCTGCTCGAAGGCCTCGGCCCGGTCGGTGTTCACCACGGCGGAGAGGCGCAGCAGGTTCTGCGCATCAATGTTGTTCTGCAGCGTGAGCGCGGTGTTGGCGGCCTCGTAGCTGTCGACCATCACGTCGCGCAGGCGCCGACCGTTGACGCGCAGGCACAGGGCGTTGCCCGCGGTGTGGCGATCGCGCTCATTCTGCGGACGGCGGAAGCGCGGGGTGTTAGCCGCGAGGTTGACGAAGACGAGGTCGATCTCCGCCGCGAGTTCGGCGTCGACCTCGTGCTTGATGTTGATGAGCCAGACCTCGAGCTCGGCCAGCGTGCGGCCCTCGACCTCCCGATCGAGCGGGTCGCGCGGGGTGCAGCCGGCCCCGAGGACGGCCGCGAAGAGCGCGACCAGCGCAAATGCGCGACGCAGGATGCCGGGTGGCGTCGGGCAGCGGGGCCTGCCCCGACACTCTGCCGCCACGCGAGGACGGCTCAACGCCGATCTCGCGCGCAGCGCATTTCGTTGCGGCGCGTCGGCGACACATCGTGCACGCTGGCCGGCGCCATGGCCACGCCTGTCTGCCGCCTCGCCCTCAAGATCACGCCCGGCGCCCCACGCGACGAGGTGCTCGGCGAACTCGGCGACGCCGTGCGCATCAAGCTCCGTGCGCCGCCCGTCGACGGCAAGGCGAACGATGCGCTCGTGCGTTTCCTCGCCGAGAAGCTCGGCCTGCACGCGTCCGCGGTCCGCCTCGTGGCCGGAGCGACGGGCCGGCGCAAGGTGGTCGAGATCACGGGGCTTGCCCTCGACGAAGCGCGACGCAGGGTGTTGGCCACGTCGCCATGAAGCGCTCCCGCAAGTCCACCGCCCGCTCCCCACGGTCTCGAAAACCCGCGCGCTCGTCCTCACGGTCGACGACCTCGCTCACCGCGCCCGCACCCGCGCCCGATCGCTGGTGGCGCCGCGGAGGATCCAAGATCCACCGCCACGGCCTCTTCGCCGCGTGCGACATCCCGAAGGGCACGCGCGTGATCGAATACGTCGGCCACCGGCTGACCAAGGCCCAGGGCTGGGACCGCGCCGTCACCTGGCAGGAAAAGGCGCAGGGCACGAACAAGGGTGCTGTCTATGTGTTCGAGCTGAACAAGCGCCACGATATCGACGGCAACGTGCCGTGGAACACGGCGCGCCACATCAACCATTCGTGCGAACCCAACTGCGAGCCCGAGATCATCCGCGGCCACATCTGGATCGTCGCCCAGCGCGCCATCCCCGCCGGTGAGGAACTCACCTACGACTACGGTTACGACTTCGACCTCTGGGATGAGCATCCCTGTCGCTGCGGCACGGCGAGTTGCCTCGGCTACATCGTGGGAAAGCAACATCGCTGGCGTCTGCGGCGTCTCCTCGAGAAGAAGAAACTCCTGAAGAAGCGCCCGTCCGCCTCCTGATGCGCCCGCACCGCACCCTTCGCCTCCTCGTCGCCGTCCTGCTCTGCGCCGCCTGCACCACGCTCGCGCCGGCCGCGACCACGCACGTCGTGCAGAAGGGTGAAACGCTCTCGTCCATCGCCGCACGGTACGGCTTGTCGGCCGCCGAACTCGCCCGCGCCAACCGCCTGCGCGACGCCGACCTGGTCAAGCGCGGCCAGAAACTGCTCATCCCGTCGAAACCCGCGACGTTCGTCGAGCACACGGTCAGCCGCGGCGAATCCCTCGCGTCGATCGCCAAGCGCTACAAGGTCTCCGTCGCCGACATCCGCGCCTACAACGCGCTGCCCGACCCCGACCACATCACGCGCGGCCAGAAGCTCCGCATCCCGGTCAAGGGCGACAAGGCCCCGGCCACGCCTGCCGCCGCCCCGGCGACACCCGCACCCGCGCCCAGCACCGCCGCGGCGCCGCCGGCCGGCGACCGCCGCCGCGTCCTGCCCGCCTCGATACAGGGTGCGATCGACGCCGCCGCGGTCGGCTCCGGCCGCTGGAAGAACATCGTCGTCCACCACTCCGGCACGAAGGAGGGCAGCGGCAAGGGCATGGATCGCTACCACCGCGAGGAGCGCCACATGGAGAACGGCCTGGCCTACCACTTCGTCATCGGCAACGGCCACGGCATGCGCGACGGCGAGATCTACATCAGCCGCCGCTGGACCGATCAGCTCGACGGCGGCCACCTCGCCATCCCCGCCCTCAACGCCAACAGCATCGGCATCTGCCTGGTCGGCGACTTCTCGAGGTCCAAGCCCACCGCACGTCAGCTCGACACCCTCGAGGCGCTCTGCCGCGCCCTCATGCGCAAGACCCGCGTGACACGCGAGAACGTCACCACCCACCGCCTCATCCACCCGAAACACACGCAGTGCCCGGGCCGGTATTTCCCGACCGTGAGTTTTGCCAAGCGGCTCGAGCAGCCCTGAACCGGCGGCGGATCGCCTCCCCCGACCCCACCTCCCGCGCACGCCGCTGAAACGACCCGCGCTCCGCCGATGCCGCGCTTTCGTGAGTTCGCCCGCCCCACGCCCAACCTCACGGCCGGCCGGAACGCCTGCCTCGGCGTGGTGCTGCACCACAGCGTGATGCCCTTCGGACCCGCGCTCGACCGCCTCACCGACCCGGCCAGCGGCGTGAGTTACCATGCGTTGATCGACCTGGATGGCACGCGCTGTGTGCTCGCGCCCGACGACGCCATCGCCCACCACGCCGGCGTGTCCAGCTTTCGCGGACGCGACGGGTGCAACCGCTTCATGCTCGGCGTCGCGTTCGCCGGGGACACCTGGGTCGAACCGCTCACCGCGGCGCAGATCGACTCCGTCCTCGAGTGGCTGCAGGACCGATGGACACGGCACGGCTGGACGCCCGACTGGATCACCGACCACCGCCAGGTCGCCCCCGGGCGCAAGAACGACCTCTGCCCGAGCGAATGGACGCGGGTCGAGGGCGCGATCTCCGGGCGCTTTGGCGCGGGCGGACCGCCCTGACCCGCCTCGGCCCCGAAGGCCGGGCGAGGCGGACGGGACCGGGCCTTCCCCGAGCTTTACCGGAAAGTCCATTCGGGATTTGCGCAAATGTGCAGGCGTGGCACCTGTTGTCCGCAAAATGCCACACTCTCCCCTCCTCCCGACCGTCGCGGAACCCGCGACGGAAAGGGTAGTTGTTATGACCATGGAAACTCCCGAATCCCACGACCCGACGCCCCCGCGCACGTCGGCCGACAACGCCACCCGCACCCGCATCGTCCACGCCGCCGAGGAGATCCTCGCCGAACACGGGCTCGAGGGCCTCTCGCTGCGCACGGTCACGACCCGCGCGAACGTGAACCTCGCGTCGGTCCACTACTATTTCGGGTCGAAGGACGGCCTTGTCACGGCGCTGGTGCGCGAGCACTTCACGCCGATCAACATCGCGCGGCTCAAATCGCTCGACGCCGCCATCGCGCGCGCCGACGGCCGCCCGCCCGCGCTCGAGGACCTCGTCGACGCCTTCGTCGAGCCGCTGCTCGTCGCGCACGTCGCCCCGGACGATCCACGCGCCTCGATCGTGCGTCGCGCCGTCGGCCAGATGCTCGCGCTGCCGCCGGACTTTTCCGACAACCTCTTCCGCGAGACCTTCGGCACGATCGCGTCGCGCTTTCACCAGGCGCTCAGCCGCGCCCTGCCGCAGCTCTCGGCCGCCGATGTCTACTGGCGCATGCACTTCGCCGTCGGCACGCTTTCCCATCTGCTCACGCACGGCCACCTGCTGCCGGACCTGTCCGACGGCCACTGCAGCCTCGCCGATCTCGGAAACGCGCGCGCGCGCGTGCGGGACTTCATCTGCGCCGGGTTGCGCGTGCCCGCGACGTCGAAGTAGCCGGTGCGTCGGTGCCGATGACGGGCTTGGGGATTGGCGAGGATGGGGCGATCGTGATGATCTCGGCCCGTGCCGCCGAACGCCGCCCCGACCGTTGAACGCCCGCCCATCCTCGTCGTCGAGGATGAGCCGGCCATCGCCGACACGATCCTCTACGCCCTGCGCACGGAGGGATTCGACCCGGATTGGGCGACCACGGTCGGCGCCGCGCGCGAGTCGCTCGGTCGTCGCTCCTACGCACTCGCCGTGCTCGACATCGGGCTGCCCGACGGCAGCGGGTTTGATTTTTGCCGGGAGTTGCGCGCGCGCGACGGGCTGCCCGTGATCTTCCTCACTGCGCGCAGCGAGGAGATCGACCGCGTGGTCGGTCTCGAGATCGGCGCGGACGACTACATCGTCAAACCCTTCAGCCCGCGCGAACTCACCGCGCGCGTGCGCGCCGTGCTGCGCCGCACGCAGGCGCCGGCCCGTCCCGCGACCGAGTTGGGCCGGCACGACGCGCCCGTGCCGGCCGGCGATCCGGCCCCGCGCACCGGGAGCACGCGCGGCCCGTTCCTCATCGACGAGGATCGCTGCGAGGTGCGTTACCACACCACACGCCTCGACCTGACGCGGCGCGAATACCGCCTGCTCCTCGCGCTGCTGGCCCAGCCCGGGCGGGTCTTCTCGCGCGAGCAGCTGCTCACGCGCGCCTGGGACGAGCCCGAGGCCAGCCTCGACCGCACGGTCGACGCGCACATCAAGACGCTGCGCGCCAAGCTCCGCGCGGTCGACGCGACGACCGACCCGATCCGCACGCACCGCGGCTTCGGGTATTCGATCGAGCTGGGCTGAACCGCCCCGCGCCGCACCGGCCCATGACCATCCGCACCCGGCTCTTCCTGCTCTACGCGCTCGTGATCACGTCGAGCTGCATCGGGCTGCTCTGGTGGATCACGGGGGCGATCCGTATCCGATATCTCGAGTCGATGGAGGAGTCGCTCATCGACACCTCGGTCATCCTCGCCTCGCTCCTGGAGAAGCAGGTGACCGGCGACCGCATCGACCCGGCGTCGTTCCGCGACGCCTTCGCCACGGCCTACGCCCGGCGCTTCGATGCCCGGGTCTACTCGATCCGCAAGACCGCGATCGACCTGCGCGTCTACGTGACCGATCGCGCGGGCGTGGTCATCTACGACAGCGATGGCGGCCGCGACGAGGGCCGCGACTACGCGCGCTGGAACGACGTCATGCGCACGCTCCGGGGCGAGTACGGCGCGCGCGCCTCCCTGGTCAAACCGCACGATCGCTCTTCCGCCATCATCCACGTCGCCGCGCCCATCCGCGCGCCCGACGGGGCGATCGTCGGTGTGGTCACGGTGGGCAAACCGCCGACCTATGTGAACCAGTTCGTGCGCGCCGCGCGCCAGCGCATGCTGTTCTGGGCCGTGCCCTTTGTCGTGCTCCTGGGCCTGATCGGCTGGTTCGGCGCCGCCTGGATCACGCGTCCGCTGGAGAAACTCACCGCGCATGCCCGCGCCCTGCGCGACGGCCGCACCTCCACCCTCCCGCGGCTCGCCAGCCCGGAGGTGCACGCGCTCGGCACCGCGCTCGAGGAGATGCGCGACGCCCTCGAAGGGAAGAACTACGTGGAAAACTACGTGCAGTCCCTCGCCCACCAGCTCAAGGCCCCGCTCTCCGGCGTGCGCGGCGCGGCCGAGCTGCTGCAGGAGGACATGCCCGCCGCCGATCGCGCGCGGTTCCTCGCCAATATCCGCGCCGAGGCCGGGCGCATCCAGCGCATCGTCGACCGCATGCTCCAGCTCGCCGCACTCGAGAAGCGTAAGGGCCTCGAGGACGTCGAGCGCGTCGACCTCGCGGCGCTGCTGGCCGCCACGGTCGACGAGCTGCGCCCGCTCCTCGAGCAGCGCCGGCTCACCGTGCAGCTCGCCAGCGTCCCGGCCGCGGTCGAAGGGGAGAGATTCCTCCTCGGCCAGGCCCTGCTCAACCTCCTGCACAACGCCGCCGAGTTCTCGCCGCCGGGCTCGACTCTCGGGGTGGCGCTCGCGGTCGCCGGCGATCGCGCGCGTATCGAGATCCTGGATCGCGGACCCGGCGTGCCCGACTACGCGCTGCCGCGCGTCTTCGAGCGGTTCTACTCGCTGCCGCGTCCCGACACCGGAGCCAAGGGCACAGGCCTGGGCCTGAGCCTCGTCCGCGAGATCGCCCAGCTGCACGGCGGCACCACCACCCTCGACAACCGCCCCGACGCCCCCGGCGCCCGCGCGGTGCTCGACCTGCCGGTGGTGTGATTTCATCCACACTTCTCGTGGCCTTCATGCTCCTCGCACACGCGGGCGCGAGGATGGGCGGCGATGAACCGCTTCCTCCGGCCGACCCTCACCTTTCTCTGCTGCCTCGCTGGCTGCGCTCCTCGCCTCGCGGCGCAGGATGACGAACCCGGACGCGCACGTTCGGAGTCCCCCTACTTCCAGGTCCTTTCCGCGACCGAGCCCGGCGTCGATGCGCTGCCGCTCAAGGACACGCAGGTCGACGTGACGATCGCCGGGATGATCGCCGAGGTCGCCGTCGTGCAGACCTACACGAACGAAGGCTCGGTGCCGCTCGAGGCGAAATACGTGTTTCCCGGCTCGACGCGCGCCGCCGTGCACGGGCTCACCATGGTGATCGGCGACCGCGTGGTGCGCGCGAAGATCCAGCAGAAGGCCGAGGCGCGACGCACCTACGAGGCGGCCAAAGCCGCCGGCAAGACCACCACGCTCCTCGAGCAGCAACGTCCCAATGTGTTCGAGATGAACCTCGCGAACATCCTACCCGGCGACGAAATCCGTGTGGAGCTGCGCTACACCGAACTGCTCGTGCCGGAGGACGGCGAATACGCCTTTGTCTATCCGACCGTGGTCGGTCCGCGCTACGTCGGCGACCGGCGTGCTCTCAGCGACGAGTCCGCGGGAGCGGCGACGACGGCGTCGGACTCCGGCCGGCCGGCGGAGCCGTGGACGGCAACGGCGCATCTCCCGCCGGGTGAGGCGCCTCGCGCCACGTTCGGGCTCACCCTCGACCTCGCCGCCGGCGTGCCCATCGCGCAACTGGCGTGCGCCACGCACGCGGTCAGGATCGTGTCCACCCAGGCCGATCGCGCGTCGCTCACCCTCGACCCGTCGGTCGATCCCGCGAGCCATGCCAACCGCGACGTCATCGTGAGGTATCGAATCGCTGGCGACGCCGTCCACGCCGGCCTCATCACCAGCCGGGCCCCGGGCGCGGAGGAGGGCTATTTTCTCGCCATGATCCAGCCGCCCGCGCGCGTCGAGCCCGCCGCCATCCCGCCGCGCGACTACGTTTTCATCGTCGACGTCTCCGGCTCGATGCACGGCTTCCCGCTGCAGACGACCCGGCAACTGCTGACGGACCTCATCGCCGCGCTGCGCCCGACCGACACCTTCAATGTCGTGCTCTTCGCCGGCTCAGCCGCGACGCTCTCCAGCGCGCCGGTCGCCGCGACGCCGGAGAACCTCGCCCGCGCCATCGTGCTGCTCGAGCGCCAGCAGGCCGGCGGTGGCACCGAGCTGCTGCCCGCGCTCAAGTCCGCCCTCGCCCTGCCGCGCCCGGATGGCCCGCTCGCGCGCACGTTCGTCGTGGTGACCGACGGCTTCATCGCGGTGGAGGCCGAGGCCTTCGCCCTCGTGCGCCAGAACCTCGACCGCGCGAATGTCTTCGCCTTCGGCATCGGTGCATCCGTCAACCGCCACCTGATCGAGGGCCTCGCGCGCGCCGGCCAGGGCGAGCCGTTCGTCGTGACCAGCGCCGGCGACGCGACGGCGAGCGCCGCGCGGTTTCGCGCGATGATCGAGAGCCCGGTGCTCACGGGCGTGAGCGTCGCGTTTGACGGCGTGATCGCCGCCGACGTCACCCCATATCCCGTGCCCGACGTCTTCGCGCAGCGGCCGGTCGTGCTGTATGGTCGGTGGCGCGGCGCACCGACCGGTCGCCTGCGCCTCGCCGGTCTCGGAGGCGCGGGAGGATTCGCCACCTCCCTCGACTTCGCGCAGGCCGCGAGCCTGGATGGCTCGCGTGTGCTGGAGCTGCTCTGGGCCCGCGCGCAGGTCCGCGCCCTGGAGGACGACGAACTCGAGGGCCGCGACCCCGACCGTATCAGCGCGATCACGCAACTCGGACTCAGGCACGGGCTGCTCACCCAGCACACCTCCTTCGTCGCGGTCGACGAGGTCGTGCGCAACCCCGCTGCTTCGGCGCTGCCGGTGAAGCAGCCCGTGCCGTTGCCGCAAGGGGTCTCGCCCTCGGCCGTCGGTGGACAAGCGGTCGCGACAACGCCCGAGCCCGCCTCGGTCGGCATCGTGTTCATCGCGCTCGCGGCCCTGGGCTGGGCGTGGTGGCGCATGCGCCGGGATGGGGTGCGGGAGGCCGCGTGAAGGTGGCGACGGCAAGGCGGGCTCTCCGAGCCCGCGGCAAGGGCGCCCCGGTCAGCGTGGCGGGTTCAGTTCCGAGGCCGCGAATGCGGCCGACAAGACCGGTCGCGAAGCGAACCGGACCATACCTGCCCCACCCTGGACTCGCGTGTCCGCTCATCCTCGTGCCGGTCCTGCTCGTCGCCTTCTGGCCGGTGTGGCGCTGGTACCTCGCGCGCATGGCCGACGGCTCGGACGAGCCGCTGGGGCTCATCGCCCTGCTGACAGCGGCGGCGTTTCTGCCGCGGCGCGGCTGGCGTGGCCCGATCGGCACGCGCGCGCTCATCGGCGCGATCGCCGCGCTCGCGTTTCACCTCGTCGGCTTCGAGCACCTGCCGGCCCTCGTGCGCGCCGCCCTCGCGGTGGGCGCGATCGTGTGCGTGCTGCCGCGCGATCCGGCACGCTCACCGCTGCCGCTCATCGCGCTGCTCCTGCTCTCGCTCCCGCTCATCGCGACGCTGCAGTTCTACCTCGGCTATCCGCTGCGCGCGGTCACCACCTGGTGCGCGGCGCATCTGCTCGCCCTCGGCGGCCAGGCCGTGGCGGCGCACGGCACCGTGCTGCAGTGGGCCGGCGAGGAGGTGCTCGTCGACGCCCCGTGCAGCGGTATCCGCATGTTGTGGACGTCGTGCTACCTCAGCGCGACGCTGGCGGCCGTGCACCGCCTGCCGGCGCGGCGTTTCCTTCGCCTCGCGCGGTGGACGGCCGCGGTGGTCTTCCTCGCGAACCTCGCGCGCACGATCCTGCTCTTCTTCCTTGAGACCGGGCAGTGGCCGAACCCGCCGTGGGCGCACGAGGCGGCCGGGCTCGCGATGTTTCTTCTCGCGGCGGTCGCGTGCGTGGCGGCGGCACATCATCTGCGGCGGCCGACCGTCGCATCTCTCCCATGAACGGCTCGCCCATCGCCGCGATCATCGTCCTGGCGGCGCTCGCCGCGCTGCGACCGGCGTTTGCCCCGCGCGAGACGCATGGCACTCCCGTGGCGTCCGCGTCGTGGCCGTCAGCGTGGGAAGGCACGCCTCTGGTCGCCGCGCCACTCCTGCCGGTCGAGGCGCAGTTCTTCGCGGAGTTCCCGGGCGCGACCGCGGCCTTCGAGGACGACACTCGCCGCGTCGTCATGCGCCGCGTCACGCAGGCGACGCGCAAGCTCCATCCCGTCGCGATGTGCCTGCGGGCGGGTGGGTTCTCCGTGCGGCCGGCGCCGGCGTGGCGTCACCCGCACTCGGGCCTGTGGGGCGTGACCCGCGCGGCGAAGGACGGCCGCGGATTGCGCGTGCGCGAGCAGATCGCGAGCGCCGACGGCACACGGGTCTGGACCGACGTCTCGGCGTGGTACTGGGATGCGCTGATCCGACCGCAGACAGGTCCGTGGCTCGCGGTCACCGTGATCGAGACGGACCGCGATGTCCGCTGACCCGGCCGGCACGAATTGGCGACGAAAGGCCGGGACGTCGACGCCGGCTCAGGCCAGCTCCATCGCGACCGGGCAGTGGTCGGAGCCCTTCACCTCGGGCATGATCCAGGCCTTCTTCAGGCGCGGGCGCAGCGCGGCAGAGATCACCCAGTAGTCGATGCGCCACCCGATGTTGCGGGCGCGGGCGCCACCCATCTGGCTCCACCAGGAGTAGTGGCCGTTCCCTTTCTCGAACTCGCGGAAGGTGTCGACAAATCCCGCGTCGATGATCGCTGAGAAGCCCGAGCGCTCCTCGATCGTGAAGCCGTGGTTGCGCACGTTGTCCTTCGGGCGCGCGAGATCGAGCTCGGTGTGGGCGACGTTGATGTCGCCGCAGAACATGACCGGCTTTTTCTTTTCGAGCTTCTTCAGGTACGCGAGGAAGGCGCGATCCCAGGCCTGCCGGTAGTCGAGGCGCGTGAG
This sequence comes from Opitutaceae bacterium, assembly GCA_014879845.1. Classification (GTDB taxonomy): domain Bacteria; phylum Verrucomicrobiota; class Verrucomicrobiia; order Opitutales; family Opitutaceae; genus JAEWQP01. The sequence goes on from JACSRI010000113.1 coordinate 16,475, forward strand.
TTCGCGCTGCGAGTTCGGCGTGTAGCAGTTGACGAGGAAATAGTCGGCGAACTCGAGGGTGAGCACGCGGCCCTCGCGATCGTGCTCGGCCACGCCGATGCCGCGCGTGACGGCGAGCGGCTCGACGCGCGTGAGCACACCGGTGCCGGAGTAGCCGGCCTTTTCGGCGTTGTTCCAGAAGCGGTGAAAACCCGCCGGCAGCGGCAGCGCCTCGGCCTGCTCGGGTGTGGCACGCGTTTCCTGCAGGCAGAGCACGTCGGGGGCGGCGCTGGCGACGAAGTCGCCAAAACCCTTGTTCATCACGGCGCGGATGCCGTTGACGTTCCATGAGATGAAGCGGAGCGGGCGGGCCTTGGGCATGGTGCGCACGATGGCAGCGCCGGGTTTCGGGTTGTCAACGCCGCTCCGGCCCGGTGCAACACGTGCCCGCATCGACGCGCGGCATGCGCCCGCGATCCTCCTCATTTGATGAACACCTTTCCTCCCCGGCCGCTCGGCTCCCGCATACCCGACCGCCTCCATGCGGTCTCGTGCAGCCTGCCCACGATGCGCGACATCATCGGCTACGAGGAGAAGGACGCGGCCACGATCCAGCACATGAGCTCGGGCTATCCGCGCTTTGTCATCCACCCGATGCTGCTGACGATCGAGCGCGCGTGGGCGGCGCGTGAGGGCCTGAAGGACGCGGCGCTGTGGATGGTGAGTTCGCGCCGGATGGCCGAGCGGCTGGTCGCGCACGTCGCACCGGAGCACGCACGGATCCACGAGCACGACGGCGTCTTCGGCGTGTCGCACCGCGACGACCTCGCCCTGCGCAAGCGCGCCCGCTCCTTCCTCCAGCACACGGGCGGCTTCCTCTCCTCGCGCGCGGCCGAGGCCTACTGCGTGACGCACGGCCTGGCTGCGCCCGGGCCGGCGGAAGAGTTCTTCCCCGGCGATGCCGCGACCGAGGTGCGCGAGACGATGGCGCGCCTCATCGGCCTGGAGGACCCCGCCGCCGTGCTGCTCGCGCCGAGCGGGATGAACGCCTTCTTCTCCGCCTTCTGCGCGGTCAACGCCCTGCAGCGCCCGCGCGGGCGCGATCTCTGGCTGCAGGTCGGCTGGCTCTATCTCGATACGGGCGCGATCCTCGCCAAGCTGACCGGCGGCAGGCAGTTGTGCGTGTTCGATGTCCAGGACCGCGACGCCATCGCGCGCGTCTTCGTCGAGCACGGCGCGCGCCTGGCCGGCGTGGTGACGGAGATCACGACCAACCCGCTCATGCAGACCCCCGACCTGCCCTGGCTCGCCGGGCTGGCGCGCGAGCACGGGGCCTACATGCTGGTCGATCCGTCGATCACCTCGCCGTTCAACGTCGACGTGACGCCGCACGCCGACGTCGTGCTGAACAGCCTCACCAAGTACGCCGCCGCCGAGGGCGACGTGATCGCCGGCGCGGTGGCCGTGACGCCGCGGTGCCCGGAGCGCGCGGCGCTGCATGCGGCCATCGCCGGCGAGCTCGAGCCGGTCGACCGGCGCGACGTCGCCCGACTCGCGTCGCAGATCGGGCACTACGAAGTGCTCATGCCACGGCTCAACGCCGGCGCGCATGCAGTCATCGACCATCTCCTGCGCCGCCGCCGCGGCGTGCGCCGCGTCTACTGGAGCGGCCAGGTCGGCTCACACGAGCACTACCGGCGGCTCGCCCGCGGTCCCGACCGGATCGGGCCCGTCTTGTCCTTCGAGATCGATGGTGCGATGCCCGCGTTCTACGACGCGCTGCCGCTGGCCAAGGGACCGAGCTTTGGCATGCGCACGACGCTGATCTGCCCGTTCATCTACCTCGCGCACTACGACCTCGTCACCACCGAGTCGGGACGCCGCGCGCTGCGCGAGGCGGGCGTGCCCATCGACCTGCTCCGCCTGTCCGTCGGCGAGGAGCCGCCGGACCAGATCATCGACGCGCTCGAGCAGGGGTTTTTCGCCGCAGGCCTGGGTTGAGGCGCGCGGCTCCCGGCATGGCCGTCGTCGGTCGCGCTGAGACGAGATTCACCCGGGAACGATCGTGCGGCGCAGGTCCGCGATCGCGGTGTGCTCCACGCCGGCAGCCGCATTAACGGCCCGGCTGGCCGCGAGTGCGACCGCCTGCAGCATGGCCACGCGCATGCCCGGACGCGAATCGACACGCTCCGGCGCACGCACGAGCCGAAGCGCCTCGCCGTCGCGCACGAGGAGGCCCCAGCCCGCGGGTGTCTCGTGCGGCTCGAGCACGCCGGCCGCCGCCACGAGGTAGAAGCGGTCGGCGCACGCGTAGCGGCGCAGGCGCGCGAACTTCGTGCCGCCGTAGAGCCGCGCCAGGAGCGCGGCCTCCTCGCGTCGCACCGCGCGCAAGCCGTCGTGGCGGATGGTCTCCAGATCGTAGGCATCGCATTCGGCAAACAGCGACTCGCCGCGACGCAGGTTCGGCAGATGCAGGCCGAGCATGGACTCGAGTTCGCGCCGTCGCGCCGCGACCGCGCGCAGCCGCTGCGAGGTTTCCTGTTCCGGCGCCGCATCTCGCAACAGGTCCGCGCGCGCCTGCTTGCACTCGAATACCACCGACTCGCCCGCCGCCGCACCGCTGGCGTCGACCTTCGTGGCCGCACACGCTGCAGGTCGGCCCGAAAGCCCGAGCGCGGCAGCCGCACTTCCGTGGCCACGAGGCCGAACCCATGCGCCTGCGCCCAGATCAGCGCGAGTCGCTTGAGCTCGCGGTGCTCCGCTGTCTCGCCCCCCGTGCGCGCCATGCCGCGCACCGTGAGTGGCCGACCCGCCCCGGGCAAGGCCGTTTGCCCGGCCGCGGATCGAAACGATCCGCGGCAACTCTCTGATGTCCAGAGGACATCTGCGGCTCACGGAGCGGTCGGCGCACCGATCAGCCTGTGCGTCGGCTCGAGCGACGGGGAACCGCGCCGCCCCTGCGCCTGTCGATTCCTTTCTCGCACCCACCCAACCCACCTGTCACAACCCAGTCTGTTTTAACATGAATAATACGCTGAAGTCCGCCATCCCTGTGGCCCTGATCAGTGCCGTGCTCGTCGCTCTCGTCTTCGCCGGATACTCGTTCTGGCTCCAGGAAAAGCTCAATGAGTCGGCCGCCAAACAGCGCACCGAGATGGAGGCCATGCAGGCCGCCTACAACGAGCAGCTGCAGAAGTCGTATGAGAAGGTCGTGGCGCGTGTCGACGCGACCCAGAAGACCCTCGATGCCGCCATCCAGGCCCGCAACACCGACCTCTTCCTCACCGAGGAGGAGAACCGCAAGGTCGAGACCGAGAAGGTCAACGCCCTGGCCGACGCCGTCATGGTCCGCCTCAACACCGTCATCCCGACGCCCGAGGATCAGGAACGTGGATACAACACCGTCACCCAGAAGGTCCACGACCGCCTCAACCCGATCCTCACCGAGATCGCCCGCACCGGCAACCTCACCCGCTCCGACGTGGAGTTCTACTCCTCCCAGATCACCGGCCTGATCGACGGCGTGCTCAAGGAGCAGATGGCCGAGAAGCAGCAGCTCAACAACAACCTGCTCGCGACCCAGGCCGTCGCGCAGGATGCGATGCGCATCTCGCAGGAGATGGCCGCCCTCTACGTCGCCTCGCTCAAGGACCAGGGCGTGGTCTCCCGCATCCTCTCGCTGCCCGTGCGCGTGGTGCAGGACGTCTCGACCGGCAGCATCATCGGCAGCTCCGACCGCAAGAAGGCCGAGGAGCGCATCTTCACCGAGCTCGACCAGCTCGAGCAGCGCCTCACCGCCGTCGGCGTCGCCATGCCTGGCAACCAGGCGCCGACGGAACAGAAGTTCGAGGTCACCGAGACCCCGGCTCCGGTCCGCGCCAAGCCGACCGCGCCCACCGCCTCGAACTGAGGACCGGGCGCTCCCCGCGCTCGCGATCGAGGCCCGGCTTGCCGCCGGGCCTTTTCTTTTGCCCGTCGTCCAGGGTCACGAACCCGCCGCGACGCGAAGGCGCGCCAACACCGCACCTTCGGTCGACACGCCGGAAACCTGCAGTGCGAGCAGCACGGCCCCGGCCACGCCGGGCAGGTGTGGCTCGGCGAGCGCGACTCCGGGCAGCACGGCCGCCAACCGCGCCGCGCACGCCTTTCGGTAGACCAGCCCCTTCTCCAGCACGGATCCCGTGCCGGCCAGCACCGCGGTCGACTCGCCGGCTAGATCGAGCGCGCGCCACACCGCCACCACCATGGCGGCGAGTTCTTCCGCACCGCGCGCCACGATGTCCTCAGCCACGCGGTCACCCGCCTCAGCGGCGGCGAGCACGTCGGGCGCGAGCGCCGCGACGACCTCGCGCGACAGCGCGCCACCAGCCAGGGCCTGGATGATCGCGCGCGGGTCCTTCGTCCCGACGCGGTCCGCGACGACGCGGGTGAGTGTTGACTCCAGGCCACGTCCATCCGCGGCGCGCACGACGGCGCGGAGCGCCTGCAGTCCGAGCCAGTGGCCGCTGCCGCCATCATCGAGCTGCGCGCCCCAGCCGCCAGCCTTCCAGGTGCGTCCATCCGGCACCGCGCCAAAGCAGGCCGAGCCCGTCCCCGCCACCAGCACGGCTCCCGGGCGCCCGCCGACCGCCCCGGCCAGCGCGACGCGCAAGTCGTGGTCGACGCGGCAGTTGGCGGGATCGAGTCCGAAGTCGGCGGCGAGCGCCGCGGCCAGCGCCCGCTGGTCCTCGAACGCCCCCGCCCCGGCGATCCCGGCGAACACGGAGCGAAACCCGCACGGCCGCTCACCCGGCGCACCCATGGCACGCCACGCCGCCGTCACCGCCTCGACGATGACACGACGCGACGCATCCACGCCGAGCGCATGCACGTTGGAGGGACCGGCCATCCCGCGGCCGACGACGGTCCCATCCTCATGGGCGATCCAGGCCCGCGTATGCGAGCCGCCACCATCGATGCCGAGAACGACCTGCTGTGTATGCACACCGACCATCGTGTGCAGGCCCGGCTCCGCGGCAACGCCAAGAGGCGCCGTCGTGGCGCCACCTCAGGACCGGCGCACCTCGACGTCGACCGAGCGCACAAGGGTCCGACCCCCGGTGCCCCGGGCGAACGCGCGCAGGCGCAGGCGGTAACCCGCCGACGTGGCCGCACGGATCGTGCGCACGAGATGCACGCGCCCGGGCCGCAGGCCCCAGCCCAGCGCCAGGCCGCCGAGCCGGACGTGCTCCGCCGTGCGAAAGCGCAAGGGATCGGCGCGGCGCGCCTCGCGCATTGCCGCCGAATCCTCCGCGAGGATACGGTCGAGCGCGGCGATGATGCGCCGATCGTCGGCCGGCCGGCGCAACCGCAGCCAGACCAGGACCGAGGCCAGCACCGCGATCGGTGCCGACAGGAATGGGAGCAGGACGGCCAGGCTCACGAGGAGATCGCGTGCGCCGGCTCCTCGACGCCAGGCCGTCCCGGATCCGAGCCGCCGGACGCGCGGTGACCGCGTGCGGCCTCGACGCTCGCGAGCCGGTGCAGGCAGAGACGCGGGAAAGCGGAGTCGATGGCGAGGGCATGATGAAACACGCCCCAGTTCGTGGCCGCCTCGATCAGCACCGCGCCGCCGGCGGACAGGCCGATCTCCCAGCCGACAAAAGGCAGATCGCGGAAGTTGCGATGCGCGCGCAGCGCCAGTTCGAGCGCGGCGTGCCAGTGCGGCAGCACCACGCCGGCCATGACCGCACCCGTGCCCGGGTGGCTGTTGAACTCCCCGTCCGAGACAAATTCGCCCCACGCGGTGAGCAACTCGCCCGTCACGACATTGACGCCCGCATGCAACTCACCAGCCGGCGAAGGCTCGCCCCCGGCGTCGCAGGCCGGCAGGTGCAGTGAGGCGAAGAGAGCGACCGGCTCGCCGGACTCGCCCACGCCGGTCGCGATGCGCACGCTGCACAGACCGCCGGCGGAAAAGCGCTCCACGTCGGGATGATTGCGCAGGCATTCCTGCAGCAGCCAGGGACGCCCGGCCGCGAGCATGCGGCAGCGCTCGATCAGCGCGGCCGCGCCGAGCGACTCGGCGCGATGCTGCCAGCGCTGCACCTGCGGATTCCACCGCCAGATCTGCGCCTCCGCGCGCGTCCCCCACACCTCGGGCCGGAAATAGAGATCCTTGCGCGGCAGCGCCTCGGCGTCGCGCCCGCAAAAAAGTTCGCACGCCCCGCCGGAAAACGCCGCGAAGGTCCGCGGCACGGCCAGGCCGAGGGTCCGACATTCGGAGAGGAAGCGGAAGTGATTGTCGACGCGGACGGACTGGCCGCCGCTGTCGCACGCCGCGAGCAGCGCCTCGATCTCGCGCTCGTTGAGGTAGCGGCTCTTGTCCCTGCGGGCGCTGTCGCGATAGACGCGATGGTGGTAGTACTCGGTCGGGAAGATTCCGTGCCTCCAGGCCGCGTCGAGCAGGTCGCGCCATTGTTCCCAGAGCGTCTGGCCGCGCTGCTTGCGCACGCACGGGCCGTTGCGCCAGAGGACGGGCAGCGAGGCGGCGGTGGCGAGCGGCAGCCAGGTCGCGGCCTTGAAGGCGAGCCACAGTCGCCCGCCCGCGCCGCGGGCCTCGCGGCGCGTGAGCGACGCGGCGATGCGATGCAGTTCGTGCACGATCCCGGTGCCCTTGCGGGAGGGAGACCATGGATACACCACCGGCGCGTTGAGGCGATTGAACCGACGCCAGATCGCGCGGACCGCGCGGCGGAGCCACAGGGCGCGGGCGCCACGCTCGTGGTTTTCCATCCATTTGCGGGCCGATTCAGCCTCGACCTCCTGGCGCACGCGTTCGCGCAGCCGCTCGGGTGTGCGCGCCGCGAGGATGCGCGCGGTCCCGGGGGCGGTCCGCCGGCCCGGCTCCTGGATGCGGTTGTGCGTAGCCACCATGTGGTTGTGAAGAAAACTTCGGCGGCGGAGGACACCGCCTTGAGCCCCCGAGCACACTTTGACACGCGGGGCTTCAAAAAATCCGGCGCGACCCGGGGTGTTTTCCCCAGATTCGGACGTCCCGACGCCAGTCGCCGGCCCTTCGGCGCGACGACGCGTCCCTGAGCGTCCCCGCACCGGGCGGAAGCGAAGGGTCTCAGCCGGTCACACCACCGGCCGGCGGCGATAGAAGAGCAGGCCCGGGATGGCCAGGCCGACGGCGAGCGCACCGATGATGAAGAGCGCGCGCAGGCCGGAATTGATCGCCGTCTGCAGCAGCGCGTCGGTCAAGCCCTCGCGGTTGATCTCCACGATCGCGAGCAGGGCCGAGAAGAACGGGACGCCCGGCACCATGGGAATCATGGCGGCGACGGTGAAAACCTTGGGATGCGCGCGCAGGCGCCGGGCCAGCTGTACGCCGATCAGGCTGACCACCGCGGCGGCGAGCAGTGTCGCCCACTCGATCGGCATGCGCACGGGCTCGCTCACGAGCAGGAACCGCAGACCATGCCCGACCGCGCCGCCCATGGCGCAGTAGCCGAGCATCCGTGACGGAACATTGAATACAAGGGCGAAGCCCACCGCGGGCACCGAGGCCAGCGCCATGTCCTGGGCAAGTGCGAGAAGCAGATTCATGACCACCCCCAGGTGTTCCAGACCGCCATGCCGAGCAGGATGCCGCCGCACGTCGCCGTCGCGAGCATGAGCGCGAAAACCAGCCGCGAGATGCCGGTGTTGATGTAGCCCTTCACCATGTCGGAGACGCCGTTGATGAGCGGAAAACCCGGCACGAGCAGCAGCACGCTCGAGGCCATGGCGATCTTCGCGGTGGCGCCGAGTTCGAGGAGCACGGCGGCGGCGGCCACCGAGGTGGCGACGAAGGCCGCAGCGAAGAAGGTCACGAGCGGATTGAAGTGCAGCGGCGCGAAAAGCTGCCGCACGACCATCGCGAGCATGCTCGCGACAAACACCACCGCGCAGGTGCGCAGGTCGCCCTTCTGCAGCGCCGCGAAGCACGCGCACGACAGCCCGATGCCCAGCGCGACCAGCCAGCGCGGATGGCGGAAGTGGCGGATGGCACCGAGCCGCTCGGCCACGCCCGCTCGATCGAGGCGGCCGTCCTCGAGATCGAGCATGGTGCGCTGCACCTCGGTCACGACGTGCATGTTGATGCCGCGGTCCTCGTTGCGGCGCACCGTCGTGACGCATTGGCCGCCGCTGAGCGTGGTGACGGTGACGGCGTTGGCCATGATCGCGACCTCGACGCTCTCGACGCCGAGGGCCACGCCGAGCCGGCGCGCGACCGATTCGACCAACGCACTCTCCGCGCCGTGCTGCAGGAGCGTCAGCGCGGCCTGCACGCACAGGCGCGTGACCTCGCGCTGGCCGGGTTCATCCAAGGTTACTTGTTTCACGACGGCAGAGAGCATGGGACGGCGGCCCGGTGCGCGTCAAAGCCCCAGATACCGCCGCACCGGCTCGAGGTCGACATGGGCCGCGATGTGGTCGGCCATGGCGCGATAGACCGCCTGGCGCCTTTCCGCCCACGGCACAGGGTGCGGGCGGTATCCACGAAGCCCCGCCGCCTCGGCGACACGCGCACGCAGGCGCGGGGACTCGAACCAGCCGTGCAGGTAGGTGCCCCACACGTTGGCGCGGCGGGCGCCCTCCTCGCGCGCCTTGCCGGCATCGTAGACGGTCTGCAGCGGCCCGCCCTCGAGCCGGCGCGTGCGGCCCATGTGCACCTCGTAGGCGGTCCAACGTTCGCCGTCGCACTCCCCGGTGACCTGGCGGACGATCTTGTCGGGAAGAAACTCCGTCTCGACCGGCAGGAGGTCCAGACCCGGGACGTCGCCCGCGTCGCCGGCCACGCCATCGCGATCGACGAGCCGGCGACCGAGGAGTTGGTAGCCGCCGCAGATGCCGATCACGAGCGTGCCGCGGCGCGCGGCCGCGACGATCGCCTCGCCCAACCCCGTTTCGTGCAGCCATCGTGCGTCGGCGATGGAGTTTTTCGTCCCGGGCACGACGATGGCCCGCGCCGTCGCCAGCAGCGCCGGGTCGGCGACCCAGCGCAGGCGCACGCCAGCGTCGTCCCACCACGGCTGGCAGTCGGTGAGGTTGGCGGCGTGCGGCAGGCGTATCCATACCATGGTGTCGCCCGTGCCGCGGTCCTCGTCCTCGCGCACCAGCCCGTCCTCCTCCTCTGGCTGCAAGTCCATGCGCCATGGCACGGTCCCGAGCACGCGCAAGCCCGGCGCATGGGGCGCAAGCCAGCTCTGCGGGTCGGGGAAGAGCGAGATGTCGCCACGAAACCGATTCACGATCGCGCCGAGGGCCCGCGCCCGGTCGCCCTCGGGAAGGAGCGCCCAGGTGCCGGCGAGCTGGGCGTAGACGCCCCCGCGGTCGATGTCGCTCACCAGCACCCAGCGGCCGTCGAGGTGCCGGATGGGGCGGAGGTTGACGAGATCGCGGTCCATGAGATTGAGCTCCACCGGGCTGCCCGCGCCCTCGAGCACGAGCACGTCGCAGTGGTCGCGCCAGCCGTCCAGCGTCGAGGCGACCACGCTCCAGAGGCGCTCCATGTCCCCAAAATGTTCGCGCGCCTCGAAGTGACCGACGGCGCGGCCGCGCAACACGAGCTGGGCGCCGGTGGAGCCGGTGGGCTTGAGCAGGATCGGGTTCATGTCGGCCGACGGGGCGAGTCCACAGGCCTCGGCCTGCACCGCCTGCGCCCGCGCCATCTCGCCACCATCGAGGGTGGCCCAGGCGTTGTTCGACATGTTCTGGGACTTGAACGGCGCCACGCGCACGCCCTGCCGGCGCAACCAGGCGCACAGCGCGGTGGCCATCCAGCTCTTGCCCGCGCTCGAGCCGGTACCGAGGACGCCCAGTGCCTTCATCTTACGGCAGCTCGAGCACGAGGCCGGGCGCGTTGTGCGCCTTCACGCCGAAGACATCGAGCAGCAGCTCGGGCGTGAGCACCTCGGTGGGTGAGCCGGCCGCCCGAAGGCGGCCGGCCTGCAACACCACGATCGCGTCGAGGCAGTGTGCCACGCGCAGGTCGTGCAAGGAGATGACCACGGTGGATCCGCGGCCGTGGGTGAGTTCGCGCGCGAGCATGAGCACCTCGAGCGCGTGGCGCACGTCGAGCGGCGCGAGCGGTTCGTCCCAGAGCTGCAGCGGCGCCTGCGTGGCAAGCGCACGCGCGAGGAGCACGCGGTGTCGCTCGCCGCCGGAGAGGTGGTTGACCGGCCGCTCGGCCAGTGTCGTGAGGTCAAAGCGCGCGAGCGCCTCGTCCACACCCGCGTCGTCGTCGCCGTGGGCGAAGCGCCCCTGCGCGACGACCGCGCGCACGCTGAATCCAAATTCAAACTGCGCTTCCTGCGGCACCCACGTGGTCATGCGCCCGCGCTCGACGACCGGGATCGAGCCGACCGCACGCCCATCCCATCGCACCACCCCGCGCGCCGGCAGCAGCCCGGCCGCGACCTGGAGCAGCGTGGATTTGCCCGAGCCGTTCGGGCCCACGAGCCCGACCATCTGGCCGCGCGGCAGGCGCAGCGCGAGATCGTGCAGCCGGTCCGGCACGGTGGCGCCACAAATCTCGAGGATGTCCGGCGTCGCGCTCATGCCTGCCTCCGCAGCAACCACAGAAAAAAGGGTCCGCCGACCAGCGAGGTGACAATGCCCAGACGCAAGCCGCCTCCGCTGCGCGCGATCATGTCGCAGGCCAGCACAAATGCCGCGCCGCCGACCAGCGCGAGCGGCACCAGGCGCCGGTGCTCCGGACCGACCAACAGGCGAAGCACGTGCGGCACGACGAGCCCGACAAATCCCACCGTGCCCGCCACGGAGGTCGCGAGGGCCGTGAGCACGGTCGCCAGCCCGAGCAGCACGCGGCGCAACCGCACGACATCCACCCCGAGGCTCTGCGCCTCGCGCGAGCCGAGGCTGAGCAGGTCCATCGGGCGACCGAGCGGCCAGAGCACGACGGCGAGCAGGCAAATGGGCGCCGCCATCGCGACGTGCTCCCACGTGCGGTCCTCGAGCCCGCCCAGCAGCCAGAAGAGGATCTGCGCGTTGCGCTCGTAGGTGAGCACCGAGCTCGTGAGCACATAACTGGTGACCGCGCCGAGCAGGGCGTTGAGGGCGATGCCGGCGAGCAGCAACCGCTCCGTGCTGGCCCCGCGGCGGGCGAGGATCAAGACCGCTCCCGTCGAGAGGACGGCGCCCACGATCGCCGCCATCGGCAGGAGCAGCAGCGACACCGTGGCCCAGCCCGCCGCGATCGCCACCACCGCGCCGGCGGCGCCACCCGCGCTCACGCCGAGCAGCCCGGGGCTGGCGAGGCTGTTGCGAAAATACGCCTGCATGATCAGCCCGCTGGCCGACAACGCCGCGCCCACCAGCACGGCCACGCACAGCCGCGGCATGCGGATCTGCCAGAGGATCGTGGCCGCGAGCTCGTCCTCGCGCCAGAGCCCGGCCCAGATGCGCGCGGGCGAGAGCCACATGTCCCCCACGGCGAGCGCGCCGAGGGTGAAGACCGCGAGCACGGTGATCGCCACGGGCAGGGCGAAGCGCGCCGCGCCGCGCGGGATCACGGAAACACCTCCGGGTGCAGCGCGCGCGCGAGGCGCTCGTAGGCGTTGACTCGGAGATGCGTCACGCAGCTGAGCTGCCACGGCTCGATCAGCACGGCGCGCCCCTCGCGCACCGCGGCCATGAGCGAATACGGCGGCACGCGGCGGTAGAGCGCGAGCTGCTCCTCGAGCGAGCCGCCCGCGAGCACGACGCGCTCGACCGGCCAGGTGAGCATCTGCTCATTGGGGGGCGCCTCGTGGCCGCGCAGGCGGCCGAGAGTCGCCCCGAGATTCTCCGCGCCGGCATAGTCGCACAGGTCCTGGAAGGTCGTCTCGCTCCCGGGGATCACGCCGTAGGTCGACGGGGCGATCACACGCACCGGACGCACGCCGTGGAGCCGCTCGCGCAGCGTGCGCACGCGCGCCTCGCAATCGGCGATGACCGCCTCGGCCCGCGCCTCCGCCCCGAGCTCGACCGCGAGCCGCCGCAGGTTGGCATAGGCGTCCTCGAGGGTCTTGTAGCGATCGAAGATCAGCACCTTCACGCCCGCCCGCCGCACCTGCTCGACAAGCTCGGCGCGGCTGTAGTCGGCAAAAAGTACGAGGGTGGGCCCGTACCGGATGATTCCCTCGGCATCCGCCGTCTTGTCGATCCTCGGAAAGGCCCGGGCCTGCGCAGCCACGGCGGAAAATTCTGGCGCGTCGGCGATGTGGCTGAGCGCCGCCACCTGCGCCGGTTCGGCGAGCGCGAGCAGCAGCTCGTCGGAGCCGACAGTCTGCGAGACCACGCGCACCGCACGGACCACGTCCGCCCGCGCCGGCCCGGCCGCGCCCCCGGCGAGGGCGAAGCAGGCGAGAGCGATGAGGCGGACGAGGCGCATGGACAGCGTGGTCGCGGGCGGCTGGGCGGGGACGATCAGAACGCCCACTCCACGCCGGCGAAGACGCCGATGGGCAGGGCGGGGTAACCAAGGACCTCCTCATACTCCGCGTCGAAGAGATTCTCGACGCGCAGCTTGAGCAGGATGTCCTCGGCGGCACGGTAGCTGGTGAAGAGACGCACCGTCGTGTAGTCCTCGAGTTCGGTGCCGCCCGACTCGACGCGATCGGCGACGAGGTGGAGGCCGGCGCCTATCGTCCACGCGGATGCCGGGCGCGTGGTGACCTCGGCGTCGAGCACGTGGCGCGGACGGCGGACCAGGCGCACGTCGTCGGTCTCGTTGCGCGCGTCGAGGTAGGTGTAGCCGAGGCGGGCCTTGACCGAGGCCGTGATCCTGGCGTCGATGCTCGTCTCCACACCCTCGGTACGGGCGCGGGCGCGATTGACCGTCATGCCCTCAAACGTCTCGAAGTTCACATACTCCCACTCGAAGAGATTGCGGTAGTCGTGGCGGAACCAGGTCAGGCCGAGCGTGATGTCCCCGCCGCGCAGGGCCTGGTCGACGCCGATATCCCAGCCTTCGACCTCCTCGGCCTGGAGCGTGTCATTCGGGAGCTGGCCCCACTGCGGCACGCCGAAGCGGTCGTCGGAGCCGGGGGCGGAGAACCCGTTGCCGAAGGTGGCGCGGAGCTTGGTCGAGTCGGTCGCGTTCCACGCCGCGCCGAGGCGCCCGGTGGCCGCGCTGCCGAAGCTGTCGAAGTCGTCGAGCCGCCCGCTCGCCGTGAGCGTTAGCGTGCGCATCGGGCGGTAGATGGCGGACGCGAAGCCCGCCGCCACCTCGTCGCGGGTGGTGTCCGTGCCGACCTCGTAGCGGGAGCGCTCGTAGTTGGCACCGCCCACGAGCTCGACCTGCTCGGAGACGGACCAGGTGTTGAGCCAGTCAAGGATCTCGCGGCGGTTTTCCGTCCCGCTCGTGCCGAAGGCGGAGGTGAAGGCGTAGTCGCGCTTGTGCACGGCCGCCGTCAGGCGTGAGGAGAATCCGTCGGACGGCCGCACCTCGGCGAAGGCCGTGCCGAGCGTGTTGGCGGAGTCGACGACGCCGGGGAATGGAGACTGCGTCGAACCGGGCTCCTCGTAGGTGCCGTCCTGGCGGCGGAACGTGCCGCCAAGCACGAGTGGGCTGTCGGCCGGCGCGAACTCGACCCGGCCGGCGTAGCTCCACGCGTCGTAGGCGTTGCCCGGGCGATCGTTGTCGGTCTCGCCGTAGCCGACCGAGGCGCTGTAGCCGAGGGCGCCGAGACCGCCGCGGCCCTCGAGGCCCGCGCCCCAGGTGCCGAACGAGCCGCCGCCGGCCATGACTCGCCCGTGCGCCGGTCCGTCGCCGACGGGCAGTGTATCCATGGCGATGACACCGCCCATCGCCGAGCTGCCGTAGAGGCCGCTCTGCGGACCGCGCAACACCTCGAGCCGTCCGAGCCCGTCGACGCCCGCGCCGCCGAGGAAGTTCACATACGAAGCGGCGCGATCGTTCATGCGCACACCGTCCACAAAGAGCAGAGTCTGGTGGCTGCTGCCGCCCCGCATGAAGATGGAGGATTGGCTGCCCGTGGCGCCAGTACTGACCACGGCGACCCCGGGCTCGCGCCCGAGCGCAGCCTGCAACTCGACCACCTGGCTCTCATCGAGTTCGGCGAGTGAGACCAGCGTCACGCTGCTGGCCGTGTACTTCGGGTCATTGCGCGAGCGCGAAGCGGAGACCACGATCTCCTCGCGGTCGATGGCTGCCTCGTCGGCGGCGTCGGGCGCGGTGGGCGCGGTGGGCGCGGCGACGCCGGTGTCGGCGCGGAGGCCCGCGGCTGAGAGGGCCGCGACGCCAGAGACGAGGGCGAGCCGGCGCAATCCGGTGGTGGTGAAAAGTCGGGCGTTCATCGAAGGCGGCGGAGTTTTGGTATTGAAATGCCATTATCAATAGAAATCACGTTTTCGGCCCGAAGTTCCCGCGGCAGCGACGCCTTCCGCCTTTCAGCCGTTCCATCTTTCGGTCTTCCTCGCTCCATGCGCTCCCGCCAGACCCGACAACTCGAGGCCATCGAGCACGCGCTGCGCTCGGCCGGCCGGCCCCTCGCCATCGCCGAGGTGCACGCGGCCGCCGCGGCGGAGTTCCCGGGTCTGGGCATCGCGACGGTGTATCGGGCGGTGAAGACGCTCTCGGACGACGGCAAGATCGTGAGCGTTGCTTATGCTGGCCAGCCGCCCCGCTACGAGTGGGCGGTCGCCCAGCACCACTCCCATTTCATCTGCCACACCTGCAAGCGCGTGTTCGACATCGAGGCGCCCGAGTCCGTGCCCCTGCCCAAGCGCAAGCCGCGCGGTTTTGTCTTCAGCGGCGACGAGGTGATCTACTACGGCACCTGCGCGGAGTGCCGCGCGGCGCAGAAGTGACTCCGGCGACGTGGAGAGCGAGGCTCCCGGGATCCGCCGGGCACGCGCCCACTGCCGGCTCTTACAATTCCGTGACAACCCCGTCCCGGATGTGGGCTTTACAGGATATCGGGCCGGACCATGCTGGCGGCCAAGTCCCTCGCACTCGTGGCGTCCACCTCCGATTCCAGGCTGACTGAGAACGCGTCCGACTCGCCGCAGCAGGCTCTCCTCGAGGTGAGCCAGGACGGAACGATCGTCTGGGCCGACGCCGAGGCGGCTGGCTGGTGGGGCACCACCACCGCGCCGCTCCCGGGCCGCGCACTCACCGGACTCTTCGTCGAGTCGCGCAACGGCGCTGCCACAGCCGCCTGGACCACCCTGCTCGACCAGACCCGCGGCGCCGGCGCCCAGCTCACGGCCGCGGCGCCCGGTGGATCCTTTGGCGTATTCGTCCAGGTCACACCCAAGGGCGAACCCGACGCGACCGGGCGCGACACCTTCATCGTCTCCGTCGAGCGTGGCGCGACACCGCCGCCCCCGCCGACGCCTGCGGCGCGTCCGCGCCCCGCCGTCAAGCCGCTGGACGTCGAGCCGGCCGGACCCGACGACGCGCTCGATGCCGAGCTGCCCGAGGACGACGACGATGCGTTGACCGCACTCGATGACACACCTTCCGAGCTCGAGACCGCCGAGGAGGACGACTCCACCGAGGCGCTCGAGCTGCCCGACCTCGACGCGCTCGCCGGCGCTCCGACGATCGAGTCCAGCCGGATCGTCCGTCGCACCGCCGAGCCGTCCGGTGGGTTCGCGGATGCGCCCGCCGCCCCGCTTGAGGCCCGGTTCGCCGCCGCGCGCCTGGGCTTCTTCCACATCGACCTCGCCTCGGGCGCCGCACGCTTTTCGGACGCCTGGAAGGCGCTGCTTGGCTATGAGCCCGACGACGTGCCGGACGAGGCCGATGCGCTCGCCACACTCGTCCATCCCGACGATTCCGAGGCCTCACCGCTCGCGCTCCAGCACGACGGTCCCTTCTCCGCCGAGGTCCGCCTGCGCACCAAGGAGGACGCCTGGCGCTGGATGCAGCTCGAGGGTGTCTGCACCGCCGGCGACGACGGCAAGCCCGCCCGCGTCGACGGCGTCATGCTCGACGCACAGGAGCGCCGCGAAGCCGAGGAGGAAGCCGCGCGCAACGAGGAGCGTTTCCTGCGACTCACGGGCCGCGGCAGCGCCGGATTCTTCGAGATCGATCTCGCTCGGGATGAGGCGTGGTTCTCCCCGGAGTTTCGCCGCGCGCTCGGGCGCAGGGCCGACGAGCTCGGCGCCACGCCCGACGGATTGCTCGCCGTGCTGCCGCCCGAGGACGCCCAGGTCGGGCTCGCCGCCTTCTTCCAGAGCGTGAGCCGGGGATTGCCCGCCCTCGTCACGCGCTACCAGCTCATGCACGCCGATGGACGCGCGATCGATCTGGACGTGTTCCTCGCCGTGCGACGCAGCCGCCGCGGCGTGATCGAGCATGTCTCCGCGCTGCAAGCAACCGCCCGAGACGAGGCGGCGGCGAGCGAACCCGCCGCAGCCGCACCCGCCCGCGCCGCCACGAGCGGCCTGGCCGATGCCGTCTCGCAGGCTCTCGACGCCGCCCTCGAGCCCATCATCCTCGTCGACCCGAACGGCCTGATCCTGCACGTCAACGCCCGCGCCGCCGCCCTCGCCGGCGCCGAGCCCGACCGGCTCGCCACGCGCTCCTTCCACGAGGTATTCAACCTCGTGTTACGCGCCACCGGCGCCCCGGCCTCCCAGCTGCTCGAGAGCGCCCTGCGCGGCACGCAGCCGCTCGAGCTCGACCAGTCCTGCCAGCTCATGCTCAAGGGCGGCCCGGAGGACGTCGCCCTCAGCTGCCGGCCGGTCCTCGATGAGCAGCGCCGGCTCACCAGCACCACGGTCGTGCTGCGCCGGCTCGCCGAGATGCCGCTCACGCAGGCCGAGCTGGTGAAGTCCAACCGCATGGAGGCGCTCGGCCGACTCGCCTGCGGCATCGTGCACGACTTCAACAACCTCCTCACCACCGTGGTCGGCGGCGTCTCGCTCGCCCTCGACAAGCGCGACCTGTCCCCGCTCGAGACCGCCCTCAAGGCCTGCACCAACGCCAAGAACCTCGCCCGCCAGCTCCTCACCTTCGCGCGCGGGGACGTGACCGGCCGGCGCGTGCAGTCACTCAACGACATCATCCGCGAGACCGCCCGCATGGCCGGCGCCGGCTCGAAGACCACGGTCGCGCTCGAGCTCTCACCCGACCTGCATCCGGTCAACGTCGTCACCTCCCAGCTCGTGCAGGTGTTCACCAACCTCATCCTGAACGCCATGCAGGTGATGCCGCAGGGCGGGCACATTGTGGTGCGCACGTTCAACATGCCGCTCGGGCAGGTCAACAGCGTCAACCTGCCCGCCGGCGAGTACGTCCGCGCCGACGTACAGGACAACGGTCCCGGCATCCCGCCGGAGAATCTCGCGCGCATCTTCGAGCCCTTCTTCACCACCCGCGCCGAGGGCACCGGCCTGGGCCTCGCGATGGTCAACTCCATCGTCGCCCAGCACGAGGGCGCGATCGAGGCGTCGTCGACCGTTGGCGCGGGGACGACCTTTACACTCTACTTCCCGCGCGCCCACACTGAGGTCGTGCAGGAAGTCCCACAAAAACTCTCCGTCAGTTACGGCACCGGTCGCATCCTCGTGATGGACGACGACCCGGACCTCTGTGCCATCGCCTCGGGCATGCTCGAGATGCTCGGCTACCAGGCCGAGACCGCGACCACCGCCGACGAAACCATCGCCAAGGTCCAGAAGTCGCGCGACATGGGCCGCCTTTATTCAGCCGTGATCCTCGACCTGACCATGGCCGGCGGCCCCGGCGGCGAGGAGGTGGTGGGCCGCCTGCGCGAGATCGCCCCGGAGGTGCGGGCCATCGTCTCGAGCGGCTACGCGACCGACGAAAACGCCGACCACTACCGCAAGCTTGGGTTCGTCGCCACGCTCTCCAAGCCCTACCGCAGCGGGGACCTCGGCCGGGTGCTGCGCGAGGTGCTCGGGCCGCCGCCCAAGGGCGTGGCCTGAAACACCCAGCGGGGTCGCACGCCGGGTTTTTTCGAGTAGGGTGCCCAAGAAACCACCTGCCCGCGCGTCATCCCTAACAGACAACCCATTCTTCCCATGTCATCGTCGGACATCTTCTGGATCGTGGTCGGTATCGCCCTGATCATCGGCGTCTGGTTCGCCCAGAACGCCGGCTTCTCCGCTGGCAACTACCTCAAGCACCGCCAGCGCAAGCGTCAGGAGGAGGAGGAAGGCAGCGAGCGCCGCGGCTATTTCCGCGGCAAGCGCGGTCAATAGCGGCGGAGCACCGGGGCCGACCGTTAGGGATACCCCTGCTCGCGCAGGATCCGCTGCAGGCGCGGACGCACCAGCGCGGCGAGTGCCTCGTTGGCATACCCGACCCACGCCACCGGCGTGACCGTGTCGAGCGGCACGCGCAGCGGCGAGCCGTCCGGGGCCTCCACCACCCCGCCTGCCTCGCTCAGGATGAGCGCCGTGCAGATGTCGTAGGGATGGCAGGTCAGCGCCAGCGGTACGCCGGCCTTCGGGAAGATCACCGGTCGCAGGTCGGCGGTGATGCGGTCGCGACCACTCAGCAACTCGTAGATCTGCCCGCCCGTGCTCGGGTACTGATCGTCGAAGATGAGCGGAAACACCGTGGCCCCCGCCTCGCCGAGTTCGCGCCACAGCGCCTCCTCGACCCGAGCCGTGGCCTCCTTGCCGTCGGGAAAAAACTTCACGACCGACGCGAAGCCGTGGTGCAGGTCGCGCGCCCGCGATGGCCGCAGCGCGAGAGGCGCCCGCGCGCCGGTGACGATGTGCACCGCCTCGGCCACGACACCCTCGCAACCGAGGCCACGCACAGCGCTGACCTGGTCGGCGCGCCATTGCTTGCTGGTCGGCAGCTCGGTCATGGCCGCCGCCACGATATCGCCGAGATGTGTGGCCGTGCCCCGCTGCGGCGCCACGGCGGCGAGCGCCCAGGCCGGGCGCTTGTCGTACATGATGCAGCGTGTGCCGTCGATCGGATCGATGATCACCTTCCAGCATGTGGCCTCCACCGCGGTGCCGCGCGGAAAGGTCAGCGGCCCATGCCCCTCGAGCCCCTCCATCACGACCTCGACCGGCATTGATCCCGGCCAGGTCTCCTCAAACCACGCGACGATCGCCTCCTCGCTGATCTTGTCGATGCGGTAGATCGTGTCCGCCGCCGTCACTTCGGCCACGCTCGCGAGTTCGTCGCTGGTCGACGCCGCGCGCGCCGCCACCACGCGGTCGCGGATGGCATCACCGAGCCGGCAAAGCAACTGGCGCAGGATCTGGAGTGCGGCACCGTCGGCCATGCCCATCACGGTGGAGGCACGCGCCCGCCTGCGCCAATGCAAAGCGGAGCCGGCCCGCTACGGTGCGTAGACCTCGACCAGCACGACCCCGCGCGCGTCGCTGTCGCCTGCCGGCACGGCGTGCAGCGTGTAGCGACCTTCCGTGAGCGTCGCACGCAAGGCCGCATCCTCGCTGCCCCCGCGCAGCGCGAAGGCGCCGGTCTGGGCCATCATCACGGCCGCGGCCCCGGCCTCGGCATCGAGCGACCACGTGTCGTTGGTGGCCACGACGGCGTCGCCGCGGTAGAGCCGCACGAGCGGATCGCGCAGGAAGGCGCTCACCCCGTGCGACTCAAGGCCCGGACCGACCGCCCGCAGCAGGACCGATCCGCCGCCGGAGATGATGAGGCCCGGGATAACCGTCGCCTCGCCGCGCCCCGCGAGCGCCCGCGTGGAGACGTTGATCAACCGCGCCGTGGCCGGCTCCGGTGATGCATCGTACAATTCGACCAGGACAACTCCCGACGCCGCACCGGACTTGGCCAGCGCATGCACGGTGTAGGCGCCGGGACCGAGCGTCGCGAGCACCGCGCTGTCCGCGCTCCCCGCCGCGAAGGCGAAGGCCCCGACCGCGCTCGCCGTCGACGCGATAGCCCCGGCCTGCGGGTCGGACTGCCAATCGTCGTTGGAGGCGAGAACCGTGGCCCCCGCGTAGAGGCGCAGCTCCGGGTCGGCCAGCGCGGAGGACACGCCCAACGGCACGAGTCGCGGTCCGGCCACGCGGATGAGCACGGTGCACGTGCCGGTGCCCCCGATGACAAATCCGGCGATCACCGGCTCACCGGAAGTGGTCTCGGCCCGCGTGGAGAGATTGTGCACGCGCACGCCGGAGGCACCGCCGCCGCCGGATGGCACCCGCTCAAACGCACCGGCATCGACCGCCGTGCCCTGCGGTCGCGGCACGCCCAGGGCATCGCGGGCGGCGTCCGCATCGGCCTCCGCCAGGCCCGCGTCGACGGCATTCGACGCCGCGGCCGGCCGGTAGTCTCCACTGGCACGCACCGGGAAGAGCGCGTCGAGCGCCGGCGCGACTCGCGAGTGCGCATCCTGACCGGTCGCGGTGCGCCAGGCGGCGAGCGACTGCACGGTATCGCCGGCGTCGCCGCTCATGCGATCGACGAGCACGTTATAGTCGCTGCTCAGGCCGAGGCGGGACGCGGCGTCGATGGCGAGCGCCCCGCGGAAGCTGTGGCCGGTCACCAGGATATTGTGACGCAGGGTCAGCCCGGTCGCACCGTCGACCGCCAGGATGCACCAGCGGCCGTTGGCGGCCTGCACGATCGTGTTGTTCACGATCCAGGCGCCGCGCGAGGAGGCCGCGGCGTCGACCTGGAAGAGCGCGATGCCCGTGGCGTGGTTTTCGTAGAGGACGTTGTTGTAGATGCGCGCGTTGATCGCGCCGTCGAGGTTGATGGCGGCGCCCCCGCCCACGCCGTTCTCCCAGATCACATTGTCGTGGATACGACAGTCGGAGCTCAGGCCGTCTCCGCCCATGGTGGCGTCGGCGTTGATCTGGATGCCGCCGCCATGGTTGTGGTGCGAGCGGTTGTGGCGGATCACGGCGCGGTCCGAACTGTTGGAGACATAGATGCCGTGCTCCGCGACCGAGCCCGAGCAGTGGTTGAACTCGAGCAACAGGTCGTCGGTGAATCCCGTGAAGATGCCCCAGCGGCCGTTGTCCGCGCAGGTCGTGCGCCGGATCACGATGTGGTCGCCGAGCACGGCGCGGATGCCCGCGCGCTCGAGGCCCGAGCAGTCGAAGCCGTCGATCACGATCCAGTCGGCACCCTCGATGTTGATGCCGTCGCGACCGGTGAATGTGTTTGGTGTCGTGATACGCGCACCCAGCCCGGTCGCGCGGTACGTGATCGGGCTGCCCGACGCGCCGCTGCGCGTGATGTTGCAGCCCGCGTAGGTCCCGTCCGCGACGAGCACGGTGTCGCCCGGCTGCATGGTGTTGGCCGCGTGCTGGAGCGTGGCCCAGGCGGTCTCCGGGGTCAGACCGGCGTCGGCGTTGCTGCCGCCCGGGGCGACGTGGTAGGTGGCGGCCCGCGACGACAGGGCCAGCACGACGGCGGAGATCAGGAGGAGGATCGGACGGGCGGAGGGCATGGCGGGGAACGGCGGTACTGCCGACCTCAAGCAACGCCGCACGTTCCCGCGCGCTCAAGCCGTCCGGCCGCCGCCACCCCGGAAAATCCGGTCAAAGCGCGCGCGACCCCGGCAAATCACGGGGCCGTGCCGTGGGGAAACACCCAGGGCCGGCCGTTGATCGTCACGCGCGTGGTAGTCACATCACGCACGTCGCCGACGTCGAAGGCCGTATCCGCGAGCGTGAGATCGATGTCCTCCATCACGATGCCCGCGAGCGTGTCGTGCGGGCTGCCCTTGAACACGCCGAGCGTGCCGTAGCTGCCGCGCACACGGCGGATGGTGAGATCGCGCACGACCGAGGGGGGCGGCGGCAAGCCCTGCGGGTCGAAGAACTGCGTCCAGGGATCGACGCGGAAGAAGCGTCCCGCGTCGCCACTCAGCGTGATGTCCTCGAAGAGGATCCGCTCGTAGAGCTGCGGCGTGTCGGGCCGGAGCTTGAGGCGCACGAGATTGTTCGGGCCCGACACCGTGCAGCGACGCACGATCACATCGCGCACGATCGTGGCCTCGCTGCCGAAGGTCACCACGCCGTGGCCGCGCGGAAACTCGCAGTCCTCCACCACGATCTGCTCCACCGGAGGACTGTCGGCATCCTGGTCGGCGCGCGGGCCCTTCGTGCCCTTTAGCGCGATGCAGTCGTCGTCCACCTCGATCCGGCAGCGCCGCACGGTCACGCGCTGGCAGCTGTCGATGTCGATGCCGTCCGTGCTGGGCGCACGCACGCTCGACCCCTGGCCCGGCGTGAAGATGTTCACACCCTCCACCAGCACGTCCTGGCAGCGATAGAGGTGGATGTTCCAGAAGCCCGAGTCGCGCAGCGACACGCCCTCGATGCGCACGTCATGGCAGTCGGCGAGATGGAGCAGGCGCGGGCGCTCGACCTCGAGGTTGGTGCACTTGGGGTTCTCCTTCCGGCGCTGCCAGAAGGCGGCCCAGAAGAGGATGCCGTTGCCGTCGATCGTGCCCTCACCATGGATACGCACGCCCCCGAGGCCCGTGCCATTGACGAGCGCGAGTCGCCACTCGGGGAAATGCCCCTCGATGCGCGTGCGGCGCTTCGGGTAGTCCTCGATGCGGTTGGAGCCGAGCAGCACGGCGCCCTTGTCGAGCCGCAGCTCGACCGCGGGCCGGAGGAAGATGGAGCCGCTGCGGAAGACGCCGGCCGGGACCACGACCGTGCCACCGCCCGCGCCGGCCGCGGCGTCGATCGCCGCCTGGATGGCCGCGGTGTTCATCGTCGTGCTGTCACCAACCGCGCCATACGCGGTGATATCGAACAGGCGCGATTCGGCCGCACGGGCGGGCCCCGGGATCCAGGCGCCCAGCAGCGCCGCGAGGAAGGCAAACCAGCGTGTCATGGAGGGCATCATGCTCCCGCCGCGGTACGGCGCGAGGCAAGCGCGGGGTTCGGCATGCGCAGCTTGATCCTCGCGGTGAAATGCGACCCCTGTTTCATCCCATGCACCCCATGACACGCCGCGACTTCCTCTGCACGGCCACGGGCGGCGCCGCCGCCCTCATGCTTTCGCCCCAAAATTCCGGCGCCGCGTCGACGCCGGACTGGTGACTGGAGGAGAGCGACGAGGCCGCGCTCGCGCCGATCGACGAGGCGAGCGCGTGGGGCCGGCAGTACGGCGTCCACATCGACCTGAGTTTCCACCGAATCCCCGGCTACTGCATCAACTGATGCGAGCGCGAGCCGCACCAGCTCGACCGGCGCATGCTCGAGCTCCTGCTCGAGGACTGACCCGCGCGGGGCGGCCTCACGCCACGCCGAGGGACAGCCCCGTCTTGAAAATCAGCACGACCGTCGCCACGGCGGCTCCGACGCCGATGAGGAAGGGCTTTTTCGTATCGTGCCAGTGCAGCAGCACGAACACGAACGAGACAAAGGGCACGAAGAGGCTGCCGAGCCCCCACAGGATCCCGGCGCGAAACGCCGTGATCAAGATGACGATGTTGCACACGGCCGACACGATCGCGAGCGCGACAAAACATAGCCAGAACCACGCGGGCAGTTCCGGTCCGCCCGCGGAGTCACCGTCGTAACCGGAAAAGCCCGACGCCTCCGGCTCGCTGCGGGCTGCCGGAGGCGTGCGCTCGGGCACGACCGTCATGTTCTCGCCCGCGGACGCGGGGGACACGGCCGGCGCCCCGTTCTCGAGCCCCTCGACCGAGGCGACCACGCCGTTCTTGAACGTCACGCGCACCCCGTTCGCGTAGACCCACACCTCGCCCTTGCCGGTCGTGCGCGACATCTGCGGACGACCGATGGCCGTCTCCACGGCCTGGGCGGTGTCCCCGACGCTCTGGGCGTGGGACAATGGTGCGATGCACACGAAAAGGATGAGGGCAGTGAGAAGGCGCAGCATGGCGGTTCGGAGGCTCGCGACCATGTCTCGACGCCCGGCCCGCGCCAGCAGCCGGGCGGACGGACATCGCGACAAAGTCAACTAACCCTACGGCCAAAGCCCGGCCCAGTTTAGCCGGGTTGCAGCACCTCGACATGCACGCCAGGACTCACGCCCGGGTCGCGCGATCGGCCGGGCGCGCCTCAACCGAGATTGAGCATGGCGCGCACGCGCGAGAAGAGCTGCAGGCTCGAGAGTTCGAGGTCGCTCATGCCCGCGCCACCCAGGCCGATCTCGATGAGTTGCTCGGTGGTCAGCTGGAAAATGCCCTGCTCGGCCGGCAGGCCGGCCGGGATCTTCTCGGCGATCAGGCTGGCAAGGAATACGGCGGCACCCGGGCGACCGACGGTCTGGCGTCGCGGCACGACGTAACGCGCCGCCACCGCGCCGGCCAGATCCTCCGGGAAATTCCAGACCCGCATCACACGCGCGGCGACCTCGGGGTTTTCCACCCCGAACTGATCGCGCTCCCAGTCGCACAGCGGCTGGGTCTCCGCGCGCGGCGGAAGCTTCCGCGCCAGGGCGATGCCATTGAGCGCGACCATGCCGACGGTGTGGAGCAGGCCCGCGAGATAGACCACCTCGGCGTTGAGGGCGTAGCGTCCGGCGACCTGTTCGCCAGCGGCAGCCACCGCGAGCGCGTGTTGCCAGTGCAGCGAGGCGGAGATGCGGTAGACTGGCAGGTCGCGCGAGACGACCTGACGGGCGCCCAGCGAGGTGACCAGGCGCAGGATCTCGTTGAGCCCGACGTGCTGGATCGCCTCTTCGACTGTGCCGACCCGCTCGTGCAGGCCGTAGTGCGGGCTGTTGGCGAGGCGCAGGGTCTGCGCCGCGAGGGCCGTATCTGCGCGCATGAGGCGCGCGATATCCTGCACTTCGCTGTTCGGATCGCGCATCACCGCGAGCAGGCGGCGGATGACGCTGACCACGGGCGGGAGTTGGTCGACAGCTTGGGCGAGTTCCTGATCGGAGATGGGGACAGACACGTGGACTCTGGACTGAAGGGCGGGGCAGGCGTGACGGGAAGTGCGCTCACGTTTGGCACATCCATCCGGCGCGTCCACGCATAAAGTATTCGCACGATGGTGCTTCGCATCCGGTCATCACCGGACCGCACGCACACGCGAGGATCCCGTCGCCCGGCCTCAGGCCAGGGCCGCGCGAAACAGCTGCGCCCGCCCCTCGGTGAGGCAGAAGTCCCACAACACCACCCAGGAAGCCTGCGCCCCGGTCCGGCTCACCCGGTTGGCCGGGTCGAGCAGCCGGGCACGCACGAGCGGCCGGTTCTCGCCTGATGGATCGCCGCCGATGACCTCGAGCACGTGCAGGCAGGGCTGCGGAAAACCGGGCTTGAGCGCGCGCTGCAGGACCACGTCCCCAGGCTTGAGTTCACCGACCGAATGAACGGCTTCGGCCGGCTGGTAAACGCCCCAGCCTGCCTCCAGAGCCCCCGATGACTGCGGTTGTGTCGCCATGCGGATGGTGGATTGGGCGCACGAAGCGCCGCCCTCGGGCATGCAGGACGCGCGCCACGGGGCGCGACGGGCCGGAGATTGTTCGATTTTGCGCAGCCCGCGTCGTCGATGCGGGCTCGCCACGCCTGAAGCACCCGCCGCAAAGTCGGGCCATGGTCGAATTCGCGCACCGCTGGCTCTTCGCGGGTCGCGGCGCATGCGCCGCGCTCGTCACGCTCGCGGCCGGGTTGCGTCCGATCCACGCGACCGGGACCTGGCGCACCGCCGCGGGATCGGAACTGCGCGTGGAAATCCTCGAGCCCATGCCCGCTCCCGCGACGACGCGCGCGCCGGTCGTGCTCTACTTGAAAAACCTGGCGAGCCCGCGCATCGGCACCGAAGACGACGTCTCGATCCTACGCGACTTGCGAGCCGCGGGGCATCTCGTCGCGATCATCGACTTCGCCGGTCGGACGGACGCGCGCGTGCCGACGCTCCATCGCGACCTCGGGAAACTCCGCGACGACATCCACGCCCACACGCTCCTTGGCGACCACGCGATCGATGGGACACGCGTCTACCTCGTGCCGGAGGGCTGCCGCCTCGTGCGCGACGTCCTCTTCTACGCCGACGCGAGACGTCCGCTCGCGCTCGACATCATCCATCCGTCGCGACCGCGCCAGCCCGTCGGCGCCGTGCTGGAGTTCTCCTGCGACAACCGCGATCGTTTCGGCAACGGCTCGCTCTCGATCTGCAGCGACACGCTCCTCGACGGCGCGGCCGCCGCGGGCCTGATCGTCGCGATGGCCGACCACCCGGTCGCGCCTCCCTACAAGGGAATCGACGCGATGCCGGAGAGCGCCCGCCGCATCAAGGCCGCGGTCCGCACGCTGCGCGCCCGCGTCGCGTCGCTCGGCGGCAGCGGCGCGATCGTGCCGGTCGGGTTCTCCCGCGGCAGCGGCATGGCCTTGATGCTCGTGACCACGGCCGGGAAGACAGAGTTCGAGGGCTTCGGCGAACACGTCGGGGTGTCGAGCGACGTGCAGGGTGCGGTCGTGATGTCCGGGCGATTCACCTACCTCGACCTGTTGCCGGACGACACGATGATCCCGCGCTACACCCAGGCGTGGGGTCCACGCGACACGGCCCGGGCCACATGGCGGGCGCACGGCGCGCTCGACTACCTGCAGACGCCGACCCTGCCGTTGTTTCTCACCATCAACGCGACCGAATCCCCCGAGGCCCGGCACCAGATGCAGGTGCTGCGCGACCGGCTGACGGCGCTCGGCTCACCGTTCACCTACGTCCCGGAGGAGGAGCCGCGTGGCCACAAGGTCGCCCTCGATCCAGCCGTGCTCACGCCATTGCACGCCTACCTGCGCAAACGGCTCGGCCCACCGAACCACGCGATGGGCACGCACGGAGATTGATCCGGCGCGCGCGCCTCGTCTAGGCTGCGCGGCTTTCTTTATGGGACGCCAATGGCTGCACGCAAAACGCGCGATCGTTAACCTGAAAAAGGGCAAGGTCGTCGGCAAACTGGTGAAGGAAATCTCCGTCGCCGCAAAGATGGGCGGCCCGGATCCCTCCGCCAACCCACGCCTCTTCGCCGCGCTGGAGAAGGCGCGGAAAAACTCCGTCTCACGCGACGTGATCGAGCGCGCCGTCAACAAGGGCGCCGGCGTCGGCGACGACAAGATGATCCTCGAGCACGTCGCCTTCGAGGGCTACACGCCGCACAAGGTCCCGGTCATCGTCGAGTGCATGACCGACAACCTCCAGCGCACCGTCCCGGAGATCCGCGTGCTCTTCAAGAAGGGCGTGCTCGGCGCCGCCGGCAGCAACAAGTTCCTCTTCGACCACGTCGGCCTCGTGGAGGCGCACACGACGACGGCCGGGATCGACATCGAGGCGGCGGCGATCGAGGCCGGCGCGAACGACTTCACGCCGCTCTCGCACGCGGAGAACGACGACATCCCGGAAGGCGCCACGGGCGCGCGCTTCATCTGCGACCGCACCGCGGTGCACGCCGTCGCCACCTGGCTCGGCAAGAATGGCTGGTCGGTGGTCACGGCCGAGATCGGCTACCTCGCCAAGCAGTTCCCCGAACTCGACGAAACGCAGCGCGCCGAGGTGGGCGAGTTCCTCCAGGAACTCGACGACCACGACGATGTGCAGCGCGTCTGGGCCGCGTTGAAGTGAGTCGGGCGCGCGGCCCCGCACCGCGTCGCTGAAGCATGGGTCAGGGTTGTCCCTGACCCTGCCGCCCGCACCCCGAGCCGCGATTACGGCCAGCACCGGGTATCGCCGGGGAGCGCCGGCTGTTATGCTGATGGCACGATGAACAACGCTCCCCACGACTCCTGGATGCCGATGCGGATGTATCCGCCGGAAGCCTGCGAGACGTACGATATCCGGCTCGAGGATGGCACGGCCTGTCGCGCCTTCTGGACGGGCGTGAAGTGGTGGCGGAACAAGGCCGTCGTGCAACCGGCGGCGTGGCGACCGGCCACGCCGGGCACGATCGAGATGCCGCCCGCGCTGCGCGCGGCGTCGTAGTCGCACGCCGACGCGCGCGACAGGCGCGGTCCGTCCCGTCCGCGCGAACCCGTCTGGCCGGCGGCGGGATTTTCATGCACGCTCGCCCGCATGGAGCTTCACCTGCTGCCCGCGCGCACGGCCGACGCCGCCGGAAACATGGCGGTCGATTTCCTCCTGCTGCAGCGCTACCCGCACCCGCAGGCTGCCGTGCGCTACCGCCACTACGACTGGCGGCGGCCGGCCTTCACCTTCGGCTACGCGCAGAAATACGCGTTCATCCGCACACGCCTGCCGCAGGAGACATCGCTCGACGTGACCCGTCGCGCCACGGGCGGCGGCCTGGTCGATCACCGCGACGACTGGACCTATGCGCTCGTGCTCCCGCGCGAGCATCCGCTCTGGGATCGGCCCGGCCCGGTGATCTACCGCGCCGTGCACGAGGCGCTCGCGGGTGCGCTCAACGCGACCGGCGCCGACGTGACACTGCAGCGCGACGAACCCGAGACCGCACCCGGCGTGTGCTTCGAGCGACCCGAGGTCGGCGACGTCGTGCGCGCACGCGATGGCATCAAGGTCGCCGGCGCCGCGCTCAAGCGCGGCAAACACGGGCTGCTCCTGCAGGGCTCGATCTGGCGGCCGTTCGCCGGACCGGTCGACTGGGCTGCATTCGAGGAGAAACTACCGGCGACCTTCGCTCGCGCGCTCGACATCACGCTCACCGAGCCGGGTTGGCCGAACTTCGATCCCGACGAGGAGCAGGCGCTCGTCGACCAATACGCCTCGAGCGAGTGGATCGAGGCGCGCTGATGCGCGCGGTCGCCGCGCGGGCCGCCGGCATTTCAGCGTTTCCACCCCGCGCCTGTGCGCGTTACAAGGCCGATACACACGCGGGCACAACGTTGCGGTATCGTTGTCCCGACTCCTGTTCGCACCCAACCGACCTTCCATGAACCTTCGTCTTCTCTCCCTCTGTGCGATCTCAGCACTCC
Source organism: Opitutaceae bacterium (assembly GCA_014879845.1). Taxonomy (GTDB): domain Bacteria; phylum Verrucomicrobiota; class Verrucomicrobiia; order Opitutales; family Opitutaceae; genus JAEWQP01. The sequence goes on from JACSRI010000113.1 coordinate 45,316, forward strand.
TGCCGGGCGCGCTCGGCGCCGCGCCCATCGCCGCGGATTCCCGCATCACCACCGTCACCGTCTACGGCCACGGCGCCCTCGTCACCCGCCACGCGGAGGTCGCGCTGACCGCCGGCACGCAGGACGTGCTCTTCGCCGGGCTGCCGGCGTCGCTCGATCCGAGTCTGCTGCAGGTCTCCGGCAACGGCACCGCGCAGGTGACGATCCTCGACGTCACCGCCACCCCCGCCCAGCTCGAGTCGCCGGCCCACGCCCGCCTGAAGGAACTCCACGACCAGGCCCGCGCCATCCAGACCGAACTCCACGCCGTGGAACTGCGCGGGCAGATCCTCAAGGGTCAGTACGACTATTATGAATCGATCAAGCGCGCGAGCGTCGCCCCGCAGGGCGGCAAGGACACGCCCGCGGCGTTTCCTTCCTCCGACGTGTGGGACCGGTTGATCGCCTTCTACACCGACGGCATCACCAAGGTGCTCACCGCCAGCCAGGCGGCGGACCGCGAGAAGGAGGAACTCGAGGCCCGGCTCGAAGTCATCGAGCGCCAGGTCGAAGAGCTCAACGCGCCTGAAGCCAAGGCGGTGACCAACGTGGCCGTGCGCCTCCAGGTCGCCACCGCCGGCACATTGGCCGTGAAGCTCGCCTACACGATCGACGCCGCGTCGTGGCGTCCCGCCTACGACGTGCGCGTGTCCTCCGCCGACAAGGCCATCCGTCTCGACTACGGCGCCACCGTCGCGCAGAGCTCCGGCGAAGACTGGACCGGCGTCGCGCTCGTGCTCTCCACCGCCCAACCCAATCGCGATAGTACGCCGCCGGATCTGGCACCGTGGTACGTCGAGCAGGAGCAGGTGCGCACCTACGAGGTGGCGATGCCCGCGCCCGCCGCCGCGATGGAAGCGCGCAAGCGAGGCATGGACTTCGCCGTCGGCAACTTCGAGGGCGCCGACAAACTCGCCACCCTCCACGCCATGCAGGTCGCGGCCGCCAGCGTGGAAGCCGGGCTCAACGCCTCGAGCTTCGCCATCCCCTACCCGGCCGACATCCCGACCGACAACGCCGCGCACAAGGTCACGATCACGAGCGCGCCGCTCGCCGGTGAGATCAACCACCTGGCCGTGCCCAAGCTCGCCGAACTCGCCTACCTGCGTGCGGCTGTGACGAATACGACGGAGTTTCCGCTCATCGGCGGCGAGATCGCGCTCTTCCTCGACGGCAACTTCGTCGCGCGCTCCTCGATCAAGACAGTCGCTCCGACGGAGAAGTTCGTGCTCAACCTCGGCGTCGACGACGCGATCAGCGTGAAGCGCAAGCTCGTGAACAGGCTGCGCGAGGACACCGGCGTGCTCTCGCGCCGCGTGCGCACGACCTACGATGTGCTCATCACCGTGCAGAACAACCGCACGACGGCCGAAAAGCTCGTGGTCAAGGACCAGCTCCCGATCTCGAAGGACGAGAAGATCGTCGTGACGCTCATCGCGCCGCCCGCCCGCGACATCACGCAGGACGAGGACGGCACGATCCGCTGGTCGCTCGATCTCAAGCCCGGCGAGAAGCGCGAGCTCCCGCTCAAGATCTCGATCGAACATCCCGCCGACCTCTCGGTCGCGGGCCTCGAGTAGTCCGCCCACGATTCAAGGACGCAGCAAGGCCGCGCGGCTCCCGAGCCACGCGGCCTTGTCGTCGTATCGACCCGCCCGGGCGGGCGCGTCACCGCGCCGCTTTGCGGAAGACGATGTCGCCCATCAGCGCGGTGATGGAGAGGTCGGGGCCGCCGCCGTTGAGCGTGCCGGCGACCACCTTACCGCCGGCGAGCGGAGGCAGCGGGGGCAGCGGCGGGATGGGCGGAATCGGCGGGACCATGCCGTCCGCCACGCCGGAGGTGGAGGCCTCCTTGGCGGCGCGCTTGGCCTGCTCGGCCGCCTCGCGGGCGGCACGCTCGGCCTGGCGGGCCTCGTCGCGGGCCCGCTGCGCCTCGGCCCGCACCCGTTCGCGCTCGTTGCGGAGCGTCTCGGCGTCGCCGCCGGTGGATTCGATCACGAAGGTGTCGGACTGCTCCATCTTCGTCACGAGCTGCTCCTTCGCGAAGTCGGTGAGCACCTCGCCGCGCAGGGTGCGGAAGCGCACCTTGGCCTTGGACGCCTCGGGCACGCGCACCTCGACGTCGCCGTGTGCCGTGGAGATGGATACGGGCCGGTCGGCCGGAAACGCCGCAAACTCCGCGGAGACGTCGCCGTGCGTCGACTCCACCACCAGGCCGCCGGAGAGGTCGCCCAGGGCGATGTCGCCGACGAGCGAGCGGATCTCGATGTCGCCCGAGAGAGCCTCGATCTGCGTGTCGCCCGGCCCCGAGCGCTGCACGATGAGATAAACCCCCTTCGGCACCGTGAGGTCGAGGTCGGTGCTCTCGCCATGGCGGCCTCCCAGGAGGGCGCCGCAGGAGATCGTGATGACGTTGCCGGAGGCGTTGATGGCATGGGTGTCGCCGCCGGAATCGAGGCGACGCAGCCCGTCCTCGCGCGGCTCGGCGTCGCCGCCGAAGTCGTCCTCGGATCGAAGGGTGACGTCCTTGACGTCGGCGCCGCTGACCCGGAGGTCGCCCAGGCCCATCTGGATGACGAGCTTGCCGGGCTTGGAGGGATCAGCGAAGGACAGGACACGTTCCTCGGCGCGGGCCGCGAGGGCGGCGCCGCCGGCGAGCAGGAGCACGAGGGCTCCGCGGGTGAGGGAGGCGGGGTGAATGGTGGAGAGTTTCATGGATGATGATACGGGCGGATTGTCGTGTGTGGTTTTGTCGGGCTGCGTCCGGGCCGGACCCTCACATGCGAGTGAGCGCGTAGGTCGCGGCCTCGCGGACGAGCGGATTCTGGTTCTGGTTGTGCACAAGGGTTTCGAGCGCGGCCGTGGCCTCGGGGTCGCGGGTGTTGGCGAGGAAGTCGATCATCGCGAGTTGCACCACGGGCGCGGATTCGCGCACGAGGGCGCGCGCCACGGCGGTGCGGACGGTGGGACGATCGGCGTAGCGGTAGAGCGCCTGCACGGCGCTCTCGCGCACCTGGCTGTTGGAATCGAAGGCGACGAGGCCGAGCAGCTGGTTCACGTCGACCGGATTGAGATCGGCGGAGGCCATGACGCGCACCGCCTGGATGCGGTCGCCGGCATTGGGTTGCTGGAGCGTCTGCCACGTCACGGCCTGGCTCATGGAGGCGACCTGCTCGCGCAGCGCGGCGATCTCGGCGGCGTTCTGCTGGTTGGCGAATTGGGCCCCGGAGGACGAGCCGGTGCGCGAGCCGACCACGAGGCCGAGCGCGAAGACCGCGCAGGCCGCGACGGCGACGAACCCGGAGATCGTGGCCGGGTGGTTCCAGAACGACACGCGGATGATGTTCGTGCGCTCGGGCGCGGCCGCGACGTGGCGCGGAGCCGGCATGGCTCGCGCCTCGGCCTCGAGCCAGGCGTGGAACGCGGTGTGGACGTGCGCGCCCGGCTCGGGGCGGCGCTCCCGCTTGATGGCGAGGTCGAGCTGGCGCTGGAGCTGGAGCTCCTGCGCGCAGGCCGGGCAGCGGTCGAGGTGCTCGCGCACGCGGCGCATGTCGGCGGCGGAGAGCCGGCCGGATTCGTAGTCGGCGAGCAGGAGGATGGTTTCGTCGCAGTTCATGCGGACTCCTTTTCCCGGGTGGCGGTCGGCAGACCCATGGGCGGGATTTCTTGGATACGGAAGTAGGCGGCGCGAAGGTCCTTCATCGCGCGATGGATGCGCGTCTTCACGGCGGAGAGCGAGATGTCGAGGATGCGCGCGACCTCCTCGTAGGGCAGCTCCTGGAAGCGGGCCAGGACGATGACCTCGCGCACATCCTCGGGCAGCGTGGCGAGGGCGCGGTGCAGGAGCGCCGTCTGGTCGCCCGCCTCCGCGGCGTCGGCCGCGTGCGTGCGTTCGTCGGCGAGCTGCTCGAGCGCGGGTTCCTCGGCCGGCGGCTGGTGTTGCGCGCGGTGCCGCTGAAAGTCGGCGAGGACACGGCGGGCGATGATGTACATCCAACCGGTGAAGCTGCCGACGTCGCGGTAGGTGTGGCGGTAGCGCAGGATGCGGTGAAACACCTGCTGCACCATGTCGTCGCTGCCGGCGCGGTCGCCGGTCAGGCGCACGAAAAAGCCATACAGCGGCCGGGCGTGGCGCTGGAAGAGCTCGCCCAGCATCGGGATGTCGCCCTCGCGCACGCGGAGCATGAGCGTGTGGTCGTCGATCGCCTCGGGCGGGGCGGACGTCAGTGCCTCAACCATGGAGCGGGGGGGCCGGAATTCGGCGATGGCGGTTACGATAGTCACGGGACACGAATGCGCAGGAGTTCATCGAGGGATACTGCGCAGCCGCGCCGCGGTTGCGGGAAATCTTCACCTCCCTGCTCCCAGGGGCAAAACGAAAGACCCGGGCGGCTCGCGCCCCGCCCCCGGCGATCTCTGGGAAATCAGAGGGATGCCGGGGTCGTGGTCGGGGCCGAGATCATGGACTCGTGGACCAGGTAGATGTCGGTGCCACCGACGATCCGACCGTCCGACCCGACGGCATCGAGTCCGCTTGTGTTCTTCTGCTCGGCGACGGCCTCGACCGTCCACGGACCGGGCAGCTTCTCCGGATCGATCGCCTCGCGGGCGGCCACGGTGGCGAGGACCTTGGGGACATACATGCGAGTCTCGAGCGGCAGGCGATGGGCCACGGCGTCGAACGAACTCGCCTGCTCCCGCGCGAGCAGGCGGCCGACGCGACCCTCACCGGCATTGTAGGCGGCGATCGCGAGCGGCCAGGAACCAAACCTCCGGTGCAGCACGCGCAGGTAGGCGGCCGCCGCACGCGCCGATTTCTCGGGATCGGTGCGCTCGTCGACCATCACGCCGGTCTCGAGCCCGAATCGCGCTGCCGTGAGCGGCATGAATTGAAACAACCCCCGCGCCCCCACCGGACTGGTCGCCTCGGGATTCATCGAGGACTCGACCTCGGCGATCCAGACGAGCTGCGGCGGCACGCCGGCGGCGGCGAAGATCTCCTTGAGTCGCGGCACGAGGTCGACCGCGCGCCGCGGCGCGTGGCGGCGGGTGAGCACCTGGTCCCAATAGGTTCGGGTGTACTGCGGCCGCGCGATCTCGGCGGCGGGCAGCATCGGCGCGGGCGCGACGGTGGCGGAATCGGCGACGTCGGGAGATTCGCCCGGGATGAATTCAGGCCAGCGCGCCACCGGCGCGGACGCGATCTGGGACGCGGCCTTGAGGAGGTCGAGCCGCGGCTCGAGCCACGCGGCCAGCAGATCGCCTCCTTCACATCGGCGCAGCACGCGCAGCGCGCGCCGCGCATCACGTTCGTAGGCGGCGATTTCCTCGGACGAACCGCTGTCGAGTTCGGACTCGAGGCGCGCGAGAAAATGGCGGAGTTCGTCGACCGAAGGAAACTCGTAGGCCGCACGGATCTCCGCAGGCACATACTGCTCCCAGAGACGCTGACCGGCGGCCGCGAGATCCTCGGCGCTGACCTGACCCGGCGGCGCGGCCTCGGCTGCTGCGGCGGCGCCGGTGGACGGCCGCTCAGCCCCGACTGGAGGCTCCGCCGGCCCGGTTCGGAGCAGGGCATCGCCGCTCGCGCGCGCGAACCACATCACGCCCGCGCCGACACCGGCCAGCGATGCGGTCAGCAGCGCGCGCCTCGCCCAGCCGGGAAAGTCGGGGAACCTGCGCATGGGAGCACGCCTTGGAAAACAAACCCGGCCCCGAGGTTCCACACGCAAAAGGCGAAATCCGCGCCGCCGACCCGGGCCGTCGCGGGCGGGAAAACGCCTCGCCCGACGGCGCCTGTCGGGTTTTCCTCGCCGGACCCCATGATGCCCGCGCGATTTCTCCGCATCCTCCAGCTCGGTCTCGCCTTTGCCATGACCTACGGACTCCCCGTTCGGCTCACCGCCATCGACGCCACTCCGGTCACCAGCCCTGACGGCCGACTCACGGTCCACCTCACCCTCACCAAAGATGGTGCGCCCACCTACGCCGTCAGTCGCGACGGCCGGCCCGTGCTGCGTCCCTCGCGCCTCGGGCTGGTCCGCGACGACGCCGACTTCTCCACGGGGCTCCGTCGCGCGGCTCCTGCGAGCGAACCGCGCGCCATCGACGAGCGCTACGAACTGCTCACTTCCAAGCGCCGGCACAATCACTACCAGGCCAACGAGGTCGTCGTGCCGCTCCAGTCTGCGGGCGGCGCCCGCCTCGACCTCTGCTTCCGTGTGTCGAACGACGGCGTCGCATTCCGCTACGTCTTCCCGGAACAGTCCGACCGGGTGCACCGGCTCACCCGCGAGACCACGTCGTTTCACCTCCTGCCGGATTCGCGCGCCTGGGTCCAGCCGATGGCCGTGGCCAAGAGCGGCTGGAGCGAAACGAATCCCTCCTACGAGGAATACTATGAGAGGGATGTGCCCGCCGGCACGCCCTCGACGCTCGGCGCCGGCTGGGTGTTTCCCGCACTCTTCCGCTCCGGCGACACCTGGCTGCTCGTGAGCGAGGCCGGCCTGGGCCGCGACTATTGCGGCTCACGCCTGGCCCATGAGTCGCCGGATGGTGAATACAGCATCGCCTTCGCCGACGCGCGCGAGACCTTCGGCGACGGCCCCGCGCTGCCGGAGTCGACGCTGCCCTGGGCCACACCCTGGCGCCTGATCGTCATCGGCAGCCTCCGGACCGTCGTGGAGTCGACGCTCGGCACCGACCTGGCCGCGCCGCCCGCGGTCGCCGTCGACCCCACCGTGCTCGAGCCGGGCAAGGCCTCGTGGAGCTGGCCCCTGCTCGGCGACCCCAACACCACCTTCGACGTGCAGAAGCGTTTCATCGACTACGCCGCGGAGATGGGCTGGCGCTACTGCCTGATCGACGCGCTCTGGGACACGCAGATCGGCTACGACAAACTCGCCGAACTCGTCACCTACGGGGCCGGCAAGGGCGTGAAGATCCTCGTCTGGTACAACTCCGCCGGCGCCTGGAACAGCGCGCCCCAGACCCCGCGCGGCAAGCTCCTCACGCGCGAGGACCGTCTCGCGGAGTTTGCCCGCCTCAAGCAGCTCGGCGTGGCCGGACTGAAGATCGATTTCTTCGGCGGCGACGGCCAGTCCATGATCGCCTACTACCACGACCTGCTCACGGACGCGGCGCCGTTCGGGTTTCTCATCAACTTCCATGGCGCCACGCTGCCGCGCGGGTGGCAGCGCACCTACCCGCACCTCATGACCATGGAGTCGATCCGCGGGCTGGAGTTCATCACTTTCGATCAGGCCAATGCCGACCGCGCGCCCGCACACGCCAGCATGCTGCCGTTCACGCGCAATGTCTTCGACCCGATGGATTTCACCCCGGTCGTGCTCGATCAGATCCGCAACATCGAACGACGCACGACCAGCGGGTTCGAGCTCGCGCTCGCCGTGCTCTTCACCTCGGGCATCCAGCATTATGCCGAGATCCCCGAAGGCATGGCCAAGGCGCCCGAAGCCGTGCGAGACTTGATGCGGGAGGTGCCTTCCGTGTGGGACGACGTGCGTTTCCTCGACGGCATGCCCGGCGAGTACGTCATCCTGGCGCGTCGCTCGGGGACGCGCTGGTACGTCGCCGGCATCCAGGCTGGCGACACGCCACGTGAGGTCGTCGTGGATCTGTCCGGCCTGCGTGCCGCGACCGCGGCAACCAGCACGCGAGCCCGGTTGATCACGGACGCCGCGGAGGGCGGCAACCTCGCTTTCGCCACCTCCACGCCCGACCTGAATGCCCAGGCGACACTCCGCCTCACCCTCCGCCCGCGCGGAGGATTTGTCCTCGTCCTGGAGTAGTTGGGTCGGAACGTGCGCCCGGAGCCGCAGCGCCGGGCGCGCGCAGAGTCAGCTCAGTCGACGTCGACCATCTCGGACAGCGGATCGTGCTGGCTGCCCATGGCCTCCGCCTTCTTCTCCTGAAGCCAGCGGCAGAGCATGTCGACCTCCTCAGGCGGCACGGCGAAGAAGCAGTCTTCGTTCATGTCGCGCCGGGCGATGCAGACATTTCCAGCGGGGCTGACGTAGACTTCCAGTTCCTGTTCAATCACTTGCATAGTGTTTCTCCTTCCCGTGGAGTCGGCCCGGGTCGGCAGCTTCTCATCGACGGAAGGGAAGTCGCCGAGGCGTGTCGGCCACACCGATTGTTGCGACACGAAGTGTCTACGGCATAGAATGGAACTAATCCAAGCTCCATCAACCAGTAGCCGATATTATTAAGACTCCGACCATCTCCCGTAAGCCGGCCAATCGCCAGCGGTCATCTCGACCGTCCGCGTCGGTCTGCTTTCCGCGAACCGACCCTGTGCTCGGCCCGGGATCGCGTCGCGCTCAGCGGGCCGGTACCATCGAGACCGCCGACGACGACTCATTTGTCGCCCCCGTGATTGCGGGCACGGAAGCCGGCGCGAGATCGCGCGACGGCACTCCGAGCAACCTGCGCAGGAAGGTCATCGCAAACTCGAGATCCTCATGGAGCGGCGGCAATCGGTCCATCTTCACCTCGATCGCAGCCTGGACCATCTTCTCCGCCACTTCCGCGAGCAGGAGGAAACCCGCCGACTTCGCCCGTTCCGCGAGTCCGCTGGTCCGGGCCTGCAGGGCGATGTCGACGCAGTTGTTCGTCAGGCGCGCCGCAAGTTCGACGATCTGGCCTTCATCCTGATGCAGGGCCTGCAGCGCTTCGCGGCGTGCAGCGTCCGGGCCATCCGCCGCCGGCAACGCCGGAAAATCAAAGAATGGTTCGCGCCACCCGGATTCGGCCGCACGCGCAGCCTCCTCCATCAAACGCGCGGGAGTGTAGGGTTTGACGAGCAGGCCCTGCACGCCGAGCAGCATGTAGCGCCGCACGATATCGCGACGCCACATCGACGAGTATACGATCACCGGCAGTTCGCGAAACACGACGCTGCGCCGCACACGCTCAAGCATCTCCCAGCCCCATTCGCCGCCAAGATCCGTATCGAGCACGAGCAGGTCGGCCGACTCCGCCCGCAACATACGCCACGCCTCGCCGATGCTGGTCGCTGAACGCGCGTTATGGCCGTTCATCGCGAATATCCGCGTCACAAGTGCCGCCGAAGCGGCGTCATCCTCGAGTACGATGATGCTCAGCATGGTGGGAAGTTGCAGGAGTCGGACCGACCGGCGGGGTGCGCCGGCGGCAGACCCTACATCGACATCCGTAGCGGCGCACGGAAGTCCCGCCTGACTGAAAAGGTTGTCAATTCATCGTCGCCAGCCGCCGCCGTCCGACGATCCGTCGAGTCGAGACCCATTCGCTCGCCGCCGCGCCATGCTCGCCACACGCGGCATGTGCGCGCGGTCGCGTCATGCGGTCGCGTCGACGAAACTGCCCGCGGCCTGCGCCGAGGGCTCTGCCCCGGAATACGCCGCCGCCACGCGCCCGGCCTGGCGTTCCGCGAGTTGCTCGCGCGCCTGCGCCTCGGTTTGGGCCGCCTTGGCCGCAACGGCATGATCGGCCCCCGAGGGATCCGCCGGGGCGAGAGCCGCGGCCCGCACCTGCTGCATTTTCTGGATCGTGGCCTGCGGGTTGTTCGGGACGCTGGAGACATCGATCCCGACTTCGCCGCCGTTGGCGTATTGTTTTCCGTCGGGGCCCTGCTGATACGAGTAGCTGGCGCCACCACGCACGTGCGAACCTCCCGCCGCCATGTGCGCGGCCTCGTGCGCGCGGACCTCGGCGTCGCGAGCGCTGAGTTTCTCGACCTGACGACGCTCCTCCTCGCTGAGTTCGCGGTCGCTGGCGGCCGCGCCCTCGCCGCGCGAATCGGCATCCGTGCGCGACTCGGTGTCTTCTACCTCCGCGGATTCGCCGCGAGCGAGCGCGAGCGCTTCAGGGCTGAACGTCGCCTGATCCGTCGCCGCGTCGTTCTCCCGTGGCGCAGTCGACGCGACAGGATCCTCGCCAGGTCGCGCGACCTCACGCTCCGGGCGCGCGGCCGGTGCGATCGAGGGCGACGAAAACTCCAGGCGGGAGACGACCATCACCCTCCTCATCGGCCATCGTGCCTGCAGATCAAGGCCGCATGTCGCTCGCCGATGCGTCGTGCCGGGCAAGCTTCTATCATGTTAGCAAACATCATTTTACAGAATAACTCAGCATGCCAGAAATGCCGGCGACTCCTGCCTGCGCGCGATTTGATTGGCCAACGAGGGCAAAACCCGTCCTTGTGCCGCCTCGTTCGAGTATCGTTAGAGCCGAGGTTATGGTGAATTGTCAGTTGGAGTGACTGCTTCAGTGATGGTTCGAAACCCGAAGGTCGGGAACAGACTGCAGGTATCGCGTATCGACGAACACATCACACAATGAGCAACTCCAAACTCTACGTCGGAAATCTTTCCTTCAAGAGCACCGAAGAAGACATCCGCGCTGCTTTCGAGCAGTTCGGCGCCGTGACCGACGTCTACGTCGCCATGGACAAGATGACGGGCCGCCCGCGCGGCTTCGCCTTCGTCACCATGGGCACGGCTGAAGAGGCCCGCGTCGCGATCGAGAAGATGAACGGCACCGATCTCGGTGGCCGCGCCCTCACGGTCAACGAGGCCCGCCCGAAGGAGGAAGGCTCCGGCCGTTCCTTCGGCGGTGGCGGCGGCTTCGGCGGCGGCGAGCGCCGTGGCGGCTTCGGCGGCGGCGATCGTCGCGGTGGCGGCGACCGCGGTGGTTTCGGTGGCGGCCGCGGCCGCTACTAAGCCTCCTTCCGGCTCACACCCTCCCAACGAGGATTCGAGAGGCGCCTGCGGGCGCCTCTTTTCTTTTGTCCGGTCGCGGCAATCTCGCACGCCGCGCCGGGATTGAACCCCGGCGGACAAAACCGCGATTCCCTGCGTTCATCCGAGAGACGGTGCACCGGCATTGACCTCGCCCGCCGAGCGTGAGTGAAAAGCGCCCGCTTTCTTCATCGCACCTCCACCTCCCTCATGAGCAGATCCAAAGACATCTTCATCGGCACCGACAGTGGCGCCACCACCTCCAAGACCGGTGGCATCTGGGCCGATGGCTCCACCATCTCGACCAAGCTCCGCCAGAGTTCGACCAACTCCCAAGCCGGCACGGCCGCGGTGATCCAGGGCTGGGTCGAGGGCGTCGTCGGTTTTCTCGCCGACAACAATCTCTCGTGGGACCAGGTGCGGGGCGTGGGTCTCGCGATCCCCGGGCCGTACCAGAGTTATGGCGTGCTCGACCGCTCGGCCAATCTGCCAAAGTCATTTGAAGGCTGGAATTTTCACGCCGACTACAGCCAGGCTCTCGCGGAAAAGGCCGGTCGCCCCATCCCGCTCGTCGTCGGCAACGACGGCAACTACGGCGGCGTGGCCGAGGCACAGCGCGTGCGCGGCGACCGCAAGGCCTCCGTGCTTATGCTCGCGCCCGGTTCCGGGCTCGGTGCCGCCTACATCGACGCCAACGGCCTGCCGCTCGACGGCGACACGCTCGCCGGCATGGAAGGCGGCCACATGCCCGCCGCGCTCCACCTGCTCGGCGTGCGCCCCTACAAATGCGGCTGCGGCAAGGACTGGGGTTGTATCGAAGCCTACACGACAATCTCCGGCCTGCCTCAGCTCCTCGAGGACATGCTCAAGAAGCACCCGGGCCACGAACTCGCCACCTCGACGGCGCCCGTGAAGGAGAAGGTGCTCTCGCTGCGCAGTCGCGCGCAGAAGGGCGACCCGCTCGCGCTGGACATCTTCGACTTTCAGGCCAGGGCGCTCGGCCTGCACGTCGCGTCGCTCGCGATGGCGTTGGATCCTGAATACGTCGTGATCGGCGGCGGGCTCATCGACCCGGAGTCGACCACGCCCGAGTTCCGCCACCGCTACCTCGAGGGCATCCACCAGGCCGCGATGCCCTACCTGTGGCCGGCGCAGCGCCGCAAGCTCAAGGTCGTGCCGGCCACGCTCGGCGAACTCTCGCAGGCGATCGGCGCCGCCCTGGTGGCGCTCTACAGCGCGCGCCAGAGCCGGATCTGACCGGTCCACCGCCGCGCCGCCCGGCGGCGCACGTCAGCTCAGAACCGCCGGCGGTACTCGCGACCGCGGCGGTCCTGGAAGACCAGGGCGTTGCCGTCGATGCCGACGAAGGTGATGCCCAGTTGCGCCTCCACGAGGTCGCCGTTGCGATAGACGCGGCCGTCGAGGATCGCCTTGTCCTCGCCACCCTCGCCGCGGGTCACACCGATGATCTGGAGGCCGGCGATGATCATATCCGCCGTCTTGCCGTCGAAAGTGGTCGCCGGAGCCGCGCCGGATGCAGCCGGGGCCGGACCGGCCGCGCCACCGACGACAGGTGCGGGCGCACGCGCCGTCTGCTGGGCCTGGCGGACCTCGGCCTGGAGCGAGACGTTGGCCCGGGCGAGCCGCTCCTTCTCCTCGCGCATCGCATTCAATTCGGCGACGACGGTCTGAAAGCGCAGCAGTGTGTCGTCCCGCAGCCGGCGCGTCTCCTCGAGCTGGCGCTGGGTGAGCTCGATCTGCTCGCGTGCGGTGTTGCGCTCGGACTCGAGCTCGAGCACGCGGCGCTCCATGCGTTGCACCTCGGCGACGAGTTGCTCGCGCATGACGGCGCTGAAGGACGGGCCCCCCTCGGCGGCGGGAGCCGGTGAGGCCGGGGCCACCGTCGCGGCCGCCGGAGCCGCGGCCGCCAGCCTGGCTTCGGCCCCCTCGAGACGGGATGCGAGCGCGTCACGCTCGGCCGTGAGTCGCTGGTTCACGGTAACGAGACCCTCGTTGTCGTGCTGAGCCTGCGCGGCCGCCTGTTCCATGCCAGTGAGGCGCGCCCGCAGGTCTTCGCGCTCGCGGGCCGCCGAGGCGAGTTCGGTCCCGAGGGCAGCCACACGATCTTCGAGGGCGCGTCGGGCCAGGGCGTCGGATTCGGCGTCGCGCGCCACGCCGGCCGAACGAGTCTCGGCCGCCGCCAGGCGCTCGACCGTCGAGGCCCGTTCGCGCTCAAGGGCCGCGACCTGCTGCCGCGCCTGCCCGAGCTCGGCGGTGAGGCGGTCCGACGTCGCGCGCGTGTCATTGACCGTTGTCTCCAAAGACTGGGCACGACACTCGGCTGCGGCGGCGCGCCCCTCGGCCTGCTCCGTCCGCGTGCGCCACTCGGCGACAGCCGCGCGTTCCTCGTCGAGTGAGCGGCGGAGCATCTCCAGCTCGGCGACGAGTGCCGGGGCCGGGCCGGACTGGACGGCCGGGGCCGGCGCAGGAACGACGGCGGGCTGAGCGGATGCGGGCCGGCGGAATTTCCCTTCCACCCGGACCAACCCGGAGAGCCCAAAGACGCGGATCGGCTCGACGCTGGAGGTCTCGAGCACGATCACGCCGCCGCGCTCCGAGACTTGTTCGCGCGCGTCGCGGCGGTTGCCCTCGGCGTTGGTCCAGGCCACTGCCGCGCCGCTCAACTCGCCATAGTACCGATCCACCGGCTGCGAGGGCCGGGTGACCGAGGACTCGAGTCGCCCGAGTCGGATGGTCTGGCGGGCCACGACGGCGTAGGCGCCCGTGCCGTCATCGAGCACCGTCTCGGTCACGAGCGTGTCGCCCTCCCACGTGGCGCGGCGCGCGGCCGACACGGTCTTGAGGACAAAACCGTCCATCGCCTTGATCTGCGCCTCGCCCGTCCACTCGCCGGCCACGCGGTCGAGCGCGGCGCGCAAGGCTCCTTCGTCGTCCGCCCGCATCGACGCCGCGAGGCTGAGCAGGACGACGAGCAGCAACTCTCGCACGAGGAGGATGCGCAAGGGGGAGGCGGCGATCATGCGTTGGGAGCGTGGAAGATGGGGCGACGCCGACCGCGCCGGCGGGCACCGCACCATGGCGACACGTTCAGGGCCCGGCGGCGACAGTTTTTCGAGCCCGGCAGGTCGCGGAACAGGTTAAGTCGCGCGGCCCGGTCCCGAAGAAAGAATCCTCCGCCCATGACGGCCCTGCACCGCCCGACCCTCGCGCCTCACGCCCATCACCGGCACGCCGCCGGCCGCATCCTCGCGAGCCCCGGCGCATGAGCCCGTCGACCGCCACTGGACTGGAGCAGGTCCGCGTTGTCCTCAGCGCCCACCCCTGGATCCACGCGCCCCTTTTCGTCGTCGCGTCGCTCGTGCTGGTCTGGGCGCTCGAGCGCATGGCGAAACACGGACTCGAGGGAACGGCGCTCGGCACGATCGCGATGCCGTACTGTTCGGGCCTGGGAAACCTCGTCTTCGTCGGCGTGATCCTGCGCGACGGCCGGCCCGGCGCGGAAGTCGTGGTCAATGCGCTGGTCAACAACGTCACCAATCTCACCCTGCTGCTCGGCCTGCCCGCCCTGATCTGGGGGCTGAACGTCGCCCCCGGCCGGCGCACGAAGAAGGCGGTGCGGGCTTCGCAGCTCAACCGCCTCTCCCTTGCGCTCACGCTCACGGCCGCGGGATTTTTCGCCGGTCTGCTCTGGATCCTCGCGCGCGACGGGACGCTCGACCGCTCGGACGGGGCGGTGTTGGTGGCCCTGTTTCTCTTCTGGCAATGCCTGCAGGTGGTCGACGCGCTCAAGTCCAACGTCCATGCCAATCGCCGCCTGCACCCGCTGTTGTTGGTCGATGGCATGGTGATGCTCGCGGCCGGCGCGGTGATCTACCTCTCCGTCGAGGGTATGGTGACGTGGATCGAGGCCGCAGGTGCGACGGCACTTGGCAACCACAGCATCGGTTGGCTGACCGGCTGGGTCATGGTCCTGCCCAACGGCATCCTCGCGATCCACTACGCGCGCACGGAACGGGCTGAGGTCGTCTACAGCTCACAGCTCGGCGACGGGCATGTGTGCATCCCGCTGTGCGTGGGTCTCGTGGCCCTCGGCGCACCCGTGGCGGTGCCGGCGTTTCTCACTCCGGGCCTGATCGTGATCGCAGTCGCGGTCGCCGTGCACGCGATCGTGCTCGGCTGGAACGGCTCGCTGCCGCGACCGCTCGGGCTCGCGCTCGCGGGCGCCTACGGGTGGTTCCTCGTGGCCGGGCTGGCCTGATCGGCCGGCATTGCGCGGCGGCAGACCGCGACCCGGGCGTGGCGCCGGCGGAGACTCAGGCCACGCCCGCGGGCACCAACGGATGGTGGCGGAAAACCTCGGCGAGATCGGCAAACGGCACCTGGGCCTGGCGCCACCGCGGATCGCGCGCGATCTCGGCGACGCTCTCCTGGGTGTTGTTGCAGACCAAATACACGCCCGCACCCACGACGATGTAAGCGTCGATCGCAGTCCCGTCGGCGCCGCGCGAGAATGCGAACGCGCCCGGCTCGCGCCGCTCACCCTCGGTGTCGGTGCGCAGCTGGACGAGGTCCTTGTGCAAGGCCGTCGCGAAACGATCGCGGCGCGGGCCCTCGTAGGCCAACACGGCGACCTTCGCACCCTCGAGCGCGAGCACCGCCCACTCGTCGAAGACGGTGCGTCCATAAAAGGCGTCCATGCGAACGAACGCCGTCCGGATCTTCTCAAACGCGAGGGATGGAGTCATGTTTTGCGGAGACGGGGCCGGAGACCGAAGAGAACACGGCCCGACAGCCCGTCCATCGGACCGGCGATCAACAGCTTAAGTCCGGCACGCACACGCAGCGGCTGCCCCGATGTTCCCTCGCCCTGCACACATCGCATGGCTTTCGCGGGATTTTTGCAGGTCGCTCGTGACATCGGCGCCCGCGCCCAGCGGAAAAGGCGCCTCCGAGGTCATCGTTCTTTTCGGTTGGCCGGCGCGCTCGAAGGCGGCAGCGTCGCCCCACGCAGCTCTCGCACCGCGCTTGACCATCGCCATGCCCGCACCTCGCCGCCTCCCCCTCGCCACGCTCGCCCGCGCGTCTGGCGCGCGGCGCCGCGGAGGCAAGGGGCGACTGGCCCTCGTCACGCTGGCACTCACCGCAGCCGTGGTGGCCGCCGTGTGGTATTTCCGATTCCGCAGCTCCACCGACGACACGCTACCGCCGATCGACGAGGCCGTGCCGGACGCATCGCCGCTCGCTGCCGCGACCCCGGATGCGCTGCCGGCCCAGGACGTCAGCGCCGCACCCGAGCCCGCGCCCCTCACCTTCGGCGCGACCCTCGCGCCGGACGCCGCCGCAGCCACGACGGCACCCGGCCCACCGACGGGGCCGGTGTTGTCCAAGCCCACGCCTCCGGGCACACCCGTGCCGGAAGCACCCGCACCCGTCCCGCCGCCGGCGGTCGGCCCGGTCGAAAGCGATTTCCGCCCGCGACTTCCGCGCGATGTCTTCGAAGCCCAGGTCGCCCTCATGCGCGACGCCATCTGCCCGGGCTCGATCGATGGCGCCTGGGGCGGCCAGACGCGCGCGGCCGTCGCCGCCTTCCAGGAAAAGCACGGCCTGCGCGTCACGGGGCAGCTCGACAACGCCACGCGCGATGCGCTCCAGCTCCAGCGCCAGCCGCTGCGCCACTACGTCGTCACCGAGGAGGATATCGCCCGCCTGCGTCCCTTCCCCAAGGGCTGGCTGCAGAAATCCGAACTCGACAGCATGGGCTACGCGACCGTCCTCGAGGCGATCGCAGAGCGCACCTGCACCAACCCCAAGCAGATCACGCGCCTCAACCCGCAGGTCGCCTGGGCCTCGATCAAGGCGGGCACGGTCCTCGTCGTGCCGGACATCGGACGACGCGCCACGCCGTCGACACGGCCTGAATACATCCTCATCTCGCTGGGCGAGAAAACCCTGCGCCTCTACGACGCCACGAACAACCTGCTCGCCCACTTCCCGTGCAGCATCGCCCGCCGGGTGGAGAAGCGCCCCGTGGGCGAACTCTCGGTGCTGACCGTCGCGCCGAACCCGAACTACACGTTCAACCCCGAGACCTTCCCCGATTCCCCGGACGCGCAGAAGGTCGGCCGCAAACTCATCCTCCAGCCCGGGCCGAACAATCCCGTCGGCATCGCCTGGATCGCGCTGAGCGCCGGCGACGGATCATACGGCATCCACGGCTCGCCCGAGCCGGAGCAGATCGGCCGCACCGAATCGAGCGGCTGCTTCCGCCTCGCGAACTGGAACGCCGAATACCTCGTGCCCCTCGTGCGCGCCGGCATGCTCGTGCGTGTCGAGCCCTGACGGCCGCCGAGGCGGCGGGGTTGAAGCGAGAAATCGAAGAGCCAGGGACGCTCGCCCATCGTCGCGCCTTCCCTTCAACTTCAACTCGTCTCGTCAGCTCCTGCCTAGGCCCAGTCGTAGACGACGAAGCGCTTCACGTACGGCTTCACGCACTGCTCGATGAACTTCAGGTGCAACGGATGCGCCTGGTAGACATCGGCGGCCGCTTGGTCGACGAAGGTCATCGAGATCGCCACGGAGAAGCTGTCGTCGACGACGCCGCGCGGACTGGCCACAGGCTTGCCGCACCGAAACTCGAGCACCCCCGGGATCGGCCCGAGATACTCGCGCGCCCCGGCCAGCAGCCGGTCGCAGTTTTCCGCATGAGGTTTGTCGGTCCAGAAGATGACGACGTGGGTGATCACCGCGCCAGTGTGGCCGTCCGCTGTCCGCTGACAATCCCGACTTCCGAGGTCGCCCGGCCGATCTCGTCCGAGCTGCACGGACGTTACATCTCTGTAAGGTCTGCAACCATGGAGACCGACAAACGTCTACCTCCACATCATGAAAACCACAATCTTCAGCGTCATCGCCACGACCGCAGCACTCGCCGCCTCCAGCGCCGCGTTCGGCACCAACGGCAGCGCGTCGAAGGCTGCGGCTCAGGTCGCCTACAACGAGCCCGAAAAGTTCACCGATTTCCGGATGTCCGAGTACTACTCCGACTCCGATGCCGAGATCCTGCAGAAGGAACTCACCCGTTCCATCGTCCGCACGGCCGAGCACGCCCTGCCGCCCGGCTACACGATCAACATCCGCTTCACCGACATCGACCTGGCCGGGGACATCAACCCCTTCCACCGCTCGAACATGAACGACGTGCGCATCTACCAGAGCATCTACGCGCCGCGCCTGACCTTCGACTATGCGGTGCTCGATGCCGAGGGGAACACCGTGCTGACGGGCTCGGAAAAGCTACTCGACATGGCCTATGACATGCGCCTGCGCATGCCCGACACCGACTACACGCGCGTCGAGGCCGACCTGATGCGCGACTTCGTCAACGGCCTCGGCCGCAAGATCGCCAGGGCCCAGGCCTGAGACGCGTCTCCACACTTTGGAGCCGGAGGGGTCCGGCTCCTTGACAGCAGCTGGATTGGGTTAGGAAACAGAACGGCGCCCGTTGGGTTCGGGCGCCGTTTCTTTTTTGAGACCGCCCTACCCGCGCACGGCGGTGAGCCCGAGCCGCACGATGCGCTCGATGAGCCGCGGGTAGTCCAGGCCCGCCTTCTCCGCCGACAGGGCGAAATCCTCGCCCTCGGCGAGAAACGGATTCGGGTTGGCCTCGATGAACACGACCTCGTTCTGCGGGGTCAGGCGCAGATCGAGCCGCGCGTAGCCATCGATGGCGAGCAGATGGTAGATGCGCCGACAGATGCGCTGGATGTCACGCAAAACCTCCGGCGTGAGATTCTCGGCGAATCGGCTCTCGATGCCCCAGCGTTTGCGGTAGGCGTCGTTCCACTTCGCCGTATAGGTGGCGATGCGCGGTTCGTCCGGCGGCACCTCGCGGAAGAGCAGCTCGCGCAGCGGCAGCACGTCGACGCGGTGGTTGCCCAGCATGCTGGCGTAGAGTTCGCGCCCGTCGACGTACTCCTCCGCGATGACGTCCTGCCCGAGCTTGTCGTGCACGAACTCCACGCGCTCGCGGAACGCATCGTCGGTCTCCACGAACGAGGCCTGCGAGATCCCGGTCGAGGCCTCCTCCTTGAGCGGCTTGACCAGGATCGGGAACGGAAGCCACTTCGGCCGGACCGGCCGCCGTCCCCGCGGGATCATGGCGAACTGCGGCACGCGGATGCGGTGGTAGCCGAGGATCTTCTTCGAGATGCCCTTGTTGCGGCAGAGCGTGAGGCCCGTCGATCCGCAGCCAGTGAACGGCACGTCCGAGAGCTCGAGGAAGGAGGCGACATTCTGGTCGAAGGCGCGGTTGTTGCGGAACTCCTCGACGAGGTTGAAGATGATGTCGGCGGGAAACCCCTGGAGCTTTTGGCGCAACAGGTCGGTGTCGTCGTGGATCGCCTGATACTGCACCTCGTGGCCGAGGGTGCGCAGGGCCTTGAGCACATCCGCCTCGGTCTTCCAGCCCTCGGTCAGGAGGGCCTCGGAGAAATCCTGGTCGAGCGCGGCCGGTTCGCCCAGGTCGAAGAGGGCGAGCACGCGCAATCCGCGTTTCTTCATGGGAGAGGGATGGTCATTTCGTGCGCTTGAAGCGGCCGGTGAACAGGTAGTTCATGACGAGCGTGGTGACATACGCGGCCACACGCAATGGCGCTCCGCTGTCGTGCGCGGCGACCTGGAGGCCGAGCTCGGCGCAGCGGTCGGTGAGCCGGTGCAGGAGCTTGTCGACGCGGTACTTTCTCTCGTTGGTCCAGTCGCACACCGCGTCCATGATGGCGCGCCGGTGCCCGCGCAGCCAGGCCGCGGCCTTGTGCACGCCGGCCCCCTCCGGCACCGACGGAAAGAGGGTCCGCAGGTCCTTGTCGTAGAAATCCGGGTACGAATCCTCGTAGAGCTTGCGCTTGCGGGCGTAGTAGGTGCGCAGCTTGACGCCGAGGCAGTCGTAGTCGCGCGGGCGGTAGGCGGGCTGGTGCACGGGCGGCCGGCCCGCGAGGGAGCCCATGAGCTCGTCGACGTACTCGAGTTTCTGCAGGGCCTTCCAGCCCTTGTAGCGCGCCCGCCAGTCGAGGTCCGGCGTGAGCCACACGGCGAAGGTCTCGGCCCAGTCCTCGTCGGGGTGGGCCTGGGCGTACCAGTCGTCGAGGTGCACGACGAAACTCCGGCTGAACGGCCGCGGGCGGTACGACCCCGGATCCTCCGTCGAAGCCAGGCCAAAAGTCTGCTGCCAGCGGCGCTTGTGCTGGAGCTTGTAGGCATAGGAGTAGGCGTGGGCGGCCTCGTGCCGCATGAGCTTCATGAACCACGCCTCGGTCTCCCCCTCGACCTCGAGCACCATGCGCCGCTCCAGCTCGCGCAGGCGCGGGTGGACGAGGAAGAACGGCACGAAGATCGCCGGCACGCCCACGGGCACGAACCACTCATCACCCACGTGGCACGGCGGCATGAAGCTGAGCCCGCGCGCGGCCAGTTCCCCGTGCAGACGCTGCACCAGCGCATCGAGTCCCGAGCCCTCGAGCCGCAGGCGAAGGTCGCGTATCCTCTTCTCGAGAAGCTGCGGGTCGTCGAGGTCGACCCAGGGTGGGGCCGGCTGGTCCATGGCGCTGGTATGGTCGGGGGTCCGCGCCAGCACAAGCCTTCCCATGCCGCCGGGCGTAAGCGGCTTGCGCATCCACGTGCAGCGGAGCGAGAGTCCCGCTCCACACCCGAAATCATGGAAACGACCGCCCGTCCGTCCTCCTCGGGTCAGGCCCACTCCTGGCGCTTCTTTCGCGCAGGCGGCCTCGACCTCGTTCGCCTCGAAAACGCCGGCGACTTCCGGAACCTCCAACACCTCGACCAGAAACTCTGGACCGCCCTCGCCTGCCCGGTGAAGGGCCTGGAGTTCGACGAGAAGACGCTCGCCCTCATCGACACCGACAAGGACGGCCGCGTCCGCGCCCGCGAGATCCTCGCCGCGGTCAACTGGCTGTGTGACGTGCTCGAGGACCCCGCCGTGATCGTCGAAGGCACGGGTGAACTCGCCGTGGCTGCGATCAAGGACGCGGCCCTCGCCGCCTCCGCCCGCGAGATCCTCGCCAGCCTGGGCAAGGCCGGCAGCGCCACCCTCTCGCTCGGCGACGTCGCCGACACCGCGAAGATCTTTGCCGCGACGAAGTTCAACGGCGACGGCGTGGTCATCGCCGACTCCGCCGGCGACGACGCCGCCACGAAGCAGGTGATCGCCGACATCGTCGCCACGCTCGGTGGCGTACCGGATCGCTGCGGTGTCGCCGGTGTGGACGCCGCCAAGGTCGCCGCCTTCTTCGCCGAGCTCGCCGCCTACGATGCCTGGAACAAGCAGGCCGAGACCGACGGCGCCAAACTCAAGCCCGCTGGCGACGGCACCGCCGCCGCCCTCGCCGCCGTGCAGTCCGTGCGCGCCAAGGTCGACGACTACTTCGCCCGCTGCCGCCTCGCCGCCTACGACGCCCGCGCCCTCGGCGCCCTCAACCGCCAGGAGAGCGAATACCTCGCCCTCGCCGCCAAGGATCTCTCGATCACTGTCGACGAGATCGCCGGCTTCCCCATCGCGCGCGTCGAGGCCGGGCGTGCCCTGCCGCTGGATACGACGGTCAACCCCGCCTGGGCCCCCGCCATCGCCACGCTCAAGGCAGCCGCCGTCGATCCGATCCTCGGGGCCGGCAAGACCGCGTTAACCGAGGCCGAATGGTCCGCGCTCAAGGCCGCCCTCGCCGCCTTCGAGGCCTGGAGCGCCACGAAAGCCGGCGCCGCCGTGGCCGGGCTCGGTCTCGCCCGCGTGCGCGAGATCCTCGCCTCCAAGGCCGCCGACAAGATCGGCGCCCTCATCGAGCAGGACAAGAAACTGGAGGCGCAGTTCGCCGCCATCTCCGGCGTGGAGAAGCTCCTGCGCTTCCACCGCGACCTCTACCGCCTGCTCATGAACTTCGTGTCGTTCTCCGACCTCTACGACCCGAAGGTGCCGGCGATCTTCCAGGCCGGCACGCTCTATCTCGACGCGCGCTCCTGCGACCTGTGCATCCGCGTCGACGGCCCGAATCCGCTCGTGCCCATGAGCAAGACCTACGTGGCCTACTGCTCATGCACCCGCCCCGGCAGCGCTCCGATGACCATCGCCGCATGCTTCACCCAGGGCGACAGCGACTATCTCTTTGTCGGCCGGCACGGTATCTTCTACGACCGTCAGGGCCGCGACTGGGACGCCGTCATCACCAGCATCGTCGACAACCCCATCAGCATCCGCCAGGCGTTCTGGGCGCCCTACAAGAAGCTCCTGCGCATGATCGAGGAGCAGGTGGCCAAGCGCGCCGCCGCCGCCGAGGCCGCCTCGGACGCCAAGCTCGCCAAGGCCGCGACCGATGCGGCCCATGTCGACAAGACCGCCGCCGCGGCGCCCGCCGCCCCGCCCAAGAAGGTCGATATCGGCGCCGTCGCCGCCATCGGCGTGGCGATCTCCGGCGCGATCAGCGCCCTGACCTTGATCCTCGGATACGTCTTCGGCCTCAAGGCCTGGCAGTACCCGCTCGTGCTCGTCGGCATCGTCCTCGTGATCTCGGGCCCGGCGATGATCATCGCCGCCCTCAAGCTGCGCCAGCGCACGCTCGGCCCGATCCTCGATGGCAACGGCTGGGCGGTGAACGGCCGCGTGAAGATCAACATCCCCTTCGGCACCTCGCTCACCGAGCGCGCCACGCTGCCCCCGGGCTCGCAGCGCACGCTCGAGGATCCGTTCGCCGAGAAGGGCACCCCGTGGGGGGCCTACATCGTGATGCTCGCCATCCTCGCGGCCGCCGCGATCTGGATCCGCTGGGACGCGACCAAGCACGACGGAAAGTACTTCTGGATGGACCGCTCCGCACCGCCCACCGCGCCCGCCGCGACGCCCGAGGCGCCGGCGCAACCGACCGCCCCGGCCCACTGATCGCGGGATCGCGCCACGGACTTCCCCACGCCGGCCGTGCTACCACGGCCGGCGTTTCTTTGCGGTAGGGCGCGCTCTCCGAACGCGCCGCGTCGACAAAGAGACGCCCCCTTCTCCGCAGGTCCTCGACGCCCGGCAGCTTCGGCGCAACCGCCCCACCGCGGTCCCTCTCGGATTTGCGCCCATGGTGATGATCCTCTCAGGCGCTTGACCCGGCCCGGGGCCGACCTACTGTCTGCCGTCCATTCATCCACCATCCACGCAGGGGAGCCGCCACGGCTGAGAGTCCCGCTTCACCCGCGGGAGACCCTTTGAACCTGATCCGGCCCACACCGGCGTAGGGAGCGAAGTAACACTCAGAGCCATGCGCCGCTTTTCCGCGGACATGGCTCTTTTCGTTTCCGCATCGTCATGAACACGCCCGAGTCTTCACCCGCCTCCCACGACGCCAGCCGCACCCCGCTGCCCGCCAGCCGCCGGATCTACGTCGCGGGCACGCAGCATCCCGACATCCGCGTGCCCATGCGCGAGATTGCCGTTGCCGACACCCGCGGCCTCAACGGCGTGGTGGAGAAGAACGCCCCCGTGCGCGTCTACGACTGCTCGGGCCCCTGGGGCGACCCGGACTTCGGCGGCGACGTGACCCAGGGCCTGCCCGCCCCGCGCGCCGCCTGGATCCGCGCGCGCGGCGACGTGGCCGAATACGCCGGCCGCGAGGTGCGGCCGATGGACAACGGTTACCTCTCCGGCAAGCTCGCCGACCTCGCCTCCCAGGCCGAGAAGAACCGCCTCGTCGAGTTCCCGGGCCTGAAGCGCCGCCCGCTGCGCGCCAGCGCCGGCCACCCCGTCACGCAGCTGTGGTATGCGCGCCAGGGCATCGTGACCCCGGAGATGGAATACATCGCCATCCGCGAGAACCAGGGACTGGCAGATATGCGGAGTGCGGATTGCGGAGTGCGGAATGCCGTCACCCACCGCCATCCCGGCTCGACGGCGAGCGATCCGTTCGCGCCGAGTGTGTTCCGGCGTTTCCCGCAGCGTATCCCGAACTACATCACGCCTGAATTCGTGCGCGACGAGATCGCGGCCGGCCGCGCCATCATCCCAGCCAACATCAACCACCCGGAACTCGAGCCGATGATCATCGGCCGCAACTTCCTCGTGAAGATCAACGCCAACATCGGCAACTCCGCCCTCGCCTCGTCGATCGAGGAGGAGGTCGAGAAGATGCGCTGGGCCACGAAATGGGGCGCGGACACGGTGATGGACCTCTCCACCGGCAAGAACATCCATGCCACGCGCGAGTGGATCATCCGCAACTCGCCCGCGCCCATCGGCACGGTGCCGATCTACCAGGCGCTGGAAAAGGTCGGCGGCCGCGCCGAGGAACTCACCTGGGAGATCTATCGCGACACGCTCATCGAGCAGGCCGAGCAGGGCGTGGACTACTTCACCGTGCACGCCGGCGTGCTCCTGCGCTACGTCCCGCTGACGGCGCGGCGCATGACCGGCATCGTCTCGCGCGGCGGCTCGATCATGGCGAAGTGGTGCCTCGCCCACCACCAGGAGAGCTTTCTCTACACGCACTGGGACGAGATCTGCGAGATCATGGCCGCCTACGACATCAGCTTCTCCATCGGCGACGGCCTGCGGCCCGGCTCGATCGCGGACGCCAACGACGAGGCGCAATTCGCCGAGCTCAAGACCCAGGGTGAGCTGACCGAGCGCGCCTGGCAGCACGGCGTGCAGGTGATGAACGAGGGCCCCGGCCACGTGCCCATGCACATGATCGAGGAGAACATGCACAAGCAGATGGAGTGGTGCCGCGAGGCCCCGTTCTACACGCTCGGGCCGCTCACCACCGACATCGCCCCCGGCTACGACCACATCACGAGCGGCATCGGCGCCGCCATGATCGGGTGGTACGGCTGCGCGATGCTCTGCTACGTCACGCCCAAGGAACACCTCGGCCTGCCAAACCGCAAGGACGTGAAGGATGGCGTGATCGCCTACAAGATCGCCGCCCACGCCGCCGACATCGCAAAGGGGCATCCAGGCGCCCAATACCGCGACAACGCGCTCTCGAAGGCACGCTTCGAGTTTCGGTGGGAGGACCAGTTCAATCTCGGCCTCGATCCCGAGACCGCGCGCGAGTTTCACGACGCCACGCTCCCGCAGGAGGGCGCGAAGACCGCGCACTTCTGCTCGATGTGCGGCCCGCATTTCTGCTCGATGAAGATCACCGAGGACGTGCGCAAATACGCCGCCGAACACGGCGTGGCCGAGAAGGACGCGCTCAAGGTCGGCCTCGAGGAAAAGGCGAAGGAGTTCGTGGACAAGGGCGCCGAGGTCTACGCGAAATCCTGAGAGCCGCGACGCAGGCCAGGCCTCCGTGCCTGTCCCTCTCCAGCCCGCCCGCCGTAGGACGGGCCTCCGTGCCCGTCGTCTCCATCGAGCCGCGCTCCGTGCCTGTCCCTGCTTCGGCGAAGCCCATTCGAGACAGGGGCGGGCAGGGACGCCCGCCCTTCGTCGAGAGCCGGCCCGACTTGCGCCAGAATGGTTTCGTCGCACGGGCCTTTCACGTTACACCTGACGTTCGAGCCAACCGCACCGCCCATGCCCGAACCCGCCTACCAACCCACCTCACGCCGGCCGATCGCCGACCTGTTTCGCGCCACCGCCCGCGGCACCGTGCGCGTGTGCGTGCGGCTCGGCGTGCATCCCGACACCGTGTCGTATCTCTCGATCGTCGCCGCGGCCGGCGCGGCGACGAGTTTCTGGCAGGCAGCAAACCACCCGTGGCTGCTCATCCTCGGGCCGGCGTTCTGCTACCTGCGCCTGTGGTTCAACATGCTCGACGGCATGGTCGCGCTCGCCTCAGGCAAGGCCAGCCTGCGCGGTGAGATTCTCAACGAGGTGCCCGACCGCGTCTCCGACGTGCTCATCTTCGCCGGAGTGGCCCACAGCGGGCTGTGCTCGCCGTTCGTGGCCTACTGGGCGGCGATCCTCGCGCTCTTCACCGCCTACATCGGGATGTTCGGGCAGGCGGTCGGCGTGCAGCGGGAGTTTTCCGGATGGATGTCGAAGCCGTGGCGCATGGTCACCCTGCACGTCGGCGCGTGGGTGGCGCTCGGAATGTTCTGGTTTTGGGATACACCGCTCGCGACGCCACATGGCCGGCTCACGGTGCTCGACTGGACCTGCGCGGTGGTGATCGCGGGCTGCGTGCAGACATGCACGCTGCGCCTCGCGCGCATCCTGCACGCGCTCGATCGCAAGGCCGCGTCAAGAAAGGCCGCCGCGCCATGACGATACATGAGGCGCTCGCGAGCCCGGTCTTCCGGCTCTACGTGATCATCGCGGTCGGCGTGCTCGCCGGCGCCGGCACGGTCCTCGCCCTCCTGCGCTTCGTCCTGAAGAAGGACGTCGGCAAGGTCGTGACGATCTACAAGTCGTGGCTGATCATGGCGCCGCTCATGCTCGGCTGCGTCTTCCTCGGCCGCGTGCCGTTCATCATCGCGGTGACGCTGCTCGCGATCGCGGGCTTCAAGGAGTTTGGCCGCGCCACCGGGCTCTACGAGGACTGGTGGATGACCGGCATCGGCTACCTGGCGATCGTGTGCGTCGCCGCGAGCGCGCTGCTGCGTGACCCCGGCGACGGCTCGCCCGGCTGGTTCGGGTTTTTCATGTCGTCGCCGGTCTACGCGATCGCCGCGATCCTGCTCATCCCGATCCTGCGCAACCGCGTGCAGGGCCAGCTCCAGGCGCTCTCGCTCACGATCGTCGGCTTCATCTACGTTGGTTGGATGTTCGGCCACCTCGCGTTCCTGGCCAACGCCGACCAGGGACGCGCGTATGCCTACATCCTCTACCTGCTGCTCGCCGTCGAACTCAACGACGTCGCCGCGTTCACCTTCGGCAAGGCCTTTGGCAAGCACCCGTTCCGCAGCGTGATCTCGCCGAAGAAGACCTGGGAGGGCGCGCTCGGTGCGCTCGCTGTGTCGATGGCCCTTCCCTGGCTGCTGCGCGGCACGTTCCCGCACTTTGAGGCGATCCATCTTCTCTGGACCGGCGCGATCGTCGGCATCGGCGGCCAGCTCGGCGATCTCTCGATCAGCGTGATCAAGCGCGATGTCGGCATCAAGGACATGGGCGCGGCGATCCCCGGCCACGGCGGCATCCTCGACCGCATCGACAGCCTGATCTACACGGCGCCGCTGTTCTTTCACATGCTGAACTACTTCTTCTATGTGAAGGCGCCCGCATGAGCCCGGATGACCCCGGCGCTCCGCCGCGCGCCTCGACTCCGGGCGAGGCGCACCCAGTCTGGCACTACACGCCGGCCGACGACCTCGACCAGTCGCTGACCGAGCGCCTCCGGCATTTTCCGCGCAAGCCGGAGATATTGGTCCACTTTTCGCGCCTGGCCGCCGCGCTCGTCATCCGCGGCTGGCTCCGCCTCTATCACCGCTACGAGGTCCACGGGGGTGAGCATCTGCCGCGTGAGCGATCGTTCGTGATGGTCTGCAACCACGCCAGCCACCTCGACGCCGCCTGCCTGCAATCCGCCCTGCCGCTGACCAAGCTGCATCGCGCCTTCTCAGCCGCCGCCGCGGACTACTTTTTCTGCAGCGTGCCGCTCACGTGGTTCGCCGCGGTCATCGCGAATGCGCTGCCGTTTTCCCGCGAGGTGCATGTGCGGCAGAGCCTGAAGTTGTGCGAGCAGCTGCTCCACAACCCCGGCAACGTGCTCATCCTCTTCCCCGAGGGCACACGCTCGACGACCGGCCAGCTCGGCCACTTCAAGCCCGGGATCGGCTCGCTGCTCGCGGGCCGGGACATCCTCGCCGTGCCGTGTCATCTCGCCGGCGCGCATGCCGCCTGGCCCAAGGGCGCATACATCGCGCGCCCGGCCAAACTTCGGCTCCGCATCGGCCCTCCGCGCACCTACGCCCACCTCACGCCCGGCAAAGCCGGCGCACTCGCCGTCGCCGCCGATCTCGAGCAGGCCGTGGCCGGCCTCGCCGCTCCCACCCGCTGAACTCCTTTCCCCCTGACACGAAATGCCCCCGGGAAACCTTTCCTGAGCCTCGTGCCGGAGCCGTGACTCCGACCGGACCGATGCCCCGTCGCCGACCTCCTCGACCGGATCGTCCAGTCCACGTCTCCCGGAAACCGCTCTCCCCGAACACCCTACCGAAACCGAAATTCTCCGGCTGATCGCGATCCAGCCGCCGACCTCGCCCCATGGACCGCCCCCACGGTGCGTCGCCTGCGTCTAACCCGGCATGTCCATGAACTCCACCGAACACGCCTTCACGTCCTGGGATGGCACGTCGCTCTTCTACCGCGCCTGGTTGCCGGCGCGCCCGACCACGCGCGCGCTGCTTCTCTTCCACCGCGGCCACGAACACTCCGGCCGCTGGCAGGAAACTGTCGAGGCCCTCGCGCTCGAAGACACCGCGGTCTTCGCCTGGGAGGCGCGCGGGCACGGCCGATCGCCCGGCGAGCGCGGCTCGGCGGAGAACCTCGTGGCGGTGATCAAGGACGCCGACGCCTTCGCCCGCCACCTTGTCGCCGTCCACGGCATCCGCCTCGAGGATACGGTCGTGCTGGCCCACAGCGTCGGCGCGGTCGTGGCCGCAGCCTGGATCCACGACTTCGCGCCGCCCGTGCGCGGACTCGTGCTGGCCGTGCCGGCGTTTCGCGTGAAACTCTACGTGCCGTTCGCCGTGCCGCTCCTGCGCCTGAAGCAGAAACTGTTCGGGCCCGGCTATGTGAAGAGCTACGTGAAGGCGAAGATGCTCACGCACGATCCGGAGCAGGCCGCCGCCTACGCCGCCGACCCGATGATCTTCCGCCAGATCGCGGTGAACATCCTGCTCGACCTCTTCGATACCTCGACGCGCCTGCTCGCCGACGCCGGTGCCATCACCGTGCCCACGCTGATGCTCACGGCCGGCGCCGACTGGGTCGTGAAGCAATCCGCACAGCGCACGTTCTTCGAGCGGCTCTCCTCGCCGGTGAAGGAGATGGAGATATTTCCAGACATGTACCACGCCGTGTTTCACGAGAAGGGACGCGATGCGCTCGTCGCGCGCACCCGGCGGTTCATCCTCGAGCGCTTCGCCCAGCCGGTCGATCGCGCGGACCTGCTCGACGCCGATCAGCACGGGTACACGAAGAATGAATACGACCGCCTGCAGCGCCCGGGTTCGCCGCACTTTGCCATCACGCGTGCATCGATGAAGACGCTCGGCCGCATGAGCGCCGGCATCGCGCTCGGCTGGCGCAGCGGCTTCGACTCGGGCACCACGCTCGACTACATCTACGAGAACCGGGCGCGCGGCTTTACGCCGATCGGCCGCCTGATGGACCGCTCCTACCTCGACGCGATCGGCTGGCGCGGCATCCGCGTGCGACGCGCCAATCTCGAGCGCATGCTCCGCACGCTGATCGAGCAGACGCACGCCACGGGCCAGCCGGTGCGCATCCTCGACATCGCGACCGGCGCCGGGCGCTACGTGCTCGAGACGCTCCATGCGCTCCGCCACATCCCGGCCACCGCGCTTCTGCGCGACTACAAGGAGGAAAACCTCGAGGCCGCACGCCGCACCGCGAAGGAGCTCGGCGTGCAGGACGTGACGTTCACCCGCGCCGACGCCTTCGATCCCGCGACCTACGAAAACCTCTCGCCGCGCCCGACGATCGGCATCGTCTCGGGCCTGCACGAGTTGATCCCCGACAATGCGCGCGTGCGTCGCTCGCTCGAGGGGCTCGCCCGGGCCATCCCGCCCGGCGGCCATCTCATCTACACCGGCCAGCCGTGGCATCCGCAGGTCGAGTTCATCGCGCGTGTGCTGCGCAACCGCGAGGGCCAGCCCTGGATCATGCGCCGTCGCACACAGGCGGAGATGGACGAGCTCGTGCGCGCCGCCGGCTTCGACAAGATCGCGATGGATATCGATCCGTGGGGCATCTTCACGGTGTCGGTGGCGATCAGGAGGTAGGGACGCCCCGCCGACGCGTCCGCCAGCACCCCTCGCAAGCACGATGGTCCCCGGCGGGGACCTCGGCGAGGCCTCCCACCCAACACGCCATGACCCGCACCCGCTTCATCCGCACCGCACTCACCTCCGCGGCACTCTCGGTCCTGTTTCTCGTTGTCTACAGCGGATGCAACATCCTCACCGGCTGGCGCAGCGACGTCGGCACGATCGCGTTCGCCTGGGAACGATTCATTCCCTTCGTGCCGCTCATGATCGTGCCCTACATGTCGATCGATGCGTTCTTCGTGGTCGCACCGTTCCTGTGCGCGGGCGAGGACGAGCGCCAGCGCTTCGCGCGACGCATCACGATGGCGATCCTCGTGGCCGGGCTGTTCTTCCTCGTGTTTCCGCTGCGTTTCGCCTTCGAGCGGCCGGCCGCCGGCGGCGGGATGCTCGGCGCGGTCTTCGACTGGTTCCGCACCATGGACCAGCCGTTCAACCTCGCACCCTCGCTCCATATCGCCCTGCGCACGATCCTCGCGGAGCACTATCACCGGCACACGCGCGGTATGCTGCGCGCGGCGTCGCACGTCTGGTTTTTCCTCATCGGACTCTCGACGCTGCTCGTGTGGCAGCACCACCTCGCCGACGTCGCGACCGGTTTCATCCTCGGCGGCTTCTGCCTGTTTGCGTTTCCCGAGTCCGACGCACCGCGCACGGTCGTCGCAAATCGCCGCATCGGTCTCATCTACGCGTGCGGCGCGTTCGTCGTGCTCGCGTTCGGCTGGCTGCTGCGGCCGTGGGGCGTGTTTGCGCTCTGGCCGGTGCTCAGCCTCGGCGTGATGGCGCTGGCGAATTTCCGCGCCGGCGCAGCGATCTTCCAGAAGCACGACGGCCGGCTGCCGTGGCGCACACGGCTTGCCCTCGCTCCCGTGCTCGCGGGGCAGTGGCTTTCGCTCCGTCACTACGCGCGGCAATGCCGGCCTTGGGATGCGGTGACGACCGGGGTGTGGCTGGGGCGCGTGCTGAATGAGCGCGAGGCCCGCGAGGCGATCGACCGCGGCGTCACCGCCGTGCTCGATCTCACGGGCGAGTTCAGCGAGTCGAACGTCTTCCTGCGCACGACGCGCTACCGCAACGTCCCCGTGCTCGACCTCACGGCGCCGACGCCGGCGCAGCTCCGCGCGACGACGGACTTCATCGCAGCCGAGTCGGCACGCGGTGTGGTCTACGTCCACTGCAAGATCGGCTACTCGCGCAGCGCCGCCGCGGTGGGCGCGTGGCTGCTCGCCTCCGGTCGCGCACGCTCGGTCGAGGAGGTCGTCGCGCAGCTCGTGCACGCCCGGCCATCGATCGTGATCCGGCCCGAGGTGCGCCGGGCGCTGGCGGAATTCGCGACTGGAAATGCCGCGTGATCGCGTGTCTTTTGGTCGCCCCCCCATGGCCCTCGATCCCGCCCAACGCGAAACCATCCGCCAGGCCGCGCTCGCCGGCGTGCTGCGGCGCTGCCAGCTCTTCGAAGATCTGCCCGAACCCGACCTGATGGCCGTCGCCAGCGCCTGCACCGTGCGTGCGCTGGCCAAGGGCGAGTATCTCTTTCGCGAGGGCCAGCCGGCCGAGGGGTTTTATGTCATCCAGACCGGCGTGGTGAATGTCCACCGCATCACGCCTGATGGACGCGAGCAGGTCATTTGCTTCTTTCGGCCCTACGAGAGTTTCGCCGAGGCAACACTCGTGACGATCGACACGTATCCAGCGCATGCCGTCGCGACCGAACCCAGCCAGGTGATCGTCGTGCGGCGCCAGGAATTTCGCGACCTCATCGCCCGCCGTCCCGAACTCGCGTTGCGCATGCTCAGCTCGATGAGCCAGCACCTGAAGCACCTCGTGCAGCTGCTGCAGAACCTCAAGGGCCGCCAGATCGAGGCTCGGCTCGCCGACTGGCTGCTCGAGCACGCGCCCGCCTGCCCGGCTCATGATCAGGAGGCCGTCCTCGAGCTGCCGGTGAGCAAGAAGGTGCTCGCCGGCCAGCTCGGCGTGACGAGCGAAACGCTCTCGCGCACGCTCGCGCGCTTCCGCGACGAGGGTTCGATCGTGGTCGACGGCAAACGCATCACCCTGCGCGATCCCGCGCGCCTGCGCGCGTGGGTCGCCGGATAACCGATCACGACCGGGGACCGTGTCGCGTGGCCGCTCAGTGACAGCGGAAGTCCGCCACGGGCGCGCCGAAACCGTCGACGGGGGAGCCGACCTTGCTCACGCGAATCGCGACCGCATCGTCGTCCACGAGCCCGGGAACGTGCTCCCAGCGGAAGCACCCGGGAAACTGGCCGTCGAGGAACGCGCGCAGCGGCACGGGATCGTGGCCGTTGATGAGCACGAAGCTCGAGCCGACCGGCAGGTTGACGCAGCGGTCGATCACGGCCGGGCGCTTGATGTCGCACGTGAGTTCACGCGCGTCGAAGATGTCCTCTGCGGACTGGGTGGATGTAGTGCTCATAGGTGAGTGGTGAGAGAAGGAGTTGGCTCCGGCCGCTACATCATCCCCAGTGCCTCGCGGCCCTCGGGGGTGATGCGCTCGGGCGTCCACGGCGGATCGTAGGTGAAACGAACGTCGACCGTCGTCACGCCGCGCACGCCGCCGGCCAGGCACTTCGCGCCCTCAGACAGGGTGTCGTGCATCGGGCAGCCGGCCGTGGTCGGGATCATCTCGACCACGATCCCGCCATCGTCCGCGATATCGATCGCGCCGATCATGCCGAGGTCGACGACGTTGATGCCGACCTCCGGGTCGATCAGGTGATACAGCGCGGAGCGGATCTCGTCGCGCGACGGCGGCTGGGCAGTCGTGTCGTTCATGCGGATACGGACCTCGGGAGAGCTTTCGGCGCGCCGAGGGGCGCGAGCCGCGGGTGCACGAGGTGCGGGATCAGACCGACACCCGTGATCGCCAGGCACACGGAACCGGCGAGGAAGGCGATCGCGCCCATGCGCAGAGCCACCGGCGACTCGATGGCCACGCCGAGGACGACGGCGAACAACCCGGCCACGAGCGCCACGAACTGGACGCGCAACACCGGCACCCGCACGAGGTCCGCCACGAGCGGCACGCGCGCGCGGCCGACATGGGGCGCATAGCGCCACTGCCACGCGAGGAAGGGGACGATGCGGCCCGCCATCCCGAGGATGCATGGTGTGAGCACACCGAATACGCCGAGGACAAAAACCGTGAGACCCGGCCGCACCGGCGCCCATGCGATCCAGCCGGCGGAATGGAGCACACCGACGAGTCCCGCCAGGGCCGCCGGCAGGAGCATGGTCACCCCGGCGAAAAAACCCCGCAGCGGCCAGTCGAGTGCGCGCATCCGCCGGCGAACCAGCACGACCATCTCGACAAGGAACACCCCGATGCCCGCGACGATGGCGACCGCGGCCAGCGCGACCACGCCGTCGAATCGTCCCAGCAGGCCCGGCACGGCCAGGACGAGCCCGGCGTTGAGCAGAATGATCGAGGCCCACGCTCGCGCCGGCGTCTTCACCGCGCTGAGCAGGAACATCGGCACGAGCTTGAATGCGACCGAGACGAGCGTGCCCGTGAAAAAGCCCACCACGCCGCAGGTCATGTGCAGGTGCAGCACCGCCGTCGCATCGAGCCCCGGAAGATTCCCCGATCGCGCGAACGCGAGCAGCACACCCATCACGACCGTCGCGAGGAGCCAGAAGAGCGCGAGTTGCAGACCGACGTTGTCGGGCGTCCAGCGCGAGCGCCGGCTGGCCGTGACCGCGAGGTTGACCACGCCGATGACTGCGCCCGCGGCCAGGAGCGAGCCGGCGTGCGCAGCACCGGCAAACCGTTCGTGCACCATCGACCCGAGCAGCACTGGCAGCGCCGTCGCATGCATCGCGGCATGGACCCAGGCGAGGGCGCGGCTGAAGAGCGGTCCCTCGGAAATGACAGGGATCAGCTGATACGCCGCGCCAAAGACAAACGAGCCCATCCATCCCAGGATGGTGAGATGCACCAGCGCGACCATCTCCCCGGCGCGCGCCGCACCGAGAAAGGTCGCCGGTCGCGCCGCCAGCCAGCCGAGCGCGACGCCGAACGACGCGAGCCCAAGCGCAAAGAAAACAAACGAGATCAGCGCCTGCGGGCGAAAACTGGCGGGGCTCCCACTCATGGCAGGATCGCCTTTGTTGAAGCGCAGCAGAGCGAGACACAGAAGACGCAGAGGATGTACAGAGTCCACAGAGAGCCCTGCCGCTGGCCCGCGATTCTCCGCGTCACGCAAGCGGCAAAAGGAAGCTCTCTGGATGATTCTTCCGACAACATCACTCTGTGTATCTCCTCTGGAATCTCTGTGACCTCTGTGTTACCATGGCTGTTCGGATCGGTCCCGGGCTTAGCCAGCCCGCTGGATGATGGTTTCGTGCGAGCCGTCGGGCTGCTCCGCGGTCTCCGCGGCGTAGCCGCGCTCCTCGAGGATCTCAAGAAGATGGACAGGCCGGAAGCGCGTGAGCGCGACGATCGCGCCGCCCGCCGGCAGGGCGTCGAGCTCCTCGAGCACACGCATCATCGGCTGCGGCGGCTCGAGGCCGCGCAGGTCGAGCAGCACGGGATCCGGACGCCGCGGCGCGCCCGGCGTGAAAGTGATCTCGAACACGCCGTCGTCGCGCCGACGGGTCGCGTGGGAGAAACCCATGTCGCCGAGTTTCGCATACAACGGGGCCGGCTCGAAGGGTGCGATCAGTCGCAGCGCCTGTCCCGGCGCGAGCGACCGGACCGCCTCGAGGATCGCGCCGAGCGGTCCCTGGCCGGAGGTGAGGAGCGGCCGCACGTCGATCTCGCGCACGTCGGTTCTGGAGTTTCGTTCACTCATCGCGGGTCGACGCGCCCTCCTTCACGAGCGTGAGCAGCATCGAAAACGGCTCGTTCGCGCGCACGGCATGGCGCGTGCCCGGCGGCATGTGCAACACCTCGCCGGCGGCGATCTCCATGCGCGCGCCCGCGACGGTCCATTCGGACTTGCCCGAGAGGACCTGGATGATCGCCCGCGAACTCGAGGCGTGCTCGGTGAGTTCCTGGCCCTCGGCGAACCCGAAGAGCGTCACGCGCAAGGCCGGCGTGTTCACGAGCGCACGGCTCACGATGCCCTGGGGCGAGAACTGCGTATTGCCCGCGAGCGAGATGACGCCCGCCGAGGCCGGATCGAAGAGGGATGAGTTGGGTTTCATGAAAGGGATGGTCCGGTGGTCACACACGCAAGGAGGCCGAGCACAGCCTCCATCCAGCCGATCCGCCGCGCCGGCCACGACGGCGCCCACGGCCCGAGCAGCCAGAGCGTGCGGACGAGAAACAGCGTCAACCACGCCGCAGGCACCCACGTGTCAAGCAGGCCGGCCGCGGCCAGCGCCGCCACGAACAGACCCGCAGCCACGATCAACGGGAAGGCGACCGGCGTGGACTGGCCCTTGCGACGGCGCACATAGGCCCGCACGGTAAGGATGCTGGTCAGCGCGCGGGCCACGGCGAATCCACCGACCGCGAGCGCGCACGGGAGCACATCGTCGCCACCAGCGAGCACGACCATCGCCACGGCCCACGCCGCAAACGTCGTCGCTCCCGCGCACTCCGCCAGGACGGCGCGCGCTTCGCGCTGCCGGTCGAACCACAGAAAAACGGCCGCCGCGACCGCGGCCACGATCCCCGGCCCGAGCAGGCCCATTTCGGCTCCGCTCATCGCGAACGTCGCCGACGCCACGGAGAACAGGCCCAACACCACGAGGGCGCAGCCCGCCGTTTCGCGGCGTCCGTCATTGCCGGCCCCCTGCACGACCTGCCACGGACGCCGCATCAGGAACAACGCCACACCGGCTGCCCCGAGCGCAGTCCCGCGCCACGACGGCGCGGCGAGCATCGCAAGGACCAGCGGCTCTGCCACGAGCGCCCAGCTCCCGTGCTCCCGAGGCAGGAGCGCCGCGAGCCGGAGTCCGCGCCTGGGCGTCGGGGCCTGCAGGGGTGTGGACATATCACTCAGGATCATGCCGCCATCCTCGCACAGGTTGGCCGCAAATGCCTTGATGCGCATCAACCCGGGTGCGAATCGCCCGACCTACGGCCGATGCCGGAGCACCACGCAGCGTTCACTCCGGTCGAGTCCTTAGGGCGCGAAATTGACACGCATATTGAGTCCGAAATGTGCCCGAAATTGCTCGCACGAACGCTACTTTAGTACCATGGTGAAGGCTCAGCAGTAGGGGTTCGGGTCGGCCGGTGCCGCCGTTCAAAGCGGGGTGCCGGCCGACATTCTTTTCGGCCGTTGCGATCGATCTGGGCTGAGCGAACCGATGGCGGAGACTTCCAGCCGGCCTCCTCCATCAAACCGTGCCTGGAGCAGTCGGCCCGTCGGTGCCACACGCCCGACATTTCCTGTCGCCGGCCCACCATTCTGCGCTCCAGCCATCGTCGTCCGCGTTTCGCCCGGCGCATTTTTCCCGGCTGAAAATCAGAGAGTTGCGCGTCGGCAGGTCTCGTCGGCACCCATCCAGCGACGACCCCCGCGCCATGGCCGACCTTGTTCCCTTTCCGACCGATGATATCGCCGAGCTCACCCCGGCTGACTGCGAGGACTCCGACCAAAGTCCGACCTCGCGTCCAGGGACGCCGATTGCCTCCCGACACGGCGCTCCGCATAACCACCGGCGCATGTCCCCCTCGCCCTCCGGCATCGGCCACCTGTTCGCCACGCGCCGTTTTCTGCCGCTCTTCCTCGTCCAGTTCCTCGGCGCGTTCAACGACAACGTCTTCAAGAACGCCTTCCTCATCCTCGCGACCTTCGAGTTCACGCAGCGCCTCGCGATGGATACGAAGGTGCTCAATCAGGCGATCGGCGGCGTATTCATTCTCCCTTTCTTCCTTTTCTCGGCCTTCGCCGGTCAGCTCGCGGACAAGTTCGAGAAAGCCCGCATGGTGCGCTGGACCAAGGTCTGGGAGGTCGCGGCCATGGTGCTCGGCACGATCGGCCTGGTACGTCACGACCCCTGGCTGCTCTTCGGCACGCTCTTTCTCATGGGCGCGCAGTCGGCTTTTTTTGGTCCGCTGAAATACAGTCTCCTGCCCCAGCACCTGCGCGAAGAGGAACTGGTCGGCGGCAACGCGGTGTTCGAGGCCGCGACCTTCGTCTCGATCCTGCTCGGCACCGCACTCGGCGGCTGGCTCATCGGCGTGGACGGCGGCGCGTGGATCGTCAGCGCGACGGTGATCGTCATCGCCATCCTCGGCTGGCTCGCGAGCCTGCTCGTGCCGCCCGCGCCCTCCGCCACGCCGGATCTCAAGGTCAACACCAACATCGCGACCTCCACCTGGGAACTCCTGCGCTACGCCCGCACGCAGAAGGGCGTGTTCCGCTCGATCCTCGGCATCTCGTGGTTCTGGCTGATCGGCGCGTTCTGGCTGATGCTCGTGCCCGCCTACGTGAAGGACCACCTTTTCCCGGGCGCGATTGAGGAGACGCCGGCCGCACGCATCGCGATCCAGGTGTTCCTGCTCACCTTTGCACTGGGGATCGGCGTGGGCTCGTTCCTCTGCAGCAAGCTCCTGCGCGGCGCGATCTCCGCGAAATATGTGCCACTCGCCGGCCTCGGTATCTCCCTCTTCATGGCCGACGCCGCGTGGCTCACGCATGCGCTCGGCGACCGTTACGCGACCGAAACCTTCGCCCTGCTCTCAGCGACCGGCATCCGCCTGATCGTCGACCTCGGCGGGATCGCGATCTGCGGCGGCTTGTTCACCGTGCCGCTCTACACGATGATGCAGGCCTGGGCCGAGCCCGCCTACCGCTCGCGCGTGATCGCCGCGGGCAACGTCATGAGTTCGCTCTTCATGACGCTCGTCGCCGTTGTCACCGGCGGGCTCTTCGCCGTCGGCATGTCGACGGAGGCCGTGATCGCGCTCATCGCTGCGGGCAACGTCATCGTCTCCCTCTACGTGATCACGCTCGTGCCCGAGTCGGTGATACACACCTTCCTGCGCTGGATCCTGCGCCTGCTCTACCGCGTGGAGGTGCGCGGCGAGGAAAACTACGGCAAGGCCGGCGCACGCCGCGTGATCATCGCCAACCACACGTCGTTCCTCGACGCCGCGCTGCTCACGGCGTTCCTGCCCGAGCGGCCGACGTTTGCGATCAACACCGAGATCGCCAAGCGCTGGTGGCTGCGCCCGTTCCTCTGGATGGCCAAGGTCCATCCGCTCGATCCCACCAAGCCCATGGCGATCAAGATCCTCACCGAGCTCGCGCGCAGCGGCACGCCGGTGGTGATTTTCCCCGAGGGCCGGCTCACGGTCACGGGCGCGCTGATGAAGGTCTACGAAGGCCCGGGTTTGATCGCCGACAAGGCCGATGCCGACCTCATCCCGGTCCAGATCGACGGCGCCACACACACGCCCTTTTCCCGCCTGAAGGGCAAGGTGCGCCAGCGCTGGTTCACGAAGATCACGCTCACGATCCTGCCACCGCGGAAGTTCCATCCGCCGGAAAATCTCCGCGGCCGCGCCGGCCGCCAATACATGGCGCGCGAGCTTTATGAGATCCTCGCCACGATCAACGTCGCGACGGCCGACACCGGCCGCACGCTCTTCCAGGCGCTGCTCGACGCCGGCGCGACGCACGGTCGCGGTTTCCCCGTGCTCGACGACCTGCGCTTCTCGCCGCTGACATATCGCAAGCTCACGGCCGGCGCGCTCCTGCTCGGCCGCAAGCTCTGCGCCGGCACGCAGCCCGCCGAGCCCGTCGGCCTGCTCATCGCCAACAGCTCGGCCGCCGTGGCCGCCTTCTTCGGCGTGCAGTCCTGCGGTCGCGTGTGCGCGATGCTCAACTACTCCGCCGGCCCGGCCAACCTCGTCTCCGCCTGCCAGACCGCGAAGGTGCGCGTGGTGTGGACCTCGAGGCGGTTCGTCGAGCTGGCGAAACTCCAGCCCGCCGTCGACGCCATGGCCGCCGCC
The DNA here is from genome assembly GCA_014879845.1 of Opitutaceae bacterium. GTDB lineage: Bacteria > Verrucomicrobiota > Verrucomicrobiia > Opitutales > Opitutaceae > JAEWQP01. The sequence goes on from JACSRI010000113.1 coordinate 84,043, forward strand.
GGGGTGTCGGTCCGCTTTCTCGAAGATGTGGCCAAGCGCACGCTCGGCGACTGGCTGCACCTGCCCGCATATCTCTTCGCCGCCGCCTCGGTCTACCGCGGCCGCTGCGGCACGACGAAGCCGCGCGAGGTCGCGGCCGACGCACCCGCCGTCGTCCTCTTCACCTCCGGCTCATCCGGCACGCCGAAGGGCGTGGTCCTCTCGCACCGCAACCTCCAGGCCAACCGCCACCAGCTCACCGCGCGTATCGACTTCGTGCGCACGGACCGCGTGTTCAACTGCCTGCCGGTGTTCCACGCTTTTGGGCTGACCGGCGGCACGCTCGTGCCGCTGCTCCACGGCGTGCCGGTGTTCATGTATCCCACGCCGCTTCACTACGGCATCATCCCGGAGCTGATCTACCAGACGAATGCCACCGTGGTTTTCGGCACGAACACCTTTCTCTCCGGCTACGCGCGGCGCGCGCACCCGTATGACTTCTTCTCCGTGCGCTACGTCTTCGCCGGCGCGGAAAAGCTCAAGGACTCCGTGCGCCAGCTCTACATGGAGAAGTTTGGCGTGCGCATCTTCGAAGGCTACGGCGCCACCGAGACCGCGCCCGCGCTGACCATGAACACGCCGATGTTCAACCAGCCCGGCTCGGTCGGACGTTTTCTCCCCGGCATCGAATGGCGCAAGGAGCCCGTGCCCGGCATCGAGCGAGGCGGGCGCCTCTGGGTGCGCGGCGCGAACATCATGCTCGGCTACTACCTCAGCGACCGCCCGGGCGAGCTCCAGCCGCCGGAAGATGGCTGGTACGACACCGGTGACGTGGTCGACGTCGATGCCGATGGCTTCGTGAAGATCCTCGGCCGCGCCAAGCGTTTCGCCAAGGTCGCGGGCGAGATGGTCTCGCTCACCGCCGTGGAGGAACTCGCCTCCGCCGTCTGGCCGAAGGCGCTGCACGCCGCGGTCTCGCGCAGCCACCCGCAGAAGGGCGAGGAGATCGTCCTCATCACCGAGCAGCCCGAGGCCCGGCGCCCCGAGCTCCTCGCCACCGCGCGCGAGCGCGGCATGCCCGAGCTCTACGTGCCGCGATCGGTCGTGGTGAAGAAACGCCTGCCCGTCCTCGGCTCGGGCAAACCCGACTACGTCACGCTCGAGCAGGAGATCCGCGCGCAGGCGCCCGCCGCCGACTAGCCCGCTCCCGGCCGAGTGTCATCCATTACGCGACACTCGGTTTGGGTGGGAGCCGCGTCCGGAGGATACTACTGAACAAAATTTCACTTGCCGCCGCACGCGACCGCGCTTGAGGTCGAGCCGCGCGTCCGACTCACTGCGCGGCCCGTGGACGACCTCCTTCTCACGCTCAAGACGACCTTCGGCTACAGCGGCTTTCGCCCGCTGCAGCGCGAGATCATGGAGGCCTCGCTCGCCGGGCGCGACGTGCTCGCGCTCCTGCCCACCGGCGGCGGCAAATCCATGTGCTTCCAACTCCCCGCCCTCGTGCGCCCGGGGCTCACGGTCGTGGTCTCGCCGCTCATCGCGCTGATGAAGGACCAGGTCGACCAGCTCCAGGCCGCCGGCGTGGCCGCGACCTACCTGAACTCCACGCTCTCCGCCGACGCCGCCCGCTCGCGCCTCGCCGGCCTGCACCGCGGCGAGTGGCGCCTGCTCTACGTCGCACCCGAGCGCCTCATGCTCGATGGCTGGAAAGAAAACCTCAAAAACTGGAACGTCGTCGCGCTCGCCATCGACGAGGCCCACTGCATCAGCGAGTGGGGCCACGACTTCCGGCCCGAGTACCGCCAGATCGCCTCGCTGCGCGAGCTGCTGCCCGAGGTGCCCGTGATGGCGCTCACCGCCACGGCGACGGAGCGCGTGCGCGCCGACATCATCCGCCATCTCAAGCTGCGCGACCCGGCCGTGTTCGTCGCCTCGTTCAACCGCCCCAACCTCACCTACCGCGTCGTCCCCAAGGACCAGCCGCTCAAGCAGCTCATCGACTTCATCCGGCGCCGCGAGTCGGAGAGTGGGATCATCTACTGCGCCTCGCGCGCCGCCACCGAGCGCACGGCCGAAGCCCTCGCCGGCCGTGGATACAGCGCCCGCGCGTATCACGCCGGGCTCGACGCCGAGGAGCGCAGCCGCAACCAGGAGGCCTTTCTCCGCGACGAGGTGCGCATCATCTGCGCGACAATCGCGTTCGGCATGGGCATCAACAAGCCCAACGTCCGCTACGTCATCCACTACGACCTGCCGAAGAACCTCGAGGGCTACTACCAGGAGACCGGCCGCGCCGGACGCGACGGCCTGCCCGGCGACTGCCTGCTGCTCTACTCGGCCGGCGACGTGGCCAAGCAGCTGCACTTCATCGACGAGATGACCGACGCGACGGAGCAGCAGGTCGCCCGCCGCCAGCTCCAGACGATGCTGCACTACGCCGAGGGCGCGGCCTGCCGCCGCCGCGAGATCCTCGGCTACTTTGGTGAACGGTATCCGCACGAACACTGCGGGGGCTGCGACAACTGCCTCGAGCCGCGCGAGACCTACGACGGCACGCTGCTGGCGCAGAAGTTTCTCTCCTGCGTGTTCCGCATCGGCCAGGCCAGCCGCTTCTCCACCGGGATGGGCCACATCATCGAGGTGCTCACCGGCGCCGAGACGGAGAAAATCCGCCGCTGGGGCCACGACCGGCTCACGACCTACGGCATCGGCAAGGACCTTCCGCGTCAGGAGTGGGCGGGGGTGGGCCGCGAGTTGCTGCGACTCGGGCTCGTGGCGGTGTCGTCGGGTGAGTTCGCCACGGTCGAGCTGACCGACGCCGGCATCGCCGCGCTGCGCACGCGCCAGACGATCACGCTGACCAAGCCCATGGAGCGCCCCACCGCCGCGCCCGGCTCGACGCGCCGCGCCAGCGCGCGCCGCAGTGGCGAGATCGAGTGCGACGAGATCCTCTTCGGCGTGCTGCGCAAGCTCCGCAAGAAACTCGCCGACGAGCGCGGCGTGCCCGCCTACATCGTCTGCGGCGACGTCACGCTGCGCGAGCTCGCGCGCTTCTATCCAACCGATGTCGAGGCGATGGAGGACATCTCCGGCTTCGGCGAAAAGAAGCTGGCCGAGTACGGCGAGATTTTCGCGGCAGCGATCGGCGAGTATCTCGAATCGAACAGCCGCGTGGCGTTCAGCGACTGAGGCGTCTCCGAGAACGTGGGCGCATCCACCCGGAGGTGACATGGAGACCGCCTGCTCGCGGGCGCCCGAGCGGTCTACCTCCGACGGCTGACCGCGGCGCCCGGTTCGTCGCCGCCTGAGCCCGGAGGGGGCGACGCGCGGGAGTTGGATTGCCCGCGACACGAACGTTCGCTACCCTTGGGCCAATGTCCGAGTCCACGCCGTCGTCGCCGGGCGACCTTGCCACCACGCTCAGCGAACAGGCCGCCCAGCTGCGTTCTGCCCAGCGTATCGCACGTCTGGGGACGTATGTGCTCGATGTCGCCTTGGGCCGATGGACGAGTTCCGAGATGCTCGACGAGATCTTCGGGCTCACGGGCGACCCACGCGTCCGCGACGTGGCGCTTTGGGCCGAACTCATCCATCCGGACGACCGGGCCGACATGGTCGACTACTTCACCACGCGCGTGATCGGCCGCGGCGAGCGCTTCGACCGCGAATACCGGATCGTGCGCCCCGCCGACGGCGTCGTGCGCTGGGTGCACGGCTGCGGCGAACTCACGCTCGATGCGGCCGGACGGCCCACGCAGATGATCGGCACGATCCAGGACTGCACCGACCGCTACGACGCCGACGCCGCCCTGCGCGCCGCGCACGCGCGCCTGACCGAGATGTTCGAAGGCGCGCACGACGCCATCTTCCTCGCTGATGTGGAGACCGGTGTGATCGTCGATGCCAACCGCGCGGCCACGCGCCTGCTCGGACGCCCCAAGCACGAGATCATCGGCCTGCATCAGACACAGCTTCACCCACCCGACCGACTCGCCGACCACCGCAAGAAATTCGAGGAACACGTCCACGACACGACCCTGGTCATGGATGACTCTGAGCTCCTCTCCGCCGACGGGGCGCGCATCCCGGTCGAGGTGACGGCGAGCATCGTCGAGCTGCCGGACGGGCGGCGCGTCATTCAGGGCATCTTTCGCGATATCACGCGCCGCCGCCAGGCCGAGGCCGAGCTGCGCCACCGCGAGGCCCGGCTCGCGAGCGTCTTCCAGGCGGTCCCGGTCGGGTTGTTCGTCGTGGCCGACCGCCGGTTTCTCGAGGTCAACCCCTACGTGACGCTGCTCACCGGATACACACCCGAGGACCTCGTCGGGCAGTTCTCGCGGGTACTTTACGCCGATGACGAGCAGTTCGCGCGCGTCGGTCGCGAGGCCTACGAGACGATCCGCCGCGAGGGCTCCTGCCGGATCGAGACCACGTGGCGCCACAAGGACGGCCGCCTGCTGGACATCATCCTCAGCGCCGCGCCCATCGTGCACGAGGGACAGACCACCGCCACGACCTTCGCCGCGCTCGACGTGACCGAACGCCGCCGTCTCGAGGCCCAGTTGCGTCAGGCGCAGAAGATGGAGGCGGTCGGCCAGCTGGCCGGCGGCGTGGCTCACGACTTCAACAATATTCTCACGGCCATCCTCCTGCAGCTCGCGTTTCTCAAGGAGGAGGGCATCTCGGGCCCGGAGGCCGCCGAGGCGCTCGGGGACATCCACCGCGGGGCCAATCGCGCCGCCGATCTGACGCGGCAGCTCCTGCTCTTCAGCCGTCGCCAGGTGATGCGTCGGCAGCCGGTCGACGTGAACCAGGTAATCGTCGGCATGCTGCGCATGCTGCACCGCGTGCTGGGCGAAAACATCGAGATCAAGTTCCGATCCGCCGCCGACGCGCCGTGGATAGAAGGGGATCCGGGCATGATCGAGCAGGTGTTGATGAACCTCTGCATCAACGCACGCGACGCCATGCCCGGCGGCGGCGTGCTCACGCTGGGCACCGACCGCATCAGCCTCGACACCACGATCACCTGCAACCGCACCGATCGGCGCCCGGGCACCTGCCTGCGTCTCAGCGTGACCGATACGGGCTCCGGGATGACCGATGAGGTCAAGGGCCACATCTTCGAGCCGTTCTTCACCACCAAGGACGTCGGCAAAGGCACCGGTCTCGGGCTCGCCACCGTCCTGGGCATCGTGCAGCAGCACGGAGGCTCGATCGAAGTCGACTCCGCTGTCGGCCGCGGGTCGACCTTCACCATCCTTCTCCCCGAGTGTCCCGCACCGGCCGAGTCCTCCGCACCATCCCCACCCGCACCGGCCGCCGAGGTGGTCCGCCGTGGAAGCGAACTGATCCTCGTCGTGGAGGACGAGGCCGCCGTGCGCCGGCCCATCGCCACGGTCCTGCGCCGGCACGGCTACCGCGTGCTCGAGGCGGCCGAGAGCCGCGAGGCCCTGGAGCACTGGAGCCTCCAAGGCTCCGCGATCGACCTCGTCATCTCCGACATCGTCATGCCCGGGCGGATGTCCGGCCTGGAACTCTGCGAGCGACTCACAGCGCAGCGTCCCGACCTGCCCGTGATCGTGCTCTCTGGATACAACCCGGAGACGACGGCGCGACAGCCCTCCTCACCCGATCACTTCGTGCACATGGCCAAGCCCTGCGACAGCGCGGCGCTGACACGCATCGTCGGCGAGCTGCTCGAGCGGTCGCGCCCACGCGCCTGAGCCCGCCGACACCCGGCAATCACCGCATCACTCGCGCGCCGACGGGAGGCATGTCGCCCTCCGCCAGGCCCGTGGTGTCGCGCGCGTGCAGGCCGGTCACGTCCTTGAGCGACCAGGCCGGCACCCCCGGAAAGGTGTCGAGCAACGTGTCGCCGAAACGCGCGCCCGCGACGTCCTCGAGCAACACGGCCGGACGCGCGTCGGGCGCGATCACGCGCAACTGCAGGCCGCGCACCTGGAGGTTCGCGACATGGCGCGCGAACAATCCCCAGGACGGCAGTGTGCCAAACTCATAGGGATCCGGATACGCCTTCGCCATCTCCGGCACCTCGCGCGCGGCCTGCGCGGCCGTGCCGCCACCGCGAAACTGGAGCATGATGTTCTCCAGCACGACATCCTCGATGCGGTGCCCCGCGAGGCCGGCGATGAGGATGCCATGCTCGGGCGCGACGTCCTGGGCGACGAGATTCGAGACAAGGATGCGGCGCACCGGCCCGGGCTCGGTCGTGTCGGGCCGGCGCAAACGGGCGCCGAGGCGGATGAAGAGCGGCGCGTTCTGCACCTCGCGCATGGTGATGTTGGTGATGGCGATGTCCTCGAGCACGCCACCGTCGACCTGCTCGAGGGCGAGGCCGCGGCAGTGCTCGAACACGCAGTTGGCGATCGTGATGTTGCGGAAACCTCCACCCGCCTCAGTGCCGAGCTTGATCCGGCCGTGCGGCCCGCCGCGCGTCACCCAGGTGCGCCGGCGGGTGCCGTCGAGCAGCGTGCCCTCGTCGAAGCCGCTCACGAAGCAGTTCACGATCGTGATGTTCTCGCAGGCGCGAGCGTACCCGAGCGCGTGCGAGGCCTTCAGGCAGATGCCGTCGTCCCACGGCGAATTCACCGAGGTGTTGCTCACCCGCACGTTGCTGCACGCGTCGATATCGATGCCGTCGCGGTTGGTGTCGATGAGCAGGTTGTCGATCGTGAGGTTGTCCACACCGGTGGCGAGGATGGCGAAGTGGCCGCCATGCAGGACGGAGAAATCCCTCAGGATCACGTTGCGGCAGTTCTTCAGCGCGATGGCCTTGTTGGCCGTGCCGTCGGGCAGCGTGTCGCGCGCATTCGGGTAGTTGAACGGCCCGGGAACCAGGTCCGGCCGCGGCGGAAACTCGAAAGCCCCGTCGGCCGCGAGCACGTCAGCCGGAAGCCCGTCGACCGGAGGTGGCGGCGGTGCGCCGACCGGCCGCGAGACTCGCCCGTTGCCGCGGCTGAGACCACGGCCGTAGATGCGGCCCGGCCCGAGGATCGAGACACCGTCGAGGTCTTCGCCCCAGATCAAACTGTTGTGCCAGTGCGAGTGCCCAAAGTCCTGATACTGATTCCACGGGTTCGGCTCGGCCAGATCGTAGCCGCCGGGCTCGCCCGGTTTCGGCGGATCGGCAGCGATGAGCGTCGCGCCCGCGCCGAGGTGAAGCGTGATGTGGCTCTTCAGCCGGATCGAGTGGCAGAGGTACTCGCCTGCGGGGAACTCCACCGTCCCGCCGCCCGCCGCCGCGGCTGCCGTGATCGCGGCATTGACCGCCGCCGTGTCGAGCGTGCGCCCGTCGCCCGTGGCGCCGAAGTCGCGCACGGACCACGGCGAGGCCGCGTGGACGGCCGCGGCAAGCAGACCGGCCGCCGCAAAGGTCCCACACAGGGCATGGCGGAACAGACGAAGAACGGAGGGAGGGTCGAGACGAGCGGGAGACATCGGTGTGGGTCGGAGTGCGCCCGCGAATCTTCCTGATCTGCCGCCCTTGAGCGACTGAGAACTTCGTGCAACGCGCAGCAGCTTCGCCGCTCGCGAAGCGCCCTGCCGGCGCGCGCCGGAGCCGACCCTCGAGCTTTCGTTGCGCAACGCTCTGCGCTCGCGTTGCCCCACCGAACGCACAGCGTTCTTGGGCGAGCCGCCGAACGGTTCGATGGCTCGAACCCGCTACCCCACATGCTCCGATACGTGGTCCTCGCCGCCTCGGCGGCGGTCAACGTCACGCTGCTCGTACTCCTGGTCAGGATGCCTCAAGGCGTTCGCGCCGAGGCGACGACTCCCGCACCTCCGATGACCATGGTCGAGCCGCAGCCGG
>JACSRI010000133.1 GCA_014879845.1 Opitutaceae bacterium
CTTCGCCCGCCGGTTCGTGCGCGGTGCCCGGAGGCGCTCGGCGGGACGGCAGGTGATCGAGGGCGTCGTCGTGGGCCTGGTCGCGTTCGTTGCCGGGGTGCTGGGCGTCGGGCTGCTGGATCTGCCTCCGGTGATCGTGGCCACCGTGGCGGGCGCCTTTCTCACGGCCGTGCTGGCGGGCTTCGCCGGGGTGGTGGTGCTCGAGCGCCTGGCCGTGGCGCGGCGTATCGACGCCGCGGGCACGGACCCGAAAACGGCTGAATAAGAAAACGCCGGTCGCCCTGATGCGGGCGGCCGGCGTGCGCTGTCGGGAAAGTCGGAGAGTCAGACGGCGATCGCGAGTTCGGGAGACCACAGGGGCCGCCACGCGATCGGCGAGACCTCGCGGTCCTCGCTCCACCACCGCGAGCCGGTCCAGACCGCGCGGCGCACGGAACGGTCGTGCAGCTGCACTTCGAGGGGCTGGAGGCGATCGGGCGGAATGGCGAGGGACATCCAAGGGGCGGTGGTCGTCGTGTTCATGGTGCGGGCATGATGCCAGAACGCGGGGGCGCCGTGCAGCGGTGTGGCTCCCAGGCGTCGGGCGGGGAATTCCCCTAGAGTGCGGCGCGTTCGGCCCGAGGGAGCATGCGTGGTCGCAGGTGCGGGCATCGTGCAGCGCATCCGTCTGGGATGAAACAGGGCGCAGGCGCGGGACCGCACGGGATTGCAGATTGATATAAGATGATATTGCGATTGCCAGCCCTGCTGTAGCGTGATTGATACGACGCGCATGCTCTCATCAAAAATCAAGGAACTCGCGGATTATAAGGCCAAGATCGTCGAACTGGAGAAGGCTGTCCTGGAGGAGCGAGAAACGGCCCTCGCTCGTGCCCACACCGATCTCGGCTTCGCCAGCCGCAGTGATTTGATCAAGGCCCTCAAGGCGCTGGAAAAGGCCGCGCCGAAGCGGGGTCGCAAGAAGGGAGCCAAACCTGCGGACGCCAAGGCCGAGAGAAAGGGACGCAGGAAGCGCACGACGATCACGCCCGAATTGCGCGACAGCATCCTCGCCGCGGTGAAAGAGGGCGGCACGGGCGCGGCTGTGGCCAAGCGCTTCGGAGTCTCGCTCCCGACGGTGCAGAATATCAAACGCGCGGCCGGACTGACGCGCGGCACGGGTTCGGACAAGGACTCGGGAGGCGCGGCCGGCTCCTGATCGTCGCAGCCGATCGCTTCGTTCGACAAGGGGGCCCGTCGCGCGTGCGGCGGGCTTTTTTTGTTGTTGGCCGAGGCGCGATGGCGGATCACCGGGTCTTGTCGAAATTGATATGAGCGAGTTTATCCAGGCCAACACCAACGGTCGGCTCCACGATGCGGCGGAGCCGTCGATCTCGCCGCTCAACCGCGGTTTCCTTTATGGCGACGCGATCTACGAGGTGTGGCGCACCTATCACGGCGTGATCTTCGGCTTCGAGGAGCACTGGCTGCGCCTCGAGCGATCGGCGCGCGCGCTGCACCTGGCCCACGGCCTCACGCGCGAGAACCTCGCCGTGGAGATCAAGCGCACAGTCTCGGCCTGGCGCGCGCGCACAGGTGATACAGGCGAGATCTACGTGCGCCTGCAGGTGACACGGGGGGCCGGCGCGATCGGGCTTGATACAACTCTGGCCGATGCTCCCACCTGGGTGCTGCTGGTTCAACGGCTCAAGATCGGCGCCCCGAAGGCGGGCCGTGCCGGGCTGCATCTGAGCGTCGCCACGTCGCTCCACCGCAACGCGCCCGACACGCTGAATCCGGCGTGGAAGACCGGCAACTACCTCAACAACCTGCTCTGCCTGCGCGAGGCCAAGGCCCGCGGCGCGGACGAGGTTGTTATACTCAATCAGGACGGCGCGATTACTGAGGCGGCCGTGTGCAATATCTTCTTCGTGCGCCGGGGCGTGCTGATCACGCCGCCGCTCGGTGCCGGCATCCTCGAGGGCATCACGCGTGAGTTGATCGTGCGCGACATCGCGGCGCGGGCGGGCCTCGAGTTGCGTGAGGAGACGATCCGCCCGGAGGACCTCGCCGGGTTTGACGAGTGTTTCCTCACCTCGTCGACACGTGATATAGGTCCGGTCGAGGCGATCGATGCTCACCGTTACCCGGTGCGGCCGGACTCGGTGAGCGCGCGCCTGAAGTCCGCCTTCGCAGCCTACGCGGAGGAATACGCCGCACGGCATCCGCACCTGCGGGTGTGAGTGGTGCGCGGCTTTCTTCTTGCCGCGTTCGCTGCGCGTCGGGGAAATCTCGCGGGTGAACAAGCTCGCGCTCCTCTCCGTCAGCGACAAGACCGGCCTCCTCGACTTCGCCAAGGCGCTCGTGCGGCGCCACGGGTTCAAGCTCCTCTCGACCGGCGGCACCGCGAAGATGCTTCGCGACGCCGGCCTGCCCGTCACCGACGTGAGTGCGCACACCGATTTTCCCGAGATGATGGAGGGGCGCGTGAAGACCCTGCACCCGAAGGTGCACGGCGGCCTGCTCTGCCGTCGCGACAGCCACGAACACCTGGAGCAGGCGAAACAGCACGGCATCGACCTGATCGACCTCGTCGTGGTGAACCTCTATCCCTTCGAGGCCACGGTCGCGAAGCCGAACGTCACGCGCGAGGAGGCGATCGAGAACATCGATATCGGCGGACCGTCGATGCTGCGCAGTGCCGCGAAGAATCACGAGGCTGTCACGGTCGTGTGCGATCCCGCCGACTATCTTGCCGTGCTCGATGCCTACGATGATCCCGCGAAGCTCGGCGCGCTGCGCCGCAAGCTCGCGCTCAAGGTCTTCCAGCGCACTGCGACCTACGACGCCGCCATCGCGCGCTACCTCGAGGCCAATGCCGACGAACCCGATCTCGACGCCATCAGTGGTTTCCCGGCGACCGTGTCCCTGAGCTACAAGAAGGCGCAGGCGTTGCGCTACGGCGAGAACCCCCACCAGAAGGCCGCGCTCTACGGCACGTTCCACGAGCATTTCGAGCAACTCCAGGGCAAGGAACTCAGCTATAACAACATCCTCGATATAACATCCGCGACCTACCTGATCGGCGAGTTCGAGAAGCCGACAGTCGCGATCCTCAAGCACACGAATCCGTGCGGCGTCGCCAGCGCCGGTTCGCTCAAGGACGCCTGGGATCTCGCGTTCGCGACCGACCGCCAGGCACCGTTCGGTGGCATTGTCGTGGTGAACCAGACGCTCGACGCCGCGCTCGCGAATGAGATCAAGGACATCTTCACCGAGGTGATCATCGCCCCGCGCTTCAGCGACGAGGCGCGCGAGATCTTCGCCAAGAAGAAGAACCTGCGACTCATGATCGCGAAGCAGGGCCTCGGCGCCGATTCGATGCGCGAGGTGCGCTCAGTCATCGGCGGCGTGCTCGTGCAGGACCGCGACGCCATCCTGGGCAACCCGGCCGAGTTCAAGGTCGTGACCAAGCGCCAGCCCACGGCCGACGAGTGGGCCTCGATGATGTTCGGCTGGCGTGTGTGCAAGCATGTGAAGTCAAACGCCATCGTCTACACGCGCGGCGAGCGCACACTCGGCATCGGCGCCGGCCAGATGGCCCGGGTCGACAGTTCACGCATCGCGGTGTGGAAGGCCGGCGAGGCCAAGCTCGATCTCAAGGGCTCGGTCGTCGTCTCCGAGGCGCTCTTCCCTTTCCCGGATGGGCTGATCGCCGCGGCCGATGCCGGCGCGACTTCGGCGATCCAGCCGGGCGGCTCCGTGCGCGACGCCGAGGTGATCGCCGCCGCGGACGAGCGCGGGATGGCGATGGTCTTCACCGGCATCCGGCACTTCAAACACTGATCGGTGGGGCAGGCGCGGCCGCGGATCGCATCGCGCCCGACTCCACCGCCGCCCCGACACCGGGGCGCGCGAGTTCGCTCGGCAGAGGGCACTTGCGCGCGCGGCGGCGGTCAGTTCATTCACCTGCTCATGAAACGTTGCCTGCTGCTCCTTCCGTTTCTCGTGCTGTTGACCGGCTGCTACACCGTCCCGGAGACCGGGCGCAAATCACTCATGCTCGTGCCGATCGGGCAGGAGACGCAGCTCGGCGAGACTTCGTTCGCCGACATCAAGGCGCAACGCAAGGTCTCGAACGACCCCTACATGACCGCCACGGTCACGCGCGTCGGCACGCGCATCGCCCACGTCGTGGGCAACGCCCTGCCAAACGCGGAGTGGGAATTCGTTCTCTTCGATGACGACACGCCGAACGCCTTTGCGCTGCCGGGCGGCAAGGTCGGTGTGCACACCGGCCTGTTCCGCATTGCCCAGACCGACGACGAACTCGCGATCGTCATGGGCCACGAGATCGCGCACGTGATCGCACGGCATGGATCGGAGCGGATGTCGCAGGGCATCCTGCTCGCCGCGGGCGGCGTCGCCCTGGATGTGGCGCTCGACGACAAGGACAGCAGCGAACGCCAGGCCTGGCTCGCCGCCTACGGCGTGGGCGCGACGTTCGGTGTGCTCCTGCCGTATTCGCGCCTCAACGAAAACGAGGCCGACGAGATCGGCCTGCGCTATGCCGCACGCGCCGGTTATGACCCGCGCGCCGCGATCGATTTCTGGACGCGCATGAAGGAGGAGTCCGAGGGCAAGACCAAGCCGCCGGAGTGGATGTCCACCCATCCGTCCGACGACACGCGCATCAAGAAGCTCCATCAGTTCATGCCGATCGCCGTCGAGGAATACGAGCTCTCGAAGACGAAGCAGTGAGCGGGCGGGTGGGGCTCACCGTAGAGCAGGCTTCCAGCCTGCCTCAGCGTGAAGCGCGGGACTGCGCGGGCCGCGCGACTGGTCGCGCAGTGTGGACGCCTGCGCGACCTGACCGTGTCTTTTGATTCGCCTCGGCATCAGGCCCTCGCGAGCCTCGCCGCATGTTTGATCACGTCGCGAAACTGAAGGAGTACATCCGCTGCGACAGCGTGTCGGCGGACCCGGCTTTTGCGCCGGGCATGCAGCGTTGCCGCGAGTTCGTCGCCGGCATGCTGCGCGAACTTGGGCTCAAGGTGGAGATCGTGCCGACGGAAAAGCAGCCGATCGTCATGGCCCGCCGCGAAGGCCCCGCCTCCTGGCCGCACGTGATCATCTACGGCCACTACGACGTGCAGCCGCCGGACCCGCTGAACCTCTGGACGTCCCAGCCCTTCGAGCCGGAGATCCGGGGCGAGCGCATCTATGGCCGGGGCTCGGCCGACAACAAGGGCCCGTTCCTCGTCCACGTGACGGCGCTCGCGCACCTGCTTGCGGAGAATCCCAGCCTGCCGCTGCGCGTCACGATGGTGGTCGAGGGCGAGGAGGAGATCGGCAGCCCGAGTTTTCATGGCTTCATCGAGAAGCACCGCGACAAGCTCCAGGGCGACCTCTTCCTCCTCTCCGACACCGGCATCCCGTCGCCCGACCAGATCGTGATCACCTGCGGCCTGCGCGGCATCGTGACGGGCGAGGTCGAGATCGTCGGCCCGAAGGGCGACCTGCACTCCGGCCTGCATGGAGGTGTGCTGCTCAACCCGATACAGGCACTTGCCGAGGTGCTTTCGACCCTGCACACGCCGGACGGCCGGGTGAACATCTCCGGCTACTACGACGCGGTGCTCGGGGTCGAACCATGGGAACGCGACGAGCTCCAGCGCCTCGGCACGAGCGTCGCCCAATACCAGGAGTTTCTCGGCATTCCGCGGTTCCACACGCCGCCGGGCTTCGACCCCTTTGAGGCCACGCGCTTCCAGCCCACGCTCGAGTTCAACGGCATCGGCGGCGGCTACCAGGGCGCCGGAAGCAAGACGGTCATCCCGTCGCGCGCCTTTGCCAAGATTTCCTGCCGCCTCGTCTCCGACCAGGACCCCGACGCCATCTGGGCGCTGGTCGAGCGCGCGCTCCACGAGCGTTGTCCCAAGGGCGTGTCCATGACCGTGACGAAGGGGCACCAGGGGCCGCCGTACGTCGTCGTGCCGCCCGGCCGCAGCAATACCCCGAAGGGCCAGTCGCCCGTCCTCGCGACCGCCTTCGCCGCGGCCGAGGAGGGCGTGACCAAGGTGTTTGGCAAGCCGCCACTCTTTCTGCGGGAGGGCGGGAGCATCCCGATCATCGCGGACATCAAGCGCGTACTCGGGCTCGACTCCGTGCTCATGGGCATGTTCCTGCCGGAGGACAACCTGCACGCGCCGAACGAGAGCTTCAACTTGTCCGTCATGGCCAGGGGAATCGAGGTGTCGAAGCACATCATGGCGCGATTGGCGGGGCTCGCACGCTGAGTTCGTCCGGCTTCCGGCGATCACCGTCACTCAAGTGGTGGCCCTGGCCGGAGAGGCCGCCGAACCGAGTGTCATCTAGTGGATGACACTCGGCCCGGGGCGTGGGAGTCTGGCGCGGGACTTTTCGCCCGCGTCGAGTCGGGCGGGGCTCCTGGCCGAGCCGTAACGGTGCGACGGTTGTCTGTGCGGCCGCGCGGGAGCGCGGCCCTCCAGGGAAGCGCTGGATCGACAGCGTGGAGGGCGATGCTCCTGCGCCGCCACGAATGTCTCGGGACCGCGCATGCGCAGCAGTCCGGGTGGAGGCCCCGGTTTACCGTTTCAGCGCAAACGCCGCCTCGGCGACGATGCGGCCGTTGACCTGGAGCTCGATCCTATGCCGGCCGGCGTGGTGCCGGCGCGTGGTGAAATCACGGATCGTCTGGCGCTTGGTCAGCTCGATCGTCTCGCCGGGTGCGAGCGTGAGTTCGGTCCACTTGAAGACCTTCGCCGAGGTCGTGCCGCGCGCCTTGACGTAGTGGACCACGTAGTCGACGGCGAGTTTCTGGGCGCGTCCGTTCGTCGACTCCAACGCCACCGCGAGGGTGATCGACTCGCCGAGGGTGATGCGGCGCGGTGTTACCGCCAGGGTGGCGCAGACCTTGGGCGCGGCTCCGATGCCGAATAACTTCAGGGCGCGCGGGTGCCCGCGCTTGATCAGCGTGCGTGCGGCGCGCTTGGCGATCCAGGCGGTGTGCGGGTGCTCGAGGTCCCAGGCCTCGAGCAGGTCGAGCATCCAGTCGGGATGATCTTTGGCGACGTCGTTGAGATTGTTCGCGACGGATTTGCGCACATAGAGCGCCGGGTCGGCTTTCAACGTCTCGAGGATCGGGCGCAGCGGAGCCGGGTCGCGGACCAAGGCCGGCAGGCGGCGGCCCCACGGCAGGCGCGGACGGCACCCCTCGCTGGCGAGGCGGCGCTCATGCTCGTCGCCCTCGCGTGCCCAGGAAAGCATGACAGCGAGCGTGTGCCGTGGATCGCGTTCGATGAACGGCCGGATGCCGAACTCCGAGGACCCGAAACGCGTGAAGAACCGCAGCGCGTCGAGTGAGGCGTCGGCGTGGTCGAGGCCGAACCGGGCCACGAAGTCGGGCAGGAAGATCGTGACGAAACCATGCTCGATCTTCGGTGCGAGCGCGCGGAGCACCGCCAGCTTGTCCGGGAAGGAGCCGGGCAGGGCGGTCTCGGCGGCGATCGCGGCCTGGTTCATCCGCTGCATGAGCGAACGCCCGGCCAGCCCGTCGAGCGTCAACTGCAGGAAGCGCGCGTGGTGGAAGCGCGGCTCGATCGCGCGCAGCTGATCCGCGAGTGCGCGGTAGCGTGCGGCGTTGAACCATTCCTTGAAGGCGGCGGGGGCGGATTCGGAGGGCATGGGGCGACGAGGTCGAGAGTCGGGCGAGGCCTCAGGCCGAGCCGCGTCGCCAGCGTGCCTGCGGTGGCGGCTCGGCCGGAGACCTCGCCCGACCTGATCACTTCTTCTTCGCGCGTTTCTTCGGAACGGGCTTGGTCGCGTCCGGTTTCTTCTTCTCGTAGCGCACGCGGAGGTAGGTGCGCTCCTGCACGAGGCTCTCGTAGAGCTCGAGGAGGCCGATGCCCTCGCGGGGTTTGACCAGGTCCTTGCGGATGGCGGTGTCGATCTGCTTCTTCATCATCCGGCACAGGTCGTCCGGGTCGTACTGCACGCCATCGAGCACTTCGGCGATGCGGCTGCCGGCGATCGTGTCCTCGATGTAGAAACCGTCTTCCTCGTCGTCCTCGAGGAACACGTGCACCTCGTTGACTCGACCGAAGAGATTGTGCAGGTCGCCCATGATGTCCTGGTAGGCGCCGACGAGGTAGACCGCGAGGTAGTAGGGCCGGCCGTTGAGCGGGTGGAGCGGGAGGAAGTCGCGCACGTCCTGCAGATCGATGAACTGCTGGATCTTGCCGTCGCTGTCGCAGGTGATGTCGACGAGCGTGGCGTTGACCGAGGGCTTCTCCGTGAGGCGATGGATGGGCGAGACGGGGAAGAGCTGCTTGAGCGCCCAGTGGTCGAGGAGCGACTGGAAGACGGAGAAATTGCAGACGTATTGGTCCGCGAGCATCTTCCGCAGGTCGCGCAGCTCCTCGGGCTCGTATCCACTCGCTGGAGCCTCGGCGTCGATCTGACGGCAGATCTGCCAGAAGAGCGACTCGGCCTGGGCCCGGCCCTGGAGGTCGAGGAAACCGAGGTTGAAGAGGGCGGCGGCCTCCTCCTTTTTCTGCAGCGCGTCGTGGAAGCGCTCGAGCCGGCCGTACTTGCCGGCGGGGTTGAGCAGGGCCTCGAGATCCTCGACGAGCTTGTGGCGCGGACCCGGCGGCAGGGCGCCGATGAGCGCCTCCTCGCGCGAGATGCGCTCGAACACCTCGACCACGAGCACGGAGTGCGGCGCGGCCACGGCGCGGCCGCTCTCGGAGGCGAGGTCGGGCACGGGCACGCTCATTGCGGTGCAGACCTCGCGGACATTGAACACCACGTCGCGCGCATACTCGTCGAGCGAGTAGTTCATCGAGCTCTCGAAGTTCGTGCGCGAGCCGTCGTAGTCGATGCCGAGACCTCCACCGACATCGAGGTAGCCCATGGGGAAGCCGGACTTCACCAGCTGGCAGTAGTAGCGCGACGCCTCGATGACCGCGTTCTTGATCGTGATGATGTTCGGCACCTGCGAGCCGATGTGGAAATGCAGCAGGCGCAGGCACTGCTGCATGCGCAGCTCCTTCAGGCGCGTGCAGACCGTGAGGATCTCCGCTGTCGTGAGGCCGAACTTCGCGGTGTCGCCCGTCGACATGGCCCAGCGGCCCTCGCCGCGGGTGTTGAGCTTGGCGCGCAGTCCGATCATCGGCTTGACGCCCATCTCCTGGGCGATGCGCAGGATCGGCTCCAGCTCGGTGAGCTGCTCGACCACGATGATGATCTTCTTGCCGAGACGGCGGCCGAGCAGGGCGATGCGGATGTAGTCCTCGTCCTTGTAGCCGTTGCAGATGATCAGCCGGGTGTTGGAGTCGTGCACGGCGAGGGCGATCATCAGCTCGGGCTTGGAGCCGGCTTCCAGGCCGTAGGCGAAATCGCGGCCGGCCTCGAGGATCTCGTCGACCACCTCGCGGAGCTGGTTGAC